>NZ_SCOK01000034.1:0-58518 GCF_005502555.1 Pseudomonas sp. D(2018)
CCCCTCTCCCAGAGGCCGAGGGGAGACAAACCTCACGCCCGCCGTCGCAGCCGCACCGCAAAGAACAGTCCGCCAATCGCCGCCGTGGCGATGCCGATCGGCAAGTCCTGCGGCGCCAGCAAGGTTCGCGCGGCGACATCGACCCAGACCAGGAACACCGCCCCCAGCAGCGCGCACACCGGCAACAGGCGCCGGTGCTCGGCGCCCACCAGGCGCCGGGCCAGGTGCGGCAGCATCAGCCCGACGAAGCCGATGGCGCCACTCAGGGAGACCAGAACGCCGGTCAGCAGCGAAGTGCAGAGGAACACCAGCAGGCGTAGGCGACGCGGGTCCTGCCCCAGGCTCACGGCGCTCTGTTCGCCGGCCATCAACGCGTTGAGCCCACGCCCCAGGCTGAGCAGGATCAGCAACGACAGGCCCACGCAGATACCCGGCAACCAGAGCAGCTCCCAGCGCGCCAGCCCCAGCCCGCCAAGCATCCAGAACACCACGGAGGTCGCTGCGTGAGGGTCGCCGAGAAACAGCAGCAGATTGGCCAGCGCCATCATCAGGAACGACACCGCCACCCCGGCCAGCAGCAGCCGATCGCTGGCCAGGCGCCCCTGGCGACTGGCGATGGCCAGCACCAGCAGCATGCTCAGCAGCGAACCGACGAAGGCCGCCAGAGGCAGGCTGTAGCGACCGAGCACCTCGCCCAAGGCGAGCACCATCACCACCGCGCCCAGCGCCGCGCCGGAGCTGACACCCAACAGGTGCGGGTCGGCCAGCGGGTTGCGGGTAGCCGCCTGCAGCGCGCAACCGGCCAGCGCCAGCCCGGCGCCGACCAGCGCACCGAGCACTACCCGCGGCGCACGGATCAGCCAGACGATGCTGTCCTGCCCCGCCGTCCAGCTCGGCGCCTCCGGCACCAGGCCGAACACGCGCTGCGAGACGATGCCCAACACCTGTTCCGGCGCCAGACTCACCGCACCGAAAGCCAGGGAGGCGACGCAGGAGACCAGCAGCACCGCCAGCAGACCGAGCACCAGCAGGCGATAGCCGCTGGCGCTGCGTACCGGGTTCATGGCCGCAACCCGGGATGCAGGGCCGCCGCCAGGGTTTCGATGGCCGTGACGTTATCCACACTGGGCGTGACCTGCAGGTAGGGCAGCACCACGAAGCGCTTCTCGCGGATCGCACGCACCTGCTGCAGTGCCGGGTGGCTGAGGAGGAATTCGCGCTTCTGCTCGGCACTGACCACGCCGTAGTCGACGATCAGGATCACCTCCGGGTCGCGCTCCACCACCGTTTCCCAGTTCACCCGCGACCAGCTCGAAGCCAGATCGTCCATCAGGTTGCGTCCACCGGCCGCCTCGATCAGCGCCTGCGGCATGGCCAGGCGACCCGCCGTGAAGGGTCGGTCCTCACCGCTGTCATAGAGGAATACGCTCGGCGCCGGCACGTCTTTCGGCACGCGTTGACGCACCCGTTCCACCCGGCCACGCAGGTCGCTCACCAGCGCGTCGGCGCGCGGCTCCACATCGAAGATGCGCCCCAGGTTGAGCAGGTCGGCGTAGAGATCCTCGAGACGCGCGGCGTCACGCGGCATCACGTGGGCACAGGACTCGGTCAGCTCGTACACCGGAATGCCCAGCGGCGCGAGCGTGGCCGGCGTGACCTCGCCCCCCACGTGCATGCCGTAGTTCCAGCCGGCGAAGAACAGGTCGGCACCGGCATTCAGCAGGTTTTCCACCGAGGGGTAGCGCGGCGCCAGTTCCGGCAGGCCGGTCAGTTGCGCGCGGAAATCCTCATCCAGGGTCTTCCAGCCGCTGATGCCGCTGTAGCCCGCCATGTTCGGGCGCAGGCCGAGGGCGAGCAGCATGCCGGTCAGGTTGACGTCCTGGCTGACGGCGCGCTGCGGCGCACGCTCGAAACGCACTTCACGCTGGCAACTGGTGATGGTGACCGGGTAGTGCCCGGCCTGGGTGAAAGTGGCGACGAACAGCAGGCTTGCGCCCAGGGACATGAGAAATGGCTTCATCGGGTGATCCAGGTAATCCGTGGGTGACCGGCAACGGGATGGAGGTCCACCAGCGCCTCGGTGCCGAACACCTGCAGCAGCAGGTCTTCTGTCAGCACGTCGGCCGGTGCGCCGCTGGCCACCAGGCGGCCGCCGTCGAGCACATGGAGGCGGTCGCAGAAAGCGGCGGCCAGGTTGAGGTCGTGGAAGCTGGCGAGAACACCCAGCCCCAGGCTGCGGAGCTGGCGCAGCAGGTCCAGTTGGTAGCGCGGGTCCAGGTGGTTGGTGGGCTCGTCGAGGATCAGGACCTGCGGTTGCTGCACCAGGGCGCGGGCCAACAGCACGCGCTGCTTCTCGCCGCCGGACAGGTTTTCGAAGGGCTGGATGCGGCGCTCCACCAACCCCACACGCGCCAGCGCCTCATCCACCAGGCGCTGGTCTTCTTCGCTGTCACCGTCCAGCAACCCCTTGTGCGGCATGCGTCCCATGGCGACCACCTCGGCCACGCTGAGGCCGAAGTCCTGGGGAAACTCCTGCAGGACCACGGCGATGCGCTGGGCGCTCCAGCGTGGTGATTGCCGCCAGAGGTTGGCGCCCTCCAGCTCGACGCGGCCCTGCTGGGGGCGATGGAAGCGATAGGCGCAACGCAGCAGGCTGGTCTTGCCGCTGCCGTTGGGGCCGATGAGCCCGACGAATTCGCCCTCCCCCACCGCCATCTCGACGCCTTCCAGCAAGGACTGGCCCGGGCTCGGAGCCCAGGCCAGGTCGTGCAGCGAAAGGCGCGCCATCAGAACGTGATGTCCGTGGTGACGAAGAACGAGCGCGGCTCGCCGAGGAACCACTGCTGGCCGCTGTTGGTCTGGCTCACCGCGTACTGGCGGTCGAACAGGTTGTTCAGCTCCAGGCCCAGGGTCAGCTGGGGCGTGGCGCGCCAGCTCAGGTTGGCGTCTGCCACGGTGTAGCCGGGCACCTCGATCTGGTTGGCGGTGTCGGCGTAGCGGTCATCCACGTAGCGCAGGCCGGCGCCCGCGCGAACATTGCCGGGCAGCGCCTTGTTCACCCAAAGGTTGGCGGTGCGACGCGGCACGTCCACCGGGCGATTGCCGGCGCGGGAAACGCCGCCCTGATAGAACTCGTCGTATTCGGCGCGTACCACCGAGGCGTTGGCCGACACCTGCCAGCCTCGGGCCAGGCTCAGCTCCAGGCTGGCTTCGATGCCGTCGGCGGATTGCTGGCCGATCTGCTCGGCGACACGGGTCACCGGGTCGGTGGTCAGCAGCTTCTCCTTGACGATGTGGTAGCCGGCCACCGTCCACTGCCCGCGCCCTTCCCAGAACTGCTGCTTGAAGCCGAGCTCGGTCTGACGGGCCTCGGTGAGGTCCATCTGCTGTTGGGTCGGGTTGAGGCTGATGAGGTTGTTCACCCCGTCCTTGCTGGTGCCGTACTGGCCGTAGAGCGAGGCATTCGGCGTCAGTGCGTAGACCAGGCCCGCGCGCCAGTTGCCGCCGGAAAGGCTGCGGTCGCTGCGGGTGCCGGCGCGCAGATCGTCACGGTCGATGTGCACCTGGTCGCGGCGCGCACCGGTGATCAGGGACCAGCGCTCGCTGAGCTGCAGCTGATTCTCGGCGAACAGGGCGAAGGTGCGGGTCTGGCTGCGCGAGTGCGGGCGGTACGCGGACGCGCTCTGGTAATAGCCAGGCGCCGGGTTCCAGGGGTCGATGTAGTCGCCGCCGATATCGTTGTAGGGCGAGTTGTTGGTCAGGTCGAAGCGGATGCGGTTGACCTCGGTGCCCACCAGGGTGCGGCTGGCCAGACCCAACAGCGAATGATCGAAGGTGAAGGTCTGGCGATCGCCGATCTGCTGCTGATGGTGCTTGATGCGCAGGTAGTCGCTGCGCAGCATGTCCTCGCGGCTGTCGTCCCAGGTGTAGGCCTCGGCATTGCGCCAGTAGCGCCGCGACTTCAGGTAGTAGAGCTGGTTGCTGGCGCTGACCTGGTCGGAGAGGGTCCAGTCGGTGGTCAGGCGGGTCCACTGGTCGTTGTAGTGCTGCTCGGCATTGCGCAGGTTGTAGTTCTTCTCCCGCAGGCTCTCGCGGTAGCGGCCGTTGATCAGCGGGGTGCCGAAGTAGCTGCCGGGCTCCAGGTCGCCCTGGTCATGGGCCAGGGTAAAGGCCAGGTCGTCGCTGGCCTGCCAGCGCAGGGCGGCACCCAAGCTCAGGCTCCGGGCATCGCCCCGGTCCACCCAGCCCTGGGTCGCCTGGCGGTTGACGGTGGCGCGGTAGCTCAGGCTGTCGCTGAGGGAGCCGCCGCTGTCCAGGGCGAACTGGCTGCGATCGTAGGAGCCGTAGCCCAGGCGCACCTGGTTGCGGATTTCGCCCTCGAAGGGCGTCTTCGACAGGTAGTTGATCACCGCCCCGGTAGCGCCTTCGCCATAGAGACTGGAGGCCGGACCGCGCAACACCTCGATGCCCTCCAGTTGCCAGGGATCGGTGGGGAACGTGGTGGTGCCCATGCCGGTGTAGAGGCGGATGCCGTCGAACAGTTGCATCACCGAGGCATGCCCGGTGAAGCCCCGCGCCGAGAGGCCGGTGCCACCATCGCCGGGGGTGCCGATGAAGCTGAGGCCGGGGGTGCGGGTCACGGCGTCCTGGGCGCTGCGGGCATTGCGCTCGCGCAGGGTGTCGCCGCTGAGGGAGGTGGTGCTGGCCGGGGTTTCCAACGCGGAGAGGCCGAGCCGCGAAGCGGTTGACTGGGACTTGTGCAGATCGGTTTCGGCAGGTTCCAGGACCTGGCCATCGACCTGGGTGGCCGGCAGGCTCAGGGCCGGGGATTCAGCGAAGGCCGAGGATGTCGCCAGCAGGCCGGCGAGGACGAACAGGGATGAAGACTGGGGATAGCGCGCCATGGGAATTCCAATTCAGGGTGCAAGGCACGGCAATCCCGATGGAACGCGCAAAAGCAGACGCGGGCGCGCAGGCACCCACGGTCAGCGTCAACGCCCGCCCACCGCGGGTTGCCAAACGAATGCCTCAGGCCGGTCTCCGGGCTTGTGAGGGTCATGAAAACCTCGCCTTCCCATGCTGTGCAGCACAGTGGCCTGTTGAGGGTTTCGCTCACTTACCGTTGCGGGGGCAGCGCCGGACTGGTTCCTCTCGGAACGCACCGGCTTCCCGTTTAACCTCACGCGCGGCGGCGTGAGACACCTGAAGCGGCGCGGATAGGAACATTCGTGGGTGGGGGAGTCAAGCTCAGCCCCGGCGAGAAACCCGCAATAATCCCGGTGCGCAAACTGGATAGTCGGGCGGCTCCCAGTCTCCTGGGGCGCAATGGAGCCATTCGCTCAGAACATCCGAAGGTGATCGCTGAACACGCCAATCTCAGCGATGTGAGGTTGCAGGCGGCAACGTTCAATGCCCCTTACCAGGTTCGCCGGGACACTTCCCGGCGCCCCTACGTCTTAATCAGCAAATCCGGTACTTGGCGCTCTTCCACGATCCGCTCCTGCACCCAGCGCAGGACCTCTTCCTCGTCGCGCATCCGGTACCACTCCCCGTCGGGATAGAGGCTGGCGGTAGGGCCGAGGTCGCAGGGGAACTGGCACTGGGTACGGGTGATGTGCACGCCGCCTTCACACTCCAGCTTGCCCGTGGCCTTGAGGGTTTCGCGCAGCTTCTTCCACAACGGCAACGCACCACGGCGGGTGCAGCGGGGGCCGTTGCACAGCAGCAGGCGGCGGGCATGGGGCGGAATGCAGGACCAGGCGTGGCTGGCGGGAATCGCCGGCACACTCGCGCACTCCAGGTGCAGTTCGGCACGCCCGGCCAGTGCACAAGCGGCGCCGGCCGGATCGCTGTCGAACTGGCCGAGGAGGCTGGCGACGAAGAGGTGCTCCGGAGCGCCCAGAACCGCCAGTTCGCTGCGCAGCCAGTCCAGATGCTGGGCGGACGATTGCGGGTCGAGGTCGATCACCAGCAATGGGCGGGGACTGGCCTGCACCGTCTGCCAGAGCCCGTCATGACCGGCTGAGGTGTCGACGATATCGGCCAGCGCCTCCTCGCCACGCAGGGCGATGAGCTGGCGACGGAAGAGTTCGGCGAAAGAGCCTTCGGCAAGGTCCGGCCCGGCGAACAGCACGCGGGCGTAAGGTGTTGCGGTCATGGGGTGTCCAGATGGATGGCGAGGGCCTGCCAGAGGCCTTCGACGGAATCGAATTCACGGGCCACGGGCGGCAGCTCCGGGCGCTTGAGGATCAGTATCGGCAGCCCCAGCTCGCGGGCCACTTGCAGCTTGGGTTCGGTGGACTGGCTGCCGCTGTTCTTGCTGATCAGCACGTCGCTGTGCAGCCGCGCGAACAACTCACGCTCGCCGTCCAGATCGAAGGGGCCACGGGCGCCGATCACCTCAAAGCGTTCACCCGCCGGCTGCCCCTGCAGGCAGCGCACGGTCCAGTGCTGCTGCGGCGGGATCTCGTGCAGGTGCTCCAAAGGTTCGCGGCCGAGGGTGAAGAAGGGGCGACGGAAACGCTTCAGGGCTTCGATCAGCTCGGCCCAATCGGCCACCTCTTGCCAGTCGTCATCCGGGCTTGCCTGCCAACCGGCGCGACGCAAGGCCCAGCAGGAAATGCCCGCCTGTTCGGCCGCCGTCGCGGCGTTCCGGCTCATCTGTGCGGCGTAGGGATGGGTGGCATCGACCAGCAGATCGATGCCCTCCTCCGCGATGAAATGCGCCAGTCCCTCGGCGCCGCCATAGCCCCCCACGCGTACCTGGCAGGCCAGGTCATCCGGCACCTTGCCAAGGCCCTTGAGGCTGTAGACATGTTCGGGGCCGAGGCGGCGCGCCAGCGCCAGGGCTTCGCTGACGCCGCCCAGCAGGAGGATGCGTTTCATCGTTGCTCCACAGCCTCGCCGACGATATTGCCCTGGCGATCGATGGCGAAGACTTCCAGCGCCACGCTGGCCGGCACCGTCTTGCGGGCGAAGGCCAGGGCGTGGGCGCAGACCATATTGCCCAGGGGAATGCCGGCGTCATGGGCCATGACCAGCGCCAGCTGGCTGGTATTGGCACCGCGCATGGCCGCCTGCAATTCGGCGCTTGCGCCCAGTTCGGCAGCCCACTGCGCCAACAGCGGCAGGTCGATGCTGGAGTTGCGGCTGTGCAGGTCCATATGGCCGGCGGCGAGTTTGCTGATCTTGCCGAAGCCGCCGCACAGGCTGAGTTTTTCCACGGGTGCCTTGCGCAGGTGCTTGAGCACGGCACCGGCAAAGTCGCCCATCTCGATCAGCGCGGTGTCGTCCATGTGGTAGCGACGACGCATGGCGTCTTCGCTGGCGTTGCCGGTGCAGGCCGCCAGGTGGGTGAAGCCGTTGGCGCGGGCGACATCGATGCCCTGATGGATCGATGCGATATAGGCCGAACAGGAGAACGGTCGGACGATTCCGGTGGTGCCCAGGATGGAAAGGCCGCCGAGAATGCCGAGGCGCGGGTTCATGGTTTTCAGCGCCAGCGCCTCGCCGCCCTCGACGCAGATCGTCACCTCGAAGCCGCCGGCAAACCCGTGGTCGCCAGCGAGTCGAGTGAGGTGCTCAATCATCATCTGCCGGGGTACCGGATTGATCGCCGGCTCGCCCACGGCCAGTGTCAGGCCGGGTTTGGTGACGGTGCCTACGCCGGGGCCGGCATGGAAACGCACACCCGGCGCGGTAGCCAGGCGCACCTGGGCGTAGATCAGCGCGCCATGGGTCACGTCCGGGTCGTCGCCAGCGTCCTTCAGGGTGCCTGCCTCGGCTCCGCCCTCGATCAAGCGACAGAACTCCAGGCGCATCAGCACCTGCTGGCCCTTGGGCAGGACGATCTCCACCGCATCCGCCGCCACGCCGCCCAAGAGCAGGCGCGCCGCGGCCAGACTGGTGGCCGTGGCGCAGCTGCCAGTGGTGTAGCCACTGCGCAGGGGAGCGGGTTGTTCGGGGGTTTCGTCACGCATGGAGAATGGCGGGTCCGCTCAAGGGTTTTACCTAGGGATCACTTGGTCACTTCAAGCAAGGTAATCGGCAACGCCGAACGCCAGGTATCGAAGCCGCCCAGCGGCTGTGCCTGGGCGACGGCGATGCGGGTGAGTTCGCCGCCGTGCAGCTCGCGAAAGGCTACCAGCATAGCTTCGCTCTGCAGAGTCACGGCGTTGGCGACCAGGCGACCGCCGGGCTTGAGCTGGTTCCAGCAAGCGTCCAGCACACCGGGCTCGGTGACGCCGCCGCCGATGAAAATGGCATCCGGCGCGGGCAAGCCCTCCAGCGCCACCGGGGCCTGACCGGCGACCAGTTGCAGACCGGGCACACCAAGGGCATCGCGGTTGTGGCGGATATGTGCCTGGCGGCCTTCGTTGGCTTCGATGGCAATGGCACGACAACCCGGGTGTGCGCGCATCCACTCGATGCCGATGGAGCCACAACCGGCGCCTACATCCCAGAGCAGCTCGCCAGGACGTGGCGCCAGCCGCGCCAGGGTGACGGCGCGGACATCACGCTTGGTGAGCTGGCCGTCGTGGCGGTAGGCGTCGTCGGGCAGGCCGGTGGTCAGCGGCAGCGAGCGAGTGCCTTCGTCGGGGTGCACTTCGACCGCCAGCAGATTGAGCGCGGCAGCCTCGGTGAGGGACCAGTCGCTGGCGATGCCGTCGATGCGTCGTTCACGTTCGCCCCCCAGGTGTTCCAGCACGCTGAGCCGACTCGGGCCGAAACCACGCTCGGCCAACAACGCGGCGATGGCCGCCGGGCTGCTGCCGTCATTGCTCAGCACCAGCAGGCGGGCGCCAACGTGAAGGTGAGCATTCAACGCAGCCAGGGGACGGGCGACGACCGAGAGCAGGGTCACGTCCTGCAGCGGCCAGCCCAGCCGCGCGGCGGCCAGCGAATAGGACGATGGCGCCGGGATCACCCGCATCTCCTCCGCAGCCACCTGCCGCGCCAAGCTGGCACCGACACCGAACAGCATGGGGTCGCCGCTGGCCAGCACGCAGACCGGAGTGCCGCGTTTTTCCAGCACCGGAGCCAGGGAAAAGGGGCTTGGCCAGGGGCTACGACGCGCGCGGATGCAGCGCGGCAGGAGGTCGAGCTGGCGCGGGCCACCGACTACTTCGGCGGCGCCCAGCAGGGCGTGGCGCGCGGCCTTGCCGAGGCCCGCGTAGCCGTCTTCGCCAATTCCCACCACGGTCAGCCAGGGCTGCATCTGTTGTCCTCGAGTACGAAATTGCATGGGCCGTTCGGCTCCCGACAGGCAGCCTTTTCATAGGTCCGGGCAAAGCGGGCATAATAGCGCCCTTCATCGGTCGCTGGCGCTCACCTGACGAGCCCCAGCCTAAGAGGGAACACGGTCGAGCCGTGGCTGCCCCCGCAACTGTAAGCAGCGAGTCCATGCATTTCAGGCCACTGAACCCCGTTCGGGAAGGCCGCAATGGATGATGACCTGCCAGCCAGGAGACCTGCCGGTGGGACCAGTCGCGTGTGTACGCATCGAGCGGGGTGTATCGATGCAACGTTGTCCCTGACTCAGGGGCCCGGGTCGCCGCGACGCCAACCATGGTGACCTGAGTGAAGTACGCCCGGCCCACATCGCTATCCATCCGCCCCTCGGCCTGCCCGGGGCTGCTGCGTATCGTCCAGGCGAAGGACGGCGGCATCTGCCGGATCAAGCTGCCCTGCGGGCACCTGAGCTCGGTTCAGGCCCGCGCCATCGCGACCGCCGCGAGTGCCTACGCCGGGGGGGTGATCGAGGCCACCAACCGTTCCAATCTGCAGATTCGTGGTGTGAAGCCCGGCGCCGAGCAGGCGCTGATCGACGCCCTCCTGGCCGCCGGCCTGGGCGCAGGCTCCCCCGGCGCCGACGATGTGCGCAATCTGATGGTCAGCCCGCTGGCCGGCCTGGATGCCTCCGCCCTTGTGGATATCTCGGCGCTTGCCGGGCAAATCCTCGCCCTGCTGCAGGACAAGGCGCACTTCCATGCCCTCTCGCCCAAGTTCGCCCTGTTGCTGGATGGCGGCGAATCCATGGCGATGCTGGAGCATCCCCACGATCTCTGGCTGTCGGCCATGGGTGACGGTGACCACGCGCTGTTCGCCTTCGGGCTGGCCGGCTGCCCACCACGAGCCGCCGACGACGCTCCCGCCCTGGCCTCCGTGCCGCGCGATCAGGTTCCAGCGCTGGCGGAAGCCCTGCTGGAACTGTTCCTCGAACTGGCCAGGCCCGAGCAGACGCGCATGCGCCACCTGCTTGCCGAACACCCGGAGGGCGACCTGTTGTTGCGCCTGCAACAGCGGCTGGACGTACCGTTGCTGCCGGTCGGCAACTGGCACCGCCCTGCCCCGCAACCCTTCGCCCACCTGGGGATACGCGACGGCCACCATGTCGGCGGTGCGCCGGCGCTGGGTCGCCTGGACTCAACACAGCTCGCCGCCCTCGCCGATCTCGCCGATGGACAGGGCGACGGCAGCCTGCGCCTGACGCCCTGGCAATCGGTGCTGCTGCCCAATGCCCAGGATGCCGAATTCGTCCTGAACGCCATGCGTCATCTGGGCCTCGCCACGGAAGCGAGCGAGCCCCTGGCGCGACTGATCGCCTGCACCGGTTCCGCCGGTTGCGCCAAGGGCCTGGCCGATACCAAGGCCGACGCCCTGCTTCTGGCGCCGCTGCTGCCACCTGGCGCGTTGGTTCACCTCAGCGGCTGCCCGCGCTCCTGCGCCGCCGCCCATGTGGCGCCCTTCACCCTGCTGGCCAGGGGCCCGGGCCGCTATGACCTCTATCAGCGCGGCGGCGATGGCTTTGGCCAACTGCTGGCGCGCGACATCAGCCTTCAGGAGGCCGGCAAACGCCTGGCCTCCCCTCCTGACACCTGGAGTTCCACCCCATGATCGAGTACATCCGCGATGGTCAGGAGATCTATCGCAACTCCTTTTCCATCATCCGCGCCGAAGCCAACCTCGCCGGAATCCCCGCCGACCTGGAAAAGCTCGCAGTGCGGGTAATCCACGCCTGCGGCATGGTCGACGTGGTGGAAGACCTGCGCTTCTCCCCGGGTGCCGGAGCGGCCGGGCGCGCGGCCATTGCCAATGGCGCACCGATTCTCTGCGATGCGCGCATGGTGGCCGAGGGCATCACCCGCGCCCGCCTGCCGGCGGACAACCCGGTCATCTGCACCCTCAATGACCCCGGCGTGCCGGAGCTGGCGCGCGAACGGGGCAACACCCGCTCGGCAGTGGCGCTTGAGCACTGGCGCGAACACCTGGAAGGCAGCGTGGTGGTGATCGGCAATGCCCCCACCGCACTCTTCTATCTGCTGGAGATGCTCGACGCGGGCGCACCGAAACCGGCACTGATCCTCGGCTTCCCGGTGGGCTTCGTCGGCGCGGCGGAGTCCAAGGAGATGCTCGCCGCCGACAGCCGTGGCGTGCCCTATGTGATCGTGCGCGGCCGTCGCGGTGGCAGCGCCATGGCGGCAGCGGCGGTCAACGCCCTGGCCACGGAGGTGGAATGATGAGCGGCAAAGGACGGCTGATCGGCCTCGGAGTAGGCCCCGGCGACCCGGAACTGATCACCCTCAAGGCGCTGCGCCTGCTGCAATCGGCGCCGGTGGTGGGCTACTTCGTGGCCAAGGCAAAGGCCAGCCAGGGCCAGGGCGGCAACGCCTTCGGCATCATCGAGCAGCACCTGACCGACACCCAGCAGCGCATGCCGCTGGTCTATCCGGTCACCACCGAAAAACTGGAGCCGCCGCTGTCCTACGAAACCGTGATCAGCGACTTCTACGACACCGCCGCCGAGCAGGTAGCCCAGCACCTGGACGCCGGCCGCGACGTGGCGGTGATCTGCGAGGGCGACCCCTTCTTCTACGGCTCCTACATGTACCTGCACGACCGCCTGGCCGAGCGCTACGAGGTGGAAGTGGTGCCTGGTGTCTGTTCCATGCTGGGCAGCGCGGCGGTGCTCGGCCTGCCCCTGGTGTACCGCAACCAGAGCCTCTCGGTGCTCTCCGGCGTACTGCCGGAAGATGAATTGAAGGTCCGCCTGCGCGATGCCGAAGCCGCCGTAGTGATGAAGCTCGGGCGCAACTTCGACAAGGTGCGCCGCGTCCTCCAGGACCTCGGCATCGCCAGCCGCGCCCATTACGTAGAGCGCGCCACCATGGCCAACCAGCGCATCGTGCCGCTGGATGAGGTGGACCCCATGGCGTCGCCCTATTTCTCGATGATCGTCATCCCCGGTCAGAAGTGGAGAGGTTGATGGAGCAGCACAACGCCCCGGCCATCGTCCTGCTCGGCAACGGCGGCCTGCCAACGGCTCGGCGCATCCAGGCGTTTTATCCACAGGCGCGCGTGCTTGGCCTGAATGGGCGCGTCGAAGGCGCGGACGAAGGCTATGCCGAGTTCGGCGACACCCTGCGCGGGCTGTACAGCAGCGATACGCCGATCATTGCCCTGTGCGCCGCCGGCATCGTCATCCGCACCCTGGCGCCACTGCTGGCGAGCAAGGGCGCCGAGCCGCCGGTACTGGCTGTCGCCGAAGACGGCAGTGCGGTGGTGCCGCTGCTCGGCGGGCTGGGCGGGGTCAACCGCATGGCGCGGGAAATCGCCGCCATGCTGGACGTGGCGCCGGCCATCACCACCAGTGGCGAGTTGCGTTTCGGCACCTGCCTGCTGGACCCACCAGCGGGCTACGCCCTGGCCGACATCGAACAGGGCAAGCGCTTCGTCTCCGACCTGCTGGGCGGCGAAGCCGTGCGCGTGCAGGGCGATGCGCCGTGGCTCGATGAGGTCCGCCTGCCCCTGGCGGACGAGGCGCGACGGGTTATCCACATCACCGCCGAAGCACGTCCGGCCGAGCGCCACGAACTGCTGATCCACCCTCGCGTGGCGGTCGCGCGAATCGATGGCGAGGCGAATGCCGATATCGTGCGCCAGGCCCTGGCAGATGCCGGTCTGGCGGCGCTGTCCCTGGCCTGCCTGTTGGCAGAGCGCGAGCGCATGACTGACCCCGTATTGGCAGCGACCGCCGCCGAGCTAGACGTGCCACTGCGCTTTATTACCGAAGAAACCGCCCTGCCGCCCCTGCACCAGCAAGGCGATGGCATTCGCCTCTATCGGGCTGATGAGCCGCTCGACCCGGCCCTGATCGGCCAACCGCGCGGGCGCCTGACCGTGGTCGGCCTTGGCCCCGGCGCCGCCGAGTTCATGGTGCCGGCCGCTCGCCAGGCGCTGGACGAGGCCGAAGACCTGTTGGGCTACGAGACTTACATCCGCATGGCCGGCCCGTTGCGACCCGATCAGGTGGCGCACTGCACCGACAACCGCGAAGAACTGCAGCGGGCCCGCCACGCCTTCGAGCTGGCAGCCAGCGGCCGCCGCGTGGTGGTGGTGTCCTCCGGTGATCCGGGCGTCTTCGCCATGGCCGCCGCCGTGCTGGAAGCCCTGGACGAATCCCGCGATCCGCAGTGGTTACAGGTCGAGTTGCAGGTGTTCCCCGGCGTGTCCGCCGCCCTGGCCACCGCTGCCAAGGCGGGAGCGCCGCTGGGCCATGACTTCTGCCTGATCTCGCTATCGGACAACCTCAAGCCCTGGGAGGTGATCGAGCACCGCCTCGACCACGCCGCCGCCGCCGACCTGGCCATGGCCTTCTACAACCCCATCTCCAGGGCGCGCCCCTGGCAGCTGGGCCGTGCGCTGGAGATCGTCGCCCGACATCGCCAGCCGGAAACGGTGGTGGTACTGGGTCGCGACATCGGTCGCCCGGCCGAAAAGCTCACCCTCACCAGCCTCGGCGAGCTGACCCCGGAGCAGGTGGACATGCGCACCCTGGTAATCATCGGCTCGTCACTGACCCGGCGCGTGCCGAAGGGCAATGGCGAGGATTGGGTCTACACGCCGCGCTGGTATCGCTGAGCGGCTGCGTAATCTCCCCGCGAAACCCATCAACGCCACCCGATGGGTTTCGCTGCGCTCTACGCCATCCTACGAACAGCCACTCGGCGCGCCCACGTAGGATGGGTCGGGCGGCGTTCCGCGAACCTGCGAAACCCATCAGCGATTCCCCCGCGAACCATTCCGGCAATGGTGCCGCCCCGGCACACGGCGCAGTTGCAAAAGCCCCGGCAGACGATGAAAATGCGATTAATTTTCATTTGTTATCGCATCTCGCGGCGGCCCCATGCCCTCTCCCCACATCACCCTCCAGGCGCTGTACAGCGAGCATCACGGCTGGCTGAAGAACTGGCTGCGCAGCAAGCTGGGCAATGCCGCCGATGCGGCGGACCTGGCCCAGGACACCTTCCTGCGCCTGCTGGGCAAGGGTGACAGCCTGGAGCTGCGCACGCCGCGCGCGTTCCTGCGCACCGTGGCGCGCGGCCTGGTGATCGACCACTGGCGCCGCGAAGAGCTGGAGCGCGCCTACCTGGAAGCCCTGGCACAGATCCCCGAGGCCGAAGCGCCCTCGCCTGAGGCGCGCGAGCTGATCCTCGAACTGCTGGAACGCATTGCGCTGATGCTCGACCGCCTCAAACCCAAGGCACGCACCGCCTTCCTGCTGGCCCAGTGCGAAGGCCTGACCCACAAGGAAGTCGCTGCGCGGATGGGTATTTCCCTGCGCTCGGTGGAGCGCTATGTGGCCGACGCTCTCTACCACTGCTACCTCCTGCGATTTGAAGAATGAACACCCACAGCCGGACCGTCGGCCCCAACGAACAGGTGGTGCGCCAGGCCATCCACTGGATGTTGCGTCTGCGCGACAGCGGCGATGCGGAACTGCAGCGAGCCTGCGAGCACTGGCGCGGGCAGGACGCCGACCACGAACTGGCCTGGCAACGGGTGCAACAGCTTGACCGCGAACTGGGCGTGGCAATGCCCAGTACCGGCTTGGTACTGGACAACGCCCGCGCAGGGCTGCGCCGCCGTCAGGCGCTGAAGCTGCTGTCCGGGGCGGCAGTCGGGGGCGCCGCCCTCTGGCTGACCCGCGACATCACGCCCTGGGAACGCCTCACCGCCGATCTGGCCACCGCCACCGGCGAGCGCCGTGGCCTGGCATTGGCCGACGGCAGCCAACTGCAACTGAACACCGATTCGGCTGTGGATATCCGCCTCGACTCGCAGCAACGGCTGGTCGAACTGCGGCGCGGTGAAATCCTCGTCAGCAGTGCCATCCAGGCCACGCCACTGCAGGTAGTCACCGCCCATGGCCTGGTGGAAGCCCAGGCCGCGCGCTTCGTGCTGCGCCAGGGCAAGGCCGCCTCACGCCTCAGCGTGCTGCAGGGCAGCGTGGCGCTGAACCCGGCCAGCGGCCTGTCGAAACAGGTCGTCGAGGCCGGCCAGAGCGTCGACCTGACCCGGGAAGGCATCCGCCCGGTGCAACAACTGGACTTCGAGACCGGGGCCTGGGTCGACGGGCTGATCGTCACCCGCGACATGCGCCTGGCAGACTTCCTCGCCGAAGTCTCGCGCTATCGCCATGGCCGCCTGGCTTGCGCCGACAGCATCCGTGACCTGCGCCTCTCCGGCGTGTTCCGCCTGGACGACACCGACAAACTGCTGAGCCTGCTGCCACGCACCCTGCCGGTACATCTGCACTACCGCACCCGCTGGTGGGTGACGGTGGAGGCCAGGGCCTGAGCGTTCTGGCGAAGAACACACTGTGCAGGAGCTGCTTGCAACACGTGATGCAGACAGAACCGATTCATTCGCCATGCGGCCGACGGCCTTCCCGTCGAGGTTCCTTGGGGGGCAGCTGCGCCGCCCTTGGCGATTGAAATCGCCCCTACAGGTTTGACCTTCGAATTTTTTTGGCGGGTTTTTCCGCCTGACCCGGCATGGGGAATGAATCCCATTAACCTTTGCCGCCTCCACGGATGTTTTCATGACCGCACCTCGCGCTTCCCACCTTGCCCTCGCCATTCGAGGCGCCTTGCTCTCCGCTGCCCTGGCTACCCCGCTGCTACCTGCTGGCGCCATCGCCGAGGAAGCGACCGTCGTCGCCAGCCGCAGCTACGCTATCCCCGCCGGCGCCCTCGACGAAGCGCTGAACCGCTTCGCCCGCGAAGCCGGCATCAACCTCTCCGCCACCCCGGCGCAAACCCGCGGCCTCAGCACCCAGGGCCTGAATGGCACCTACTCGGCGCAAGCCGGCCTGGCGCGCCTGCTCGACGGCACCTCGCTGCAGGCGGAGAACCTCGGCGGCGGCAGTTTCGTGCTGCGCGACGTGCCGGCCGGTAGCGCACTGGAAGTGCCCAGCACCCAGGTGTTTGCCCTGGGCAATGCGCTGGGCAGCGAGGACGGTTACCTGGCCACCCACAGCCAGATCGCCACCAAGACCAGTAAATCGCTGATGGAAACCTCGCAGAGCGTTTCGGTGATCACGCGCGAGCAGATCGACGACCAGGGCTCGAAAACCGTCCAGCAATCCATGCGCTACACCCCCGGCATCTTCACCGGCCAGGTGGGCGCCTCGAACCGTTATGACTACGTGGTGATGCGCGGCTTCGCCGACAACAGCGTCGACAACATCTACCTCGACGGCCTGAAGACCATGGGCGACAGCGGCACCTTCAGCTCGATGCAGGTGGACCCGTACTTCCTGGAACGCATCGACGTACTCAAGGGACCGTCCTCGGTGCTTTACGGCCGCAGCCTACCGGGCGGCCTGGTGGCGCTGACCAGCAAGAAGCCGCTCTATGAGGACTACCACCAGGTGCAGGCCACCGTCGGCAACATGAACCAGAAGGGCGTGGGCTTCGACTTCAGCGGCCCGCTGGATGACGAGAAGCGCATCGCCTACCGCCTGGTGGGGCTGGGCAAGGGCAATGACACCCAGTTCGACCACGCCAAGGAAGAGCGCTACGCCATCGCCCCGACCCTGGCCATCGACTTCAGCGAAGACACCACCCTGACCCTGCAAGGCTATCTGCAGCACGACCCGAACGGCGGTTACCACAGCGGAGTGCCGGCCGATGGCAGCCTGTACCAGCACAACGGCCGCCGCATCGACCGCGAGTTCTTCGACGGCGAACCGGGCCTGGACGACTTCGACCGCACCCAACGCATGTTCGGCTATCAGCTGGAGCACCGTTTCAACGACGTCTGGACCGCCCGCCAGAACTTCCGCTACCTCTCCTCCGACGTCGATCTGTCCCAGGTCTACGGCTACCAGTGGACCGCGCCGGACAGCAACGAACTGAACCGCTACTTCTCCGGCGCCAGCGAGGCGCTCGAGGCGTACATCATCGACAACATGGTCCAGGCCGAATTCGACACCGGTGCAGCCCGCCACACCCTGCTGACCGGCCTCGACTACCAGCGCCGCAAAACCAAGGTGGACTGGACATCCGGCGTCTCGACGCCGCTCAACGCCTTCGACCCGGTGTACGGCAACGAGACCCTGACGTTCCTCACCGAAGACAACCACACCCGTCGCCTGGAACAGACCGGCCTGTACCTGCAGGACCTGATCGACCTCGACCAGTGGCGCTTCTCGCTGGGCATGCGCCAGGACTGGGTGGACGTCTCCGACGAAAACCGCACGGCCGGCACCAAGAGCGACGAGCAGTGGAGCAAGTTCACCGGCCGCGCCGGCGTGCTCTACCTCTTCGACAACGGCATCGCGCCCTACATCAGCTACTCCGAGTCGTTCAACCCGAACGCCTACTCAGACGCGGCCGGCAAGGCGCTGGAGCCCACCGAAGGCAAGCAGTGGGAAGCGGGTCTGAAGTTCCAGCCCGAAGGCAGCGCCAGCATGTACACCGCCTCGGTGTTCCATATCACCCAGCAGAACGTCGCTTCCAAGCTGCCGCAGGACAACTTCTACACCTCGGTGGGTGAGGTGCGCTCCAAGGGCATCGAGCTGGAAGCCCACACCCAGGTCACCGAGAACTTCAAGGTCCTGGCCAGCTACACCTACACCGACATCACCTACGCCAAGGCGCTGGACGGCAACCAGGGCAACACCCCGAACCAGGCGCCCGAGCACATGGCCTCCATCTGGGGTGACTACCACTTCAACGCCGGCACACTCGACGGCCTGCGCACCGGCCTCGGCGTGCGCTACGTCGGCAAGACCTGGGCGGACAAGGAAAACACCCTGCACGTACCCTCCTACACCCTGGTGGATGCCCTTATCGGCTACGACCTGGGCAAGCTGGGCATGAAGGGCCTGGACCTCAGCCTGAACGCCAACAACCTGCTGGACGAAGACTACGTGGCGTCCTGCTACAGCCTCGACTTCTGCTACTTCGGCGAGAAACGCAACGTGACCGCCACCCTCAGCTACCAGTTCTGACAGCGTGACAGGAAGCCGGGCCGATCTATCGGCCCGGCCTATCGCGTCGTTATCGTACAACCCCGCAAATACCACCTTTCCCCTTTCCGCCCTTATCCATTGGACTAAAGCCGTATTCGCGTTGACAACGGCAAAGCCAGATGTTGATAATCCGGCCAATGTTGTACGACAACGTATAACAAAAATAACAACAAGACTTCATACAGGGCTCGACCATGACCCTTCACGCCCCAGGCTTCACCACGCCATGCAGTGCCGGCACCCCTTGCCGGACCATCCCCCATTCCCTGATTCGCGCCATGACAGCATCCAGCGGATTCGCCGACGGCTAGCCGCGGCTGATGGCTGGCCACCCGGCCAGATAGCGCCCTGAATCCAGGGCTTCACGATGCCCCCGCCATGTCGATGTGCGCTTGCCGCGCGCAGGGGGTCGGCTCAACCCAAAAAAACCCGGAGCACAACAACAATGATCCTCCGCACCGCCCTCCATTCCACCGTCGTAGCGGCCGGCAGCCTTGCCTGCGGCCTCGCCTTGCTGCCCGCCAGCGTCCAGGCCGCCGGCTTCGCCGAAGACGCCAAGGTCGGCCTGAACCTGCGCAACTTCTACATCAACCGCAACTTCGTGAACCCGACCTACCCCCAGGGCAAGGGCGAGGAATGGACCCAGAGCTTCATCCTCGATGCCAAGTCCGGCTTCACCGAAGGACCGGTGGGCTTTGGCGTCGACATGCTCGGCCTGCTCTCGGTCAAGCTCGATGGCGGCAAGGGCACCCGCGGAACCCAACTGCTGCCGGTGCATGACGACGGCCGCCCCGCCGACGACTTCGGCCGCCTGGCCATGGCCGGCAAGATGCGCGTCTCCAAGACCGAGTTGAAGGTCGGCGAGTGGATGCCGGTGCTGCCGATCCTGCGTTCCGACGACGGCCGCTCCCTGCCCCAGACCTTCCAGGGCGGCCAGGTGACTTCCCAGGAAATCGACGGCCTGACGCTGTATGGCGGCCAGTTCCGCCAGAACAGCCCGCGCAACGACGCGAGCCTGGACGATATGTCCATGAACGGCCGCGCGGCCTTCACTTCGGACCGTTTCAACTTCGCTGGCGGCGAATACGCCTTCAACGAGAAGCGCACCCTGGTTGGCCTGTGGTACGCCGAACTGGAAGACATCTACGAGCAGCAGTACCTGCAAGTGATGCACAGCCAGCCTGTCGGTGACTGGACCCTGGGCGCCAACCTTGGCTACTTCAACGGCAAGGAGAACGGCAGCGCCCTGGCCGGTGACCTCGACAACCGCACCTGGTCGGCCCTGCTGTCGGCCAAGTACGGCGGCAGCACCTTCTATGTCGGCCTGCAGAAAGTCAGCGGCGACGATGCCTGGATGCGCGTCAACGGCACCAGCGGCGGCACCCTGGCCAACGACAGCTACAACTCCAGCTACGACAATGCCAAGGAAGAGTCCTGGCAGGTACGCCACGACTACAACTTCGCCGCCGTCGGCGTTCCCGGCCTGACCCTGATGAACCGCTACATCAGCGGCGACAACGTGCATGTGGGCAGCGTGACCGACGGCAAGGAATGGGGTCGTGAGACCGAACTCGGCTACACCGTGCAAAGTGGCGCCCTCAAGGCGCTCAACGTGAAGTGGCGCAACGCGAGCATTCGCCGCGACTTCAGCAACAACGAGTTCGACGAGAACCGTCTGATCATCAACTATCCGTTGTCGATCCTCTGATGCGCCAACCGGGGTGGGGAAGGCTCCCTTCATCCCGGCTTTCCTCAAGGCACCTTCGGGTGCCTTTTTTGTCCCTGCGTCCTGACCCCGTTGGTGACGATGCGTTGGCCTGTAGGGTCGAATTCATTGGCTGTGTCTGCGTTAGCTGTTGCGAGAGATTGACCATCGGGCCAAGAGCCTTGTAGGAGCTGGCTTGCCAGCGAAACGCGGCCATTCGCTGGCAAGCCAGCTCCTACGGGCAATGCAGCTGCCTACAACACATCATGCAGACATAGCCAATTCATTCGCCATGCGGACCGCAGGTTGGCGCCCGGCCCATCCTGCGAGCTGCTCCGAGCGCGGACTACCCTGGCCCCTCTCCCAAAGGTAGAGGGGACCGTCCGCGCACACGAAAAAAATCGGCGCACTCGTGGTGCGCCGTCACTGCGAATCTGCAGCTCAATTTCGTGGGAGGAAACGGCGTCCGGCTTGTGGCCGGGGCCGCATAGTGGGGCCGCCCGACGCGACCACCGCTATGGGGAGCGGGCGAGTTCAGACCACCGGGGTCAGCACCTCGCCCTTGTCGAGGAATGCCCGCAGGTTGGCGAACACCAGTTCTTCCATCTGCAAGCGGGTATCACGGGTGCCGCTGCCGACATGCGGCGCCAGCACCACGTTGTCCAGTGCGAAGAGTGCCTCGGGCACATGGGGCTCGGACTCGAACACATCCAGCCCGGCACCGCCCAGACGGCCTTCGGCCAGGGCGGCAACAAGCGCCGGCTCGTCCACCACCGAACCCCGGGCAACGTTGATGAGGATGCCCTCCGGCCCCAGGGCCTCCAGCACCGCGGCAGAGATCAGGTGATGTGTGGCAGCGCCCCCGGGGCAGGTCAGCACCAGAAAGTCCGCCCAGCGGGCCAGCGCCAGCAGGTCCGGCTCGAAACCGTAGGGGGCGTCTGCGTCCGGTCGACGGTTGTGGTAGCGCACCAGCATGTCGAAGCCCTCCGCGCGGCGCGCGACGTCCTTGCCGATGCGGCCGAGGCCGACGATGCCCAACCGCTTGCCGCTGACCTTGCGCGCCAGGGGGAAGTTGCCAGCCGGCCAAAGACCGGCACGCACGAAACGATCCGCCGCGCTGATACGCCGCGCGCAGTCGATCAGCAAGCCCATGGCCAGGTCGGCCACACAGTCGTTGAGCACGTCCGGCGTGGAGCTGACCTGGATGCCACGCTGGCGCGCCGCCTCGATGGCGATGGCGTCGTAGCCGACACCGAAACTGCAGATGGCGCGCACATTGGGCAGTCGCTCGAGCATGGCGGCGGAGCAGCCGAAGCGCGCCGAGGTGACCACCACCTCGAACGCGGTGCCGTGCGCATCGAGAAAGGCCAAGGCATCGCCCTGCTGCCACAGCGGCACGACGTCATGCTCATGGGCCAGGCGCTGGTTGAAGCGCTCGGTCAGCGGGCCGACGTGGAGGATCTTGGGTTCCATCCGGAATCTCCGATACGACGCCGGTAACTCAGGTCACCGGCGCGGGGTTGAACAGGGTCAGGTCGTTGTGCAGCCGGTGCTTCTCCGCCCAGGTGTGCTCACGACCGCTGGCCACGTCCAGGTAGTAGCGGAACAACTCCCAGCCCATTTCTTCCAGGGTGACACGCCCGGAAGTAATACGACCTGCATCGACGTCGATCAGGTCGGGCCAGCGCTCGGCCAGTTGGGTGCGCGTGGAGACCTTGATCACCGGCACCATGGACAGGCCGTAGGGGGTGCCACGGCCGGTGGTGAACACGTGCAGGTTCATGCCGGCGGCCAGTTGCAGGGTGCCGCAGACGAAGTCGCTGGCCGGGGTCGCGCAATACTGCAGGCCCTTGCCGCGCACGCGCTCGCCCGGAGCGACGACGCCGGCGATGGCGCTGTTGCCGGATTTGGCGATGGAGCCCATGGCCTTTTCGACGATGTTGTTCAGGCCGCCCTTCTTGTTGCCGGGCGTGGTATTGGCGCTGCGGTCGGCCATGCCTCGGGCGAGGTAGCGGTCGTACCAATCCATCTCGCGCACCAGCGCCTGGGCCACTTCGGGGGTCGCCGCACGCGGGGTGAGCAGGTGGATGCCGTCGCGCACTTCGGTGTTTTCCGAAAACATCACGGTGGCACCGGCGCGCACCAGCAGGTCGGAGGCCACGCCCAGGGCCGGGTTGGCGGTGACGCCGGAGAAGGCATCGCTGCCGCCACACTGCATGCCCAGCACCAGCTCGGACGCGGGGCAGGTTTCCCGGCGGCGCTGGTCGAGGACCTTCAGGCGGTCCTCGATCATGCCCATGATCTGCTCGACCATGCCGGCAAAACCGCTGGCCGAATCCTGCAGGCGGAACAGCCAGGCTTCCTCGTCCTGGCCGGCGGTGAGTTCGTCGCCCGGCATCAGTTGCTCGGCCTGCAGCTTCTCGCAGCCAAGGCCGATGACCAGCGCCTGGCCGCCAAGGTTGGGGTTGCGCGCGATGTTGTGCAGGGTGCGGATCGGGATCACCGCATCCGGTGCATTGATCGCCACGCCGCAGCCATAGCTGTGGGTCAGTGCGACCACATCATCGACATTGGGGTACTTCGGCAGGACTTCCTTGCGCACGCGGTCGACGCAGTGGTCGAGCACCCCGGTGACGCACTGCACGGTGGTGGTGACGCCGAGGATATTGCGGGTACCGACACTGCCGTCCGGGTTGCGGAAGCCTTCGAAGGTGTAGCCGGAAAGCTCCGCCATGGGCGGCGGCACGGCGGTGGCCATGGGCAGGCTTTCCAGCCCCGGCGCTTCGGGAATGCTCAGCAGTTCCTCGCGTACCCAACTGCCACGGGGAATGGGCTTCAAGGCATGGCCGATCACGGTGCCGTAGCGCAGCACGGCGCCGCCAGCAGGAATGTCCACCAGGGTGACCTTGTGGCTCTGGGGAATGGCTTCACGGGTGACCAGGCCATCGGGAAACTGGCCGCCCTCCGCCACGCCCTGCTCGTTGATCACGATGGCGACGTTGTCGTCCGGGTGCAGGCGCACATGGCGGGGCGAGTCCTGGTGTTGGATCAACTGCATGGCTGACTCCGTTGTTCTGAGTTCAGGCATCGACGGTGGGCTGAAGCCCACCCTACGGCACTGACTGCGTTGTTGTTCTGTTGTCCATACGTCTGACCGGCGCACGGGTGGACATGAAGGGCGATGTCCACCCTACGAGTCTGCTTCAACGCACCAGGCAGGGGCGCTTGTTGTTGAAGGTCCAGTTCGGCACCAGGTACTGCATGGCGATGGCGTCGTCACGCGCACCCAGGCCCTTGGACTTGTACAGCGCGTGGGCCTTGGCCAGTTCGTCCATATCCAGTTCGACACCCAGGCCCGGCTTCTGCGGCACCGCGACCTTGCCGCCCTTGATGCGCAGCGGCTCCCTGGTCAGGCGCTGGCCGTCCTGCCAGATCCAGTGGGTGTCGATGGCGGTGATCTTGCCCGGCGCCGCCGCGGCGACGTGGGTGAACATCGCCAGGGAAATGTCGAAGTGGTTATTGGAGTGCGAGCCCCAGGTCAGGCCCCAGTCGTTGCATATCTGCGCGACGCGCACCGAGCCCTGCATGGTCCAGAAGTGCGGGTCGGCCAGGGGGATGTCTACAGACTGCAGGGAAATGGCGTGGCCCATCTGGCGCCAGTCGGTGGCGATCATATTGGTGGCGGTGGGCAGGCCGGTGGCGCGGCGGAACTCGGTCATCACCTCGCGGCCGGAGTAGCCGTTCTCGGCGCCGCAGGGGTCTTCTGCGTAGGCCAGCACAGGGTGCTGGTCGCGGCACAGCCTGATGGCGTCCTTCAGGGACCAGGCCCCGTTGGGGTCGAGGGTGATGCGCGCATCGGGGAAGCGCTCGGCCAGTGCGGTGACCGCCTCGATTTCCGCTTCGCCGCGCAGGACGCCGCCCTTGAGTTTGAAGTCGTTGAAGCCATAGCGGGCATGTGCCGCCTCGGCCAGGCGCACGACCGCTTCCGGGGTCAGCGCTTCTTCGTTGCGCAGGCGGAACCAGGCGTCATCGGCGTCCGCTTCGCTGCGGTAGTCGAGGTCGGTCTTGTTGCGGGCGCCGACATAGAACAGGTAGCCGAGCATCTCCACTTCGTCGCGCTGCTGGCCTTCGCCGAGCAGGGCGGCCACCGGCACGTCCAGGTGCTGGCCGAGCAGGTCGAGCAAGGCAGCCTCCAGGGCAGTGACGGCATGGATGGCGATGCGCAGGTCGAAGGTCTGCAGGCCGCGGCCACCGGAGTCACGGTCGGCAAAGGCCTGGCGCACCTGGTTGAGGAGCCGCTGGTAGTTGCCGATGGACTGGCCCACCAGCAACGCGCGGGCGTCTTCCAGGGTCTGGCGAATGGCTTCGCCGCCGGGCACCTCGCCGACGCCTACATGGCCGGCGTTGTCCTTGAGGATCACCACGTTGCGGGTGAAGTACGGAGCGTGGGCGCCGCTGAGGTTGAGCAGCATGCTGTCCTGACCGGCCACCGGCACGACGGTGAGCTCGGTGATGCGCGGGGTGCTGCTGGGCAGTTGGTGCTGAGTCATCTTGCTGTCCTTCTCGGGTTAACGGGCCGGGCTGGCGGCGGTTGTCTCGGTAGCGGTCGCCGTGGCGCCGGCTTCAGGCTTTTCGCCCTTGAGTTCGACACGCTTGATCTCGCCGACGATGAACAGGTAGCTGAACGCGGCGAGGAAGGCGTTGATGCCGACGAACACCAGGGCCCACTTGAAGGAGCCGGTGGCGGCGATGATGTAGCCGATGACGATCGGGGTGGTGATCGACGACAGGTTGCCGCAGGTGTTGAAGATGCCACCGGACAGGCCGGCGATCTGCCTGGGCGCGGTATCCGACATCACCGCCCAGCCGAGGGCACCGATGCCCTTGCCGAAGAAGGCCACGGCCATGAAGCCCACCACCATCCAGTCGGCGTCCACGTAGTTGCAGAGGATCATGGTCATGGACAGCAGCATGCCGCCAACGATCGGCGTCTTGCGCGCCACGCTGAGGGAATGGCCACGGCGCAGCAGCCAGTCGGAGATCACCCCGCCGAGCACGCCACCAATGAATCCGCAGATGGCCGGCAGGGAGGCGATGATGCCCGCCTTGAGGATGGTCATGCCGCGCTCCTGCACCAGGTACACCGGGAACCAGGTGAGGAAGAAGTAGGTGAGCGCGTTGATGCAGAACTGGCCCAGGTAGATGCCGGCCATCATGCGGTTACTGACCAGTTGCCTGATGTGCTCCCATTTCGGCCCGTTGCCCGGCAACTTGCGGTTCTGGTCCATGTCCACCAGGGCGCCGTTGGCGGCGATGTGGTCGATCTCCGCCTGGTTGGCCAGCGGGTGTTCCTTGGGGTTGTAGATGAACTTCAGCCAGACCCCGGAGAACAGGATGCCGATCACCCCCATGACGATGAACACGTGTTCCCAGCCGAAGCTGTGGACGATCCAGCCCATCAGCGGGGCGAAGAGCACCGTGGCGAAGTACTGGGCGGAGTTGAACACGGCAGATGCCGTACCGCGCTCGGCAGTGGGGAACCAGGCGGCGACGATGCGCGCGTTGCCGGGGAAAGACGGCGCCTCGGCAAAGCCAACCAAAAAGCGCAGCATAAACAGGGTCACCACCGACCAGGCCACCGGCACTGTGTCGACGAAGCCCTGCAACAGGGTGAACACCGACCAGGTGAAGATGCTGAAGGCGTAGACGCGCTTGGAGCCGAAGCGGTCCAGCAGCCAGCCGCCAGGAATCTGGCCGAGCACATAGGCCCAACCGAAAGCGGAAAATATGTAGCCGAGCATGACGGCATCGATGCCGAGCTCCTTCTGCATCGCGGAGCCGGCGATGGAGATGGTGGCGCGGTCGGCATAGTTGATCGTGGTCACCAGGAACAGCATGAGCAGGATCAGGTAACGCACACGGGTTTGCTTCATCACTTCGCCCATGGTTCTTCTCTCTGAATTGTTCTTGTCGAAGAGCTCGCGCGGATTTGGCGCGCGAGTGTCGTGTTGCATTCCGCAGGGAGCGGACGGGGTCAGAACCTCGGCTTCCTGATTTTCCAGGCCGGGTCGTATTTGCGCATCTGCCGCGCGTCGTCGCGACTTCGGATATCGATGGAGAGGTACTGTTCGTGGAGTTTGGCCAGTTGATCCTGATCCAGTTCCACGCCCAGGCCCGGTGCTCGGGTGAGGCGTACGCAGCCGTCCTGGATCGGCAGCTTGCCGCCCTTGATGACCTCCTCGTCCTCTTCCTGCCACGGGTAATGCGTATCGCAGGCGTAGGTGAGGTTGGGCACCGAGGCCGCCACGTGGGCCATGGCCATCAGGCTGATGCCCAGGTGCGAGTTGGAGTGCATCGACAGGCCGAGGCCGAAGGTGTCGCACATCCGCGCCAGCGCCTGGGTGTCGCGCAGGCCGCCCCAATAGTGGTGGTCGGCAAGAACGATCTGCACGCTGTTCAGCGCCACGCTGCGGCGGAACTCGTCGAAGTCGGTGACCACCATGTTGGTGGCCAGCGGCAGGCCGGTGCGCTCGTGCAGTTCGGCCATGCCGTCGAGGCCGGGGGTCGGGTCTTCGTAGTACTGCAGGTCATCGCCCAGTAGCTCGGCCATGCGCAGCGCCGTTTCCAGCGACCAGTTGCCGTTGGGGTCGATGCGCAGCGGGTGGTCGGGGAAGGCCTTCTTCAGCGCCTTGATGCAGGCGACTTCGTGCTCGGGCTCCAGTGCCCCAGCCTTCAGCTTGATGCTCTTGAAGCCGTGGGCTTCGATCATCCGCGCGGCCTGGGCGACGATCTGCTCCTCGCTGAGGGCTTCGCCCCAGGAATCCGGCGCGTAAGGCGCGTCGATGTGCTTGGCGTACTTGAAGAAGAGGTAGGCGCTGAAGGGCACTTCAGTGCGAATGGCGCCGCCCAGCAGGTCCACCAGGGGCATGTTCAGCGAGCGGGCTTGCACGTCGAGGAAGGCGACCTCGAACGCGGAATAGGCGTTGGCCACCTGCTTGCTGGGGTGGGAGCCAGGTGCCAGTTCCGCACCGGCTTCGGCCGGCCCGAGGCGGGCGACGGTCTGGATGACGCGGGCACGCAGGCCGTTCAGGTCGAACGCGTCCAGCCCGACCAGGCTGTCCTGCATGGCCTGCAGCACGGCCAGCACCGGTGCATCGCCATAGCTTTCGCCAAGGCCGATGTAACCGTTGTCGCTTTCCACTTCGATGATCGAGCGCAGCGCGAAAGGTTCGTGGATACCGCTGGCGTTCAGCAGCGGCGCATCGCGGAAGGCGATGGGGGTGACTCTGACTCGTTTGATCTTCACGAGCGATTCCTACCTGTGCTTGTTGTTGTACCGGTAGTCCCTGTTGAGGCTCGGGGGCAGGACCTGCCCCCGAGTCGTCCTGCTGCGTCGGATCAACCCCCGATGTAGGTGGTCTTCACCGTGGTGTAGAACTCCTGGGCGTAGCGACCCTGTTCGCGCGGGCCGTAGGACGAGCCTTTGCGACCACCGAACGGCACGTGGTAATCCACCCCGGCAGTGGGCAGGTTGACCATGACCATTCCGGCCTGGGCGTGGCGCTTGAAGTGGTTGGCGTACTTCAGCGAGGTGGTGGCGATACCGGCGGACAGGCCGAACTCGGTATCGTTGGCCAGCGCCAGCGCCTCATCAAAGCTGGCCACGCGGATGACGTTGGCCACCGGACCGAAGATTTCCTCGCGGCTGATGCGCATGCCCGCCTCGCTGTCGGCGAACAGCGCAGGCGCCATGAAGTAGCCGTCGGTGTCGCAGCTCACACGCTCGCCACCGGCCACCAGGCGCGCGCCTTCGTCGCGGCCGATGTCGATGTAGCGCAGGTCCTGCTCCAGCTGGGCCTGGGACACCACCGGGCCGATATCGATGCCGCTGAGGAGCGCATGGCCGACGCGGATCGAGCGCATGCGTTCAGCCATGGCTTCGACGAAACGGTCGTGGATCCCGGCGGTGACGATCAGGCGGCTGCTGGCGGTGCAGCGCTGGCCGGTGGAGTAGAAAGCACTCTGCACGGCGAGCTCGACGGCGGTCTTGAGGTCGGCGTCATCGAGGATCACCTGCGGATTCTTGCCCCCCATCTCCAACTGCACCTTGGCGCCACGGGCGACGCAGGCGGCGGCGATATTGCGGCCGACGCCGACGGAACCGGTAAAGCTGATGCCGTCGACGCGCGCGTCATTGACCATGGCTTCGCCGACCACGCGGCCACTGCCCATCACCAGGTTGAACACGCCGGCGGGGAAGCCGGCGCGGGAGATGATTTCCGCCAGCGCCCAGGCACTGCCCGGCACCAGGTCGGCGGGCTTGAACACCACGCAGTTGCCGTAGGCCAGCGCCGGGGCGATCTTCCAGGCCGGAATGGCGATGGGGAAGTTCCAGGGCGTGATCAGGCCGATCACGCCCAGGGGTTCGCGGGTGACTTCCACCGATACACCGGGCCGTACCGAGGGCACCACTTCGCCGGACAGGCGCAGGCACTCGCCGGCGAAGAACTTGAAGATATTGCCGGCGCGGCTGACCTCGCCGATGGCTTCGGGCAGGGTCTTGCCCTCTTCCCGCGCCAGCAGGGTGCCCAGCTCCTCACGACGGGCGAGGATCTCGCTGCCCACCTTGTCGAGCGCATCGGCGCGCGCCTGGATACCGGAAACGGACCAGGCCGGGAACGCCGCGCGGGCGGCTTCGATGGCCTGGGCCACCTGGGCGGCGTCGGCCTGGGCGTATTCGCCCAGGCAGTCGGAGAGGTCGGAGGGGTTGATGTTGCGCGAGTAGCCGTTGCCAGCCACCCACTCCCCACCTATGTAGTTATCGAAGCGTTTGTCAGTCACGAGCCTTCTCCTGGTTGCGGATCACTGCGCGCCCTGGGCGTCGATCAGCGCGGCGAGACGCTCGTACTCGTCCGGCAGCAAGTCGGTCAGCGGTGCGCGGACCGGGCCGGCGTCATAACCGGCGATTCGCGCGCCGGCCTTGACGATGCTGACGGCATAGCCAGCGCGGCGGTTGCGGATTTCCAGGTAGGGCAGGAAGAAGTCGTCGATCAGCTTGCCGACGGTTTCGTGGTCGTCGCGGGCGATGGCGTTGTAGAAGTCCATCGCGGTCTTCGGGATGAAGTTGAACACCGCAGAGGAATACACCGGCACGCCAAGTGCCTTGTAGGCGGCGGCATAGACTTCGGCGGTGGGCAGGCCGCCCAGGTAGCTGAAGCGATCGCCGAGGCGACGGCGGATGGCGACCATCAGTTCGATGTCGCCCAGGCCGTCCTTGTAGCCGATCAGGTTCGGGCAGCGCTCGGCCAGTTGCTCCAGCAGCGCCGGGGTCAGGCGGCAGACGTTGCGGTTGTAGACCACCACGCCGATGTTCACCGATTTGCAGACCTGCTCGACATGAGCGGCCACGCCTTCCTGGCTGGCTTCGGTCAGGTAGTGCGGCAGCAGCAGCAGGCCTTTGGCGCCGAGGCGCTCGGCTTCCTGGGCGTACTGGATCGCCTGACGGGTGGGACCGCCGACGCCGGCGAGGATCGGGACGCTGCCGGCGCAGGTGTCGACGGCAGTCTTGATGACGGCGGAGTACTCGTCCGGCGCCAGGGAGAAGAATTCACCGGTACCGCCCGCGGCGAAGAGCGCCGAAGCACCGTAAGGCGCCAGCCATTCCAGGCGACGGGCATAGGTGTCGGCGCGGAAGTTGCCGGCAGCGTCGAAGTCCGTAACGGGGAAGGACAGCAGGCCGGAGGAGAGGATGGACTTGAGTTCTTGTGGATTCATTATTCGAGCACCCTGCGAAGCGGTTTGAGTTGAGCCGGCAATCCGGCTTGAGAGATACGTTATCGTACAACTTAAAAGATTGCCAACCCCCACTCATCCCTCCGTTCGCTCTTCGCCCGCTTTCGACCAACGGTAGCCAACTGCCTCTGGACAAATGCTGTCGACCCACAACCGCCATTCCAGAGCCATCGCACCAAAACAGGGCTTCATCAGATGACAATGCTGGCGGACTGCAGACCGCGCCAAGCCGTCCTCTTTCCACGCAATTTTCCACCTATGTCGCGTTGACAACGCCAAGAAGCCCTGTTGATAATTCGGACAAGTCATACGACAACATATGACAACCCTTCTAATAACAACAACGGAAAGGCCAGAGACATGACCCCTTCCCAATCCGCATCACCATGCCTCAAGCGCATCCTGCTCACCGGTGCCGCCGGCGGCCTCGGCAAAGTCCTGCGCGAGAACGTCCGCCCCTTCGCCGAAGTGCTGCGACTGTCCGACATCGCGCCGATGGCACCCGCCACGGGCCCTCATGAAGAAGTGATTCCCTGCGACCTCGCCGATAAATCGGCGGTTGATGCCCTGGTGCAAGGCGTCGACGCCATCCTGCACTTCGGTGGCGTGTCGGTGGAGCGACCCTTCGAGGAAATCCTCGAGGCCAATATCCGCGGGGTGTTCCATATCTATGAAGCCGCGCGCCGCCATGGCGTGAAGCGTGTGATCTTCGCCAGCTCCAACCATGTGATCGGCTTCTACCGCCAGGACGAACACATCGACGCCGCCTGTGCTCGCCGCCCGGACGGCTATTACGGCCTGTCCAAGTCCTATGGCGAGGACGTTGCGAGCTTCTACTTCGATCGCTACGGCATCGAGACGGTGAGCATCCGCATCGGCTCCTCGTTCCCCGAGCCGCAGAACCGCCGGATGATGTCCACCTGGCTGAGCTATCGCGATCTCACCCAACTGATCGGCAAGGCACTGTTCACCCCCAACGTCGGCCACACCGTGGTCTACGGCATGTCCGACAACAAGGACGTGTGGTGGAACAACCATCTCGCCAGCCATCTCGATTACAGCCCCCAGGACAGTTCCGAGCCCTTCCGCGCCAAAGTCGAAGCGCAGCCAGCGCCGGCTGCGAACGACCCGGTAGCGGTCTACCAGGGTGGAGCCTTCGTCGCCGCCGGGCCATTCGAGTGACCGACACCTGCTCCTGACACGCACGGCCAACAAGAACAAGAGATCCACGCCATGCAAGCCGAACTGATTCTGGATGCCCGCAACGGCACGGGTGAAAGCCCCGTGTGGCACCCGCAGGAACAGGCCCTCTACTGGGTCGACATTCCGGCGCGCCGACTGCACTGCTGGAGCGCCCGGGACGGCGCCAGCCGCAGCTGGCAGGCCGACGAAATGATCGCGTGCATCGCCCGGCGCAGCGACGCCCTGGGCGGTGGCTGGATCGCCGGCATGCAGAGCGGACTGTTCCACCTGCTGCCCGACGCCGATGGCGGCATTCGGAGTGAGCGCCTGACCCGCGTGGAACATGCTCGGCCGCAAATGCGCTTCAACGACGGCCGCTGCGACCGCCAGGGGCGCTTCTGGGCCGGCACCATGTTGCTCGACATGAGCGCCGGTGCCCGGGTCGGCGCGCTCTACCGCTTCGATGGCGAAGCGGGACCGCTGCAGGTGCGCCTGGATGACTTCATCGTGCCCAATGGCCTGGCCTTCAGCCCGAATGGCACCCGTATGTACCTCTCCGACTCGCACCCGCAGGTGCAGACCATCTGGGCCTTCGACTACGACATCGACACGGGCACGCCCTATAACCGCCGCGTGTTCGTCGACATGCACGAATTCCCTGGCCGACCCGACGGTGCAGCCGTGGACGAGGACGGCTGCTACTGGATCTGCGGCAACGATGCCGGCCTGGTGCACCGCTTCACGCCCGATGGCCGCCTTGACCGCTCCCTTGCCGTACCAGTGAAGAAGCCGGCGATGTGCGCCTTTGGCGGCCCGGGCCTCGACACCTTGTTCGTCACCTCCATCCGTCCGGGCGGCGTCGAGCTCTCGGACCAGCCCCTGGCCGGTGGCGTATTCGCCTTGCGGCCCGGGGTGAAAGGCCTGGAGGAACCGCTGTTCCGGGGCTGAGCCCCAATCGCTGTACCGAAGTTCGCTGGATCGAAACCAAACAAAAACAAGACCGGAGTTTCATCATGAACCTGAAACGCAAGCTGCTCCTCGCCGCCCTGCCCTTCGCCTTCAGCCTGGCCGGGCCGGCACACGCCCTCGATATCAAGTTCGCCGAGATCCACCCGGCCGGGTATCCGACCGTGGTTGCCGAACAGCACCTGGGCAAGAAGCTGGAAGAAGCCAGCAACGGTGAAATCACCTTCAAGATGTTCGCCGGCGGCGTGCTCGGCTCCGAGAAGGAAGTGGTCGAGCAACTCCAGATCGGTGCCATCCAGATGGCCCGCGTCAGCCTCGGCATCGTCGGCCCGGTCGTACCGGACGTGAACGTCTTCAACATGCCCTTCGTGTTCCGCGATCAGGCGCACATGCGCAAGATCATCGACGGCGAGATCGGCCAGGAGATCCTCGACAAGATCACCCACTCCGAATTCAACCTGGTGGCCCTGGCCTGGATGGATGGCGGCACCCGCAACCTCTACACCAAGGAGCCGGTGCGCAGCATCCAGGACCTGCAAGGCAAGAAGATCCGCGTGATGGGTAACCCGCTGTTCATCGAGATGATGAACGCCATGGGTGGCAACGGTATCGCCATGGATACCGGCGAGATTTTCAGCGCCCTGCAGACCGGCGTCATCGATGGTGCCGAGAACAACCCGCCGACCATGCTGGAACACAACCACTTCCAGAACGCCAAGTACTACACCCTCACCGGCCACCTGATCCTCCCCGAGCCGGTGGTGATGTCCAAGACCACCTGGGAAAAGCTCACCCCCGAGCAGCAGGCCCTGGTGAAGAAGGTGGCCCGCGAAGCGCAGATGGAAGAGCGCGCGCTGTGGGACGCCAAGTCCGCCGCCAGCGAAGAAAAGCTCAAGGCCGCAGGCGTGGAGTTCATCGCCATCGACAAGAAGCCCTTCTTTGACGCAACCGCCCCGGTTCGGGAGAAGTACGGCGCGCAATACGCTGACCTGATGAAGCGCATCGCCGAAGTCCAGTAACGCCGACTCAACACTCTGAATAACGTCGCGGTGGGCGCCAGCGCTCCGCCGCGATGTCGGTGACGCACCATGAAAGACACCCTGTTGCGCTTCAACGACGGCCTTTACATGACCTGTATCTGGGTCGCTGGCCTGGCCGTCGCCACCATGTCGCTGATCATCCCCTGGGGCATCTTCGCCCGTTACGTGCTGGGCACGGGCTCGAGCTGGCCCGAGCCGGTCGCCATCCTGCTGATGGTGGTCTTCACCTTCGTCGGCGCCGCCGCCAGCTACAGGGCCGGCGCGCACATGGCGGTGAGCATGGTCACAGACCGCCTCCCGCCACACGTGAAGCCGCTCGTCTCGGTACTGGTGCAGGTGCTGATGGCGCTGATCTGCCTGTTCATGACCGTCTGGGGCACAAAGCTTTGCCTCACCACCTGGAACCAGTTTGTCGCCGCCCTCCCGGACCTGCGGGTAGGCATGACCTACGCCCCCATTCCCATTGGCGGCGTGCTGACCCTGATTTTCGTTCTCGAGAAGCTGCTGCTGGGCGACCAGAGCCACCGCCGCGTGGTGCAGTTCGACCTGGTGGAAGAAAACGAAGGAGCCGCGTAAATGGATGCGTTCATCCTCCTGGGCAGTTTCATCCTGCTCATCCTCCTCGGCATGCCGGTGGCCTATGCCTTGGGCCTGTCCGCCCTGATCGGCGCCTGGTGGATCGACATCCCGCTGCAGGCGATGATGATTCAGGTCGCCGGCGGCGTTAACAAATTCTCCCTGCTGGCGATTCCCTTCTTCGTGCTGGCCGGCGCCATCATGGCCGAGGGCGGCATGTCACGGCGCCTGGTGGCCTTCGCCGGGGTGCTGGTGGGCTTCGTGCGCGGCGGCCTGTCGCTGGTCAACATCATGGCCTCGACCTTCTTCGGCGCCATCTCCGGCTCTTCGGTCGCCGACACCGCCTCGGTGGGCTCGGTGCTGATTCCGGAAATGGAACGCAAGGGCTACCCGCGTGAGTTCTCCACGGCAGTGACGGTAAGCGGCTCGGTGCAAGCCCTGCTGACGCCGCCCAGCCACAACTCGGTGCTCTACTCGCTCGCTGCCGGCGGCACCGTCTCCATCGGCGCGCTGTTCATGGCCGGGGTGATGCCGGGCCTGCTGCTCTCCGCGGTGATGATGGTGCTGTGCCTGATCTTCGCGAAGAAACGCAACTACCCCAAAGGCGAGGTCATCCCGCTGCGCCAGGCGCTGAAGATCGCAGGTGAAGCCCTCTGGGGCCTGATGGCGATGGTGATCATCCTTGGCGGCATTCTCTCCGGGGTGTTCACCGCTACCGAGTCGGCGGCCATCGCGGTGGTCTGGTCGTTCTTCGTGACCATGTTCATCTACCGCGACTACAAATGGCGCGACCTGCCCAAGCTGATGCACCGCACGGTGCGGACCATCTCCATCGTGATGATCCTCATCGCCTTCGCCGCCAGCTTCGGCTACATCATGACGCTGATGCAGATCCCCGCGAAGATCACCACGCTGTTCCTGACCCTGTCGGATAACCGCTACGTGATCCTCATGTGCATCAACGCCATGCTGCTGCTGCTGGGCACGGTAATGGACATGGCGCCGCTGATCCTCATCCTCACCCCGATCCTGATGCCGGTGATCACCGACATCGGCGTCGACCCGGTGCACTTCGGCATGATCATGCTGGTGAACCTGGGCATCGGCCTGATCACTCCGCCAGTGGGTGCGGTACTCTTCGTCGGCTCGGCCATCGGCAAGGTCAGCATCGAGAGCACGGTGAAGGCGCTGCTGCCTTTCTACGCGGCGCTGTTCCTGGTACTGATTGCGGTGACCTACATTCCCGCCATTTCCCTCTGGCTGCCGAGCGTCGTGCTCTGATCCACCCCGGCGGGCCGCGACCGCGGCCCGCCCTTCCTCCTCCAGAAGAACGGCCCTGCGTCGTCCGGAGACTCAACCACACGGACCGTTGCCATGCCTGCCGCCACACCCACCTTGTTCCCACGGCACATTGCCGTCCTGCTCCTGGCCTTGCTGGCCTGCGCCTTCGCGGGCAATCACATCGCCGCCCGCATCGCCTTCGACGACGACACCGGATTGCTGCTGGCGATTCTCTGCCGCTCAGGCGTGGCCATGCTGGTGCTGACCGGCATCGTCCTGTGGCAGCGCCAGCCCCTCGGCCTGCCGGCCGGAACCCGTCGCTGGCAATTGCTGCTGGGACTGCTGATCGCGACCCAGAGCCTGTGCCTTTACTCGGCAGTGGCACGCATCCCGGTGGCCCTGGCGCTGCTGGTGGGCAACACCTTCCCGATCGTCCTGGCCCTGCTCACCTGGGCTCTCGGCGGCGGCGCGCCGACGCGGCGCAACGCATCGCTGATGGGGCTGATCCTGCTCGGCCTGGTCTTCGCCCTCGACGTTCCGGCGCGCCTGGGCTCAGCCGAAGGCGCCGGTGCGCAATGGACGCTGGGGGTGACGTTGGCCTTTTGCGCGGCTTGTGCCTTTGCCTGTGCGCTGTGGATAACCGACCACAAGCTGGCCGCCCTGCGCGGTCCGGTACGCAGCATGCTGACGCTGATGATCGTGTTCTGCAGCATGGCCGTGGCCGGCTTGAGCGGGCTGGTACCGGGCGGGATGACAACACCCGCCAGCGGAACGGGCTGGACCGCGCTCGGCATCCTGGTACTGCTCTACGGCAGCGCATTCTCGGTGCTGTTCGTCAGCGTGCCACGCCTGAACATGCCGCAGAACGCACCGGTGATGAACGTCGAGCCCATCGCCACGCTGCTGTTCGGCTGGGTGCTGCTGGATCAGGTACTGAGCGGGATGCAGCTGCTCGGCGGCGCCATAGTCGTCACCGGTATCGTGCTGCTGACCTATCGGAAGGCTGCCTGAGCGCCATGCACGCCCAGGCGGATGGTTCAGGCTTCCTGCTGTTCCCGCTCAGCCTCTTCATGGGCCTGGCGCAGCCGTTCGCGGCTGTTGGTCAGGTGCAGGCGCATGGCCGCACGGGCCGCTTCGGCGTCCTGGCGGGCGATGGCTTCGTAGATTTCTTCGTGTTCGCGGCTCAGCCGGGCCAGGTAGTGCTGCTGGTCATCGTGGGCGATGCGCGCCGAATTGAGCCGGGTCCGCGGAATGATGCTGGTACCCAGGTGGGTCATGATGTCGGTGAAGTAGCGGTTGCCAGTGGCCAGGGCGATCTGCAGGTGGAACTGGAAGTCCGAGGCCACTGCATCGGTGCGATGGGCGGCTTTGTGGAAGGTGTCCAGCGCCTCGCGCATGGCGGCCAACTGCTCTGCCGAACGCCGCTGGGCGGCAAGGCCGGCGGATTCGACCTCAAGACTGATGCGCAGCTCGAGGATGGCCACTACATCACGCAGGGTGACGATGGTCGCCGGATCGATACGAAAACCCATGGGGCTCGGCGTATCCAGCACGAAGGTGCCGATGCCGTGACGGGTCTCCACCAGGCCTGCCGCCTGCAAGCGCGAGATGGCCTCCCGCACCACCGTGCGGCTGACGCCCTGGGCCTCCATGATGGCCGACTCGGTGGGCAGCTTTTCACCCCGCTTGATCACACCGTCCTGGATCTGCTGGGAGAGTTCGCTCACCAACTCCTGGGCCAGGCTGCGGTGCTTGCGGCGCGGGCGCTGCTGGGCGCTTGGGTTGTCCATGTCGACTCTCGATCTCGGCGGAAACTGATTGCCCATCATAGCCCAGCAGGTTGTACGATGACACTCATCTGCAGCGACGCCCGGGCCTTTCCACTCAGTCCTACATCCCGGTAAGCAGATGATGACCATCCCCCTGCTCACACTCGAAGACCGCCTCACCCGGCTGACACTGGCTCCAGAGCTGGGTGGCGCCATCGCCAACTGGCAGTTGTTGGAGAATGGCCAGCCATTGCTGCGTCCTGCCGACGCCCACGCCCTGGCCGCCGGCACACCTCGGCGCCTGGGTTGCTACCCGCTGGCGCCCTGGTCCAACCGTATCGGCAGTCGCGGCTTTGCCCTGCCGGGCGGCTGGCTGGCCCTGGAACCGAATACGGCCACCGATCCCTACCCGATCCATGGCAGCGCCTGGCAGCAGCCCTGGACCCTGCTGGAGCAGCGCGACGGATGGATTCGTCTGGGGCTGGAGAGCCGGCAACCCTTCGCCTACCGGGCCGAGCAGCTGTTCCGCCTGGACGAAGGATGCCTGGAGATCCGGCTGCAGGTCGTCCACCTCGACGACCGCCCCACCTGGCATGGATTGGGCCTGCACCCCTACTTTCCGCGCACGGCAGGCACAGGATTGCAGGCACGGGCAGAGTCGGCCTGGCTATGCGGCGACGACAAGCTGCCCACGGCGCAGGTCGCCCTGCCGCCCCAGTGGAACTTCGCAACCGCTGCAGCACTGCCGGATACGCCTGTGGACAACGGCTTCAGCGACTGGCCAGGGCAATGCAGCATCCTCCAGCCAGACCTCGGCTACCGGCTGGACTGCAGCGCCAGCGGCTGCGAGACCTTCTTGCTGTTCTGCCCGCAGGGACAAGACTTCTTCTGCTTCGAACCGGTGACCCATCCGGTCAACGCCCACCACCTGGAAGGCCGGCCGGGGCTGCGCCTGCTGGCTGCCGGTGAATCGCTGGCGATCACCTGGCGCATGGCGGTCAGTCCGTACACGGGCGCCTGAAACGAAAAAGGCGCAGCCCGGGGGCTGCGCCTTTGTCTGTTCGCTTACGCGATTCGACTAGAACGGGATGTCGTCGTCGAAGCTGTCGTAGTCCGGCGCCGGCTGGGCAGCGGGCTGCGGAGCCGGGCGCTGCTGCGGGGCGGACTGCTGCGGCTCGCGCTGCGGGCGCGGAGCACGCGGGGCATCGCCTTCGCTGCCGGGACGGCCGCCAAGCAACTGCATCTGGCCATTGATGTCGACCACGATCTCGGTGGTGTAACGCTTCACGCCGTCCTTTTCCCACTCGCGGGTGCGCAGGGAACCTTCGACGTAGACTTGCGAGCCCTTGCGCAGGTACTCACCGGCGATCTCGGCGAGACGGCCGAAGAACACCACGCGGTGCCACTCGGTACGTTCCTGCTGCTGGCCGGTCTGCTTGTCCTTCCAGGACTCGCTGGTGGCCAGGGTGACGTTGGTCACCGCGTTGCCGTTGGGCAGGTAGCGGGTTTCCGGATCACCACCGACGTTACCAACCAGAATGACTTTGTTAACCCCACGGGCCATGACGTTCTCCTAGGCTTCAGCACGTTCCGGGGCCGATTCGATCAGGCGCTCCAGGGACGTGCGGTCCAGTTTTTCAGAATCCACTTTGATGTAAATGGCCGCCTCTTCGGCCACCACGACGGCATCTGCCACTCCGGGCAGAGCCAGCAAACGCGCAACCAGCCCGGTATCGGCCACGGCCGCTGCACTGAGCGGCAGGCGCAGGCTGGTCACGTACGGAGGTTCACGCATAGTAACAGCAATGGCCAGCCAAATCGCACAGACCACCGCACAGCCGACGAACACCGTCGACAGCCCGCCATGCTGGAACAACCAGCCACCGAGGATGCCGCCGATCGCCGCGCCGAGGAACTGGCTGGTCGAATAGACGCCCATCGCGGTGCCCTTGCCGCCGGCCGGAGCGACCTTGCTGATCAACGACGGCAGCGAGGCTTCCAGCAGGTTGAAGGCGGTGAAGAAGACGATGGCACCGAAGACCAGGGCGCGCAGGCTGTTACCGAACTGCCAGAAGAACAGCTCGCAGGCGCAGAGCACGGCGACCGCACCGACCAGGACCTTCTTCATCTGGCGCTTTTTCTCGCCGTAGATGATGAAAGGCACCATGCCGAAGAAGCCTACAAGTAACGCAGTGAGGTAGACCCACCAGTGTTCGTCCCTGGGCAGCCCGGCCTTTTCAACCAGCGCCAGCGGCAGGGCAACGAAGCTGGCCATGAGGATGGCGTGCAGGGCGAGGATGCCGAAGTCAAGGCGCAGCAGGTCAGGATGCTTCAGGGTGGGCAGCAAGGCCTGGCTCGCCACGCCGGATTCGCGGTGCTGCAACGGGTGCGTTGCACGCGGAACCATGGTGGCAATAATCACGATCCCGAACAGCGCCATGATGGCCGTAGCCCAGAACAGCCCGGACAGGCCGAAAGCGCGTGTCAGCAGCGGCCCGACCACCATGGCAACGGCGAAGGACACGCCGATGCTCATGCCGATCATGGCCATGGCTTTGGTGCGGTGCTGTTCGCGGGTGAGGTCGGAGAGAAGGGCCATGACCGCCGCGGAGATGGCGCCGGCCCCCTGCAGTACACGTCCGGCGATCACACCCCAGATGGAGTCGGCATTGGCTGCCACGACGGCGCCGGCGGCGAAGATCAGCAGACCGATATAGATCACCGGCAGGCGACCGATACGGTCGGAAATAACACCGAAGGGTATCTGCAGCACAGCCTGGGTCAGGCCGTAGGCACCGATGGCGAGGCCGATCAGGGCCGGAGTGGCGCCGGCGAGGTCCTGACCGTAGGTGGCCAGCACCGGCAATACCATGAACATGCCGAGCATGCGGAAGGCGAATACCAGGGCCAGGCCGCTGGCCGCGCGCGTTTCGCTGCCGCTCATACGTTCAGAGTGGGAATCGTGCATAGGTGCCTCAGGGAAAAACGATCGGGGCTCGCGTCATGCGCCCCTGCCCGGCTGCCGCCGGAGCCCGAAAAATGCCGCGCATTCTAGCAGTCCCCGCGGATTGCTACACGCTTGTGACGCTTTGCCGCGCTCCCTTGGCGGGTCGTATAATCGGCGGTTTCCGACCGCCAAGTGAGGCCGTTGTGGACAAGATCCTGATCCGTGGGGCACGTACCCACAACCTGAAGAACGTCGACCTCACCCTGCCCCGCGACAAGCTGATCGTAATTACCGGCCTGTCCGGCTCCGGCAAGTCGTCGCTGGCTTTCGACACGCTCTATGCCGAAGGCCAGCGCCGTTATGTGGAGTCCCTGTCGGCTTACGCCCGGCAGTTCCTGTCGATGATGGAAAAGCCCGATGTAGACACCATCGAAGGTCTCTCGCCGGCCATCTCCATCGAACAGAAATCCACCTCCCACAACCCCCGCTCCACCGTCGGAACCATTACCGAGATCTACGACTACCTGCGCCTGCTCTATGCCCGCGTCGGTACGCCACGCTGCCCGGACCACGACGTGCCGCTGGAAGCCCAGACCGTCAGCCAGATGGTCGACCAGGTCCTGGCCCTGCCCGAAGGCCGCAAGCTGATGCTGCTGGCACCGGTGATCCGCGAGCGCAAGGGCGAGCACCTGGCGGTGTTCGAAGAGCTGCGCGCCCAGGGCTTTGTCCGTGCACGGGTGAACGGCCGACTCTATGAGCTGGATGAGCTACCCAAGCTGGACAAGCAGAAGAAGCACTCCATCGATGTGGTGGTGGACCGCTTCAAGGTCCGTGAAGACCTGCAGCAACGCCTGGCGGAATCCTTCGAGACGGCCATCAACCTGGCGGACGGCATCGCCCTGGTGGCGCCCATGGATGACGAAGTAGGCGATGAGATCATTTTCTCCGCGCGCTTCGCCTGCCCCCACTGCGGGCACTCGATCAGCGAGCTGGAGCCCAAGCTGTTCTCCTTCAACAACCCGGCCGGCGCCTGCCCTACCTGCGACGGCCTCGGGGTGAAGCAGTTCTTCGACGCCAAGCGCCTGGTCAACGGCGAGCTGACCCTCGCCGAAGGCGCCATTCGCGGCTGGGACCGTCGCAACGTCTACTACTTCCAGATGCTCGGCTCCCTGGCCTCGCACTATGGGTTCAGCCTGGAGAAGCCCTTCGACGAACTCTCCGCCGAACACCAGAAAGCGATCCTCTTCGGCAGCGGCCGCGAGGATGTGGACTTCCGCTACCTCAATGACCGTGGCGACATCGTCAAGCGTTCCCATCCCTTCGAGGGGATCATCCCCAACCTGGAGCGCCGCTACCGCGAAACCGAATCGGCCACCGTGCGTGAAGAGCTGGCAAAGTTCCTCAGCACCCAGCCCTGCCCCGACTGCCGCGGTACCCGCCTGCGCCGCGAGGCGCGCCATGTGTGGGTTGGCGACAAAACCCTGCCGGCGGTTACCGGTCTGCCAGTGGGCGATGCCGCGGACTACTTCGGCGGATTGAGCCTGACCGGTCGGCGCGGCGAGATCGCCGAGAAGATCCTCAAGGAGATCCGCGAGCGCCTGCAATTCCTGGTCAACGTCGGCCTCGACTACCTGACCCTGGACCGTAGCGCCGACACCCTCTCAGGCGGTGAAGCCCAGCGTATCCGCCTGGCCAGCCAGATCGGCGCCGGCCTGGTGGGGGTGATGTACATCCTCGACGAACCTTCCATCGGCCTTCACCAACGGGACAACGAGCGCCTGCTGGCCACCCTCACTCACCTGCGCAACCTGGGCAACACGGTGATCGTGGTCGAACACGACGAGGACGCCATCCGCCTGGCCGACTATGTGGTGGACATCGGCCCGGGAGCCGGCGTACACGGCGGACAGATCGTCGCCGAAGGCACGCCGGACGAAGTGATGGCGCACCCGAATTCGCTCACAGGCAAGTACCTGTCCGGCCGGGTGAAGATCGAAGTGCCCGCCAACAGGACCCCGCGGGACAAGAAGAAGTCCCTCAAACTGAAGGGCGCCAGCGGCAACAATCTGCAGCAGGTGAATCTGGAGGTCCCTGTGGGTCTGCTGACCTGCGTCACCGGTGTATCCGGCTCGGGCAAGTCGACGCTGATCAACAACACCCTGTTCCCCATCACCGCCACCGCGCTGAATGGCGCTACCTCGCTGGAAGCCTCGTCCCACGAGAGCTTCGACGGCTTGCAGCACCTGGACAAGGTGGTGGACATCGATCAGAGCCCCATTGGTCGTACCCCGCGCTCCAACCCAGCGACCTACACCGGACTGTTCACACCGATCCGTGAGCTGTTTGCGGGCGTACCGGAGTCGCGTTCCCGCGGCTATGGCCCGGGACGCTTCTCCTTCAACGTCAAGGGCGGCCGCTGCGAAGCCTGCCAGGGCGACGGCGTGATCAAGGTGGAGATGCACTTCCTGCCGGACATCTACGTCCCCTGCGACGTCTGCAAGGGCAAGCGTTACAACCGCGAAACCCTGGAGATCCGCTACAAGGGCAAGAGCATCCACGAAGTGCTGGAAATGACCATCGAAGAGGCGCGCGTGTTCTTCGACGCGGTTCCCGCCATCGCCCGCAAACTGCAGACCCTGATGGACGTGGGCCTGTCCTACATCCGCCTGGGGCAGTCGGCAACGACCCTCTCGGGCGGCGAGGCGCAACGGGTGAAGCTGTCCCGCGAGCTCTCCAAGCGTGACACCGGCAAGACGCTGTACATCCTCGACGAGCCCACCACGGGTCTCCACTTCGCGGATATCCAGCAGTTGCTGGACGTACTGCACCGCCTGCGCGATCACGGCAACACGGTGGTGGTCATCGAGCACAATCTGGACGTAATCAAGACTGCGGACTGGCTAGTGGACCTGGGCCCGGAAGGTGGCTCCAAGGGTGGCCAGATTATTGCCACCGGTACGCCAGAGGACGTCGCGGAAATGCCCCAATCGCACACCGGGCGGTTCCTCAAGCCTCTTCTGGAGCGCGATCGCGCCTGATCCCGATGACGCACAAGAGAAAAGGCCGGGCATTGCTGCCCGGCCTTTTCTTTTTTGGGAAGCTGCGAGTTACCGGGCAGCTTCCAGCGCAGCACGGACGCCGTTGCCGTAGTCCGGGTGCACCTTGTCGAAGTGCGCTAACTGACGGTCAATGATGAACTGCGGAACCCCAACCATGGACCCGGCGATGTTGCCGTACAGCCGCTGCTTCTGGCCTTCGTCGAACAGCAGGAACAGCGCGCGGGGCTGGCTGTAGTCGTCATTGCCTTCGCGATGGTCATAGCGATCGGCATCGCCGTCGATAGCCAGCGGCGGCTCGGCGTACAACGCCGACTCGGCTGGACCACCGAAGGAGTTCGGCTCGTAGTAGGCATCCGGACTTGGATTGTTGGCGAAGAAGCACATCGCGCCGTCCTTGTGATAGTGGTGCACCGGGCACTTCGGCGCGTTCACCGGGAGCGCCTCATAGTGAGTGCCCAAGCGGTAGCGGTGTGCGTCGGGATAGCTGAATACACGGGCCTGGAGCATCTTATCCGGCGAGTGCCCGATGCCGGGGACCAGGTTCGACGGCGAAAACGCAGCCTGCTCGACCTCAGCGAAGTAATTATCCGGATTGCGGTTCAACTCCAGGGTACCGACTTCGATCAACGGGAACTCACCGTGCGGCCAGACCTTGGTCAGGTCGAAGGGGTTGTAGCGGGTGTGTCGCGCCTGTTCCTCGGTCATGACCTGAACGCAGAAGCGCCATTCCGGGAATTCGCCGTTCTCAATGCTGTAGAACAGATCTTCCTGGGTGGTTTCGCGGCTGCGGCCGACCACCTCCATGGCCTCTGCGTTAGTCCAGTGCTTGTGGCCCTGGAGGGTCTTGAAGTGAAACTTGACCCAGAAGCGCTCGTTGGCGGCATTGACGAAGCTGTAGGCATGCGAGCCGTAGCCATTGATGTGGCGCACATCGCTTGGCAGACCACGATCGGACATCAGCATGGTCACCTGGTGCAAGCTCTCCGGCGACAGCGACCAGAAATCCCAAGCCGCGGTGTTGGAGCGCAGGTTGGTCTTCGGATGACGCTTCTGGGTATGGATGAAATCGGGGAACTTCAGCGGGTCGCGGACAAAGAACACGGGCGTGTTATTACCCACAACATCCCAGTTACCTTGCTCGGTATAAAACTTCAGGGCGAAACCTCGCACGTCGCGCTCGGCGTCGGCAGCGCCAAGCTCACCGGCAACGGTCGAAAAGCGCGCGAGCACTTGGGTTTTCTTTCCAACCTCGGAGAAAACCGAAGCCTTGCTGTACCGGGTGATGTCGTTGGTGATGGTCAGTGTGCCGTAGGCGCCCCAGCCCTTGGCGTGAACGACACGCTCCGGAATGCGCTCACGGTTCTGGTGAGCCAGCTTCTCGATCAGGTGGTAGTCCTGCAGTAACAAGGGGCCGCGCGAACCGGCGCTGAGGGAATTCTGATTGTCTCCAACCGGGTTGCCGGCAGTCGTAGTGAGGGTGGGCTTCTGGCTCATGTTGCATCTCCATCTTGGGCTCTTCTGATTCCGGGCCAACCGGATAAGAAGGCGTATCGATTTAGCCAGACGAAGCATAGAATTTATTAAAAACAGAGATTCGATAGAAATTACCTAATTAATCAGGCATAAAAAAACCGGGCACTAGGCCCGGTTTTTCATACAACGACCGACTTATTCGGCAGCAGCTTCGACTTCACCAGCGACCGGACGGTCAACCAGTTCGACGTAAGCCATGGGAGCATTGTCGCCAGCGCGGAAACCGCACTTGAGGATGCGCAGGTAGCCGCCCTGACGGTTGGCGTAGCGCTTGCCCAGATCGTTGAACAGTTTGCCAACAATAGCTTTCGAACGAGTACGGTCGAAAGCCAGACGACGGTTGGCAACGCTGTCTTCCTTGGCCAGGGTGATCAGCGGCTCGGCAACGCGGCGCAGTTCCTTGGCTTTGGGCAGGGTGGTTTTGATCAGTTCGTGCTCGAACAGCGACACCGCCATGTTCTGGAACATGGCCTTGCGGTGTGCGCTGGTGCGGCTGAGGTGACGGCCACTTTTACGATGACGCATGGTTCAATTCCTTACCAAACTTCTACGTTCGGTGATTACGACGATCAGGCAGTCGCCTTGTCGTCCTTCTTGAGACTTGCCGGCGGCCAGTTGTCGAGGCGCATGCCGAGGGACAGACCACGGGAGGCCAGGACGTCCTTGATCTCGGTCAGGGACTTCTTGCCCAGGTTCGGAGTCTTCAACAGCTCTACTTCGGTGCGCTGAATCAGGTCGCCGATGTAGTAGATGTTCTCCGCCTTCAGGCAGTTGGCCGAACGTACGGTCAGCTCGAGGTCATCAACCGGACGAAGCAGGATCGGATCGATCTCGTCTTCCTGCTCGACCACTACCGGCTCGCTGTCGCCCTTGAGGTCGACGAACGCAGCCAGTTGGTGTTGCAGGATGGTCGCGGCACGACGGATGGCCTCTTCAGGGTCCAGGGTGCCGTTGGTTTCCAGATCGATGACCAGCTTGTCCAGGTTGGTGCGCTGCTCCACACGGGCGTTTTCAACCACGTAGGCAACACGGCGGACGGGGCTGAACGAGGCGTCGAGCTGCAGACGACCAATGCTGCGGCTCTCGTCTTCGTCGCTCTGGCGCGCGTCGGCAGGCTCATAGCCACGACCGCGAGACACCTTGAGCTTCATGTTCAGGACGCCGTTATCCGCCAGGTTCGCGATCACGTGGTCGCCGTTGACGATTTCGACATCATGATCCAGCTGAATATCGGCAGCAGTGACCACGCCCGAGCCTTTCTTCGAAAGGTTCAGCGTTACTTCGTCGCGGCCGTGCAGCTTGATAGCCAGACCTTTGAGGTTCAGAAGGATCTCGATGACATCTTCCTGAACACCCTCGATGGCGCTGTACTCATGGAGTACGCCGTCGATTTCGGCCTCGACTACTGCACAGCCAGGCATGGAGGACAACAGGATGCGACGCAGCGCGTTGCCCAGGGTATGGCCGAAACCACGCTCGAGAGGCTCGAGCGTGATCTTGGCGCGGGTCGGACTGACCACCTGCACATCAATGTGGCGGGGGGTCAGGAACTCATTTACCGAACTCTGCATGGATGCACCTATTTTCTAGCCCTTACTTGGAGTAGAGCTCGACAATCAGGTTTTCGTTGATGTCGGCGGACAGATCGCTGCGAGCCGGCACGCTCTTGAACACACCGGACTTCTTCTCTGCGTCGACCTCAACCCACTCCACACGGCCGCGCTGGCCGCACAGTTCGAGGGCTTGGACGATACGCAGTTGGTTCTTCGACTTCTCGCGAACGGCAACCACGTCACCAGCTTTGACCTGGTAGGACGGAACGTTCACGGTCTGACCGTTTACGCTGATGGCCTTGTGGGAAACCAGCTGACGGGACTCGGAACGAGTAGCGCCGAAGCCCATGCGATACACGACGTTGTCCAGGCGGCACTCGAGGAGTTGCAGCAGGTTTTCGCCGGTAGCGCCTTTACGGGCAGCAGCTTCTTTGTAGTAGTTACCGAACTGACGCTCCAGAACACCGTAGATACGGCGCACTTTCTGCTTTTCACGCAGCTGGGTGCCGTAGTCGGACAGACGACCACGACGGGCGCCATGCTGACCGGGAGCGGATTCGATGTTGCACTTGGATTCGAGCGCGCGAGCACCACTCTTCAGGAAGAGGTCGGTACCTTCACGACGGGACAGTTTGCACTTGGGACCAATGTAACGAGCCATTTCTCACTGTCTCCTATTACACGCGACGCTTCTTCGGCGGACGGCACCCGTTATGCGGGATAGGCGTCACGTCGGTGATGCTGGCGATCTTGTAGCCGCAGGCGTTCAGAGCACGCACAGCGGATTCGCGACCCGGACCCGGGCCCTTGACGTTCACGTCGAGGTTCTTCAGGCCGTATTCCAGAGCAGCTTGACCAGCGCGCTCAGCTGCAACCTGCGCAGCGAACGGGGTGCTCTTACGGGAACCGCGGAAACCGGAACCACCGGAGGTAGCCCAGGACAGAGCGTTACCTTGACGGTCGGTAATGGTCACGATGGTGTTGTTGAAAGAAGCGTGGATATGGGCGATCCCATCCACCACTGTCTTTTTGACTTTTTTACGAGGACGAGCAGCAGGCTTAGCCATGACTTAATTCCTGTCGATTCGCGGGCGCAATTACTTGCGGATCGGCTTACGCGGGCCCTTGCGGGTACGCGCGTTGGTCTTGGTGCGCTGGCCATGAACAGGCAGACCGCGACGATGACGCAGACCGCGGTAGCAGCCCAGGTCCATCAGACGCTTGATGTTCATGTTGATTTCGCGACGCAGATCACCTTCAGTGGTGAGCTTCGCGACTTCGCCACGCAGCTGTTCGATCTGCTCGTCAGAGAGATCCTTGATCTTTGCCGCCGGGTTAACGCCGGTGACAGCGCAGATGTTCTGCGCAGTGGTGCGACCAACACCGTAGATGTAGGTCAGCGAGATAACAGTGTGCTTGTTATCTGGAATGTTGACGCCTGCAATACGGGCCATTCAGTGAAACTCCAGTTGACAGCTACCTACGCCCCGGAAGCCAAGAAAAGGGCGCGAGATATTAGCGCTGTAAAAACAAATAATCAACCCGGCAGCGCACTAGCTGCCGGGCTCATAACGCGTGAATCACACTCAGCCTTGGCGCTGCTTGTGACGCGGTTCCGCGCTGCAGATCACGCGAACGATACCGTCGCGACGGATGATCTTGCAGTTGCGGCACAGCTTTTTCACCGATGCACGAACTTTCATCAGTAACTCCTAGAACCTTACGGAACCGGATCAGCGGAGCATTCCGCTGCCGTAGCCCTTCAGGTTGGCTTTCTTCATCAGGGATTCGTACTGGTGCGAAACGAGGTGGGATTGTACTTGGGCCATAAAGTCCATCACAACCACAACAACGATCAGCAACGAGGTCCCGCCAAGGTAGAACGGTACATTAGCTGCAACCACCAGGAACTGGGGCAGCAGGCAAACGGCCGTCATGTACAGAGCACCGAACATGGTCAAGCGGGTCAGTACGCCATCGATATAGCGCGCCGACTGCTCGCCCGGACGGATGCCCGGAATAAAGGCACCGGACTTCTTCAGGTTCTCCGCCACGTCTTTCGGGTTGAACATCAGCGCTGTATAGAAGAAGCAGAAGAATATGATCCCTGCACTAAACAGCAAAATGTTCAACGGCTGACCAGGAGCGATCGCCTGCGAGAGGTCCTGCAGCCAGCCCATGCTTTCAGACTGACCGAACCAGGCTCCCAGCGAGGCCGGGAACAGCAGGATGCTGCTAGCGAAGATAGCCGGAATGACGCCGGCCATGTTCACCTTCAGCGGCAGGTGGCTGGTCTGCGCAGCGAAGACCTTGCGGCCTTGCTGGCGCTTCGCGTAGTGCACCGCAATGCGACGCTGGCCACGCTCAATGAACACCACGAAACCGATGATCGCCACTGCCAGCAAACCGATCGCAACCAGGGCAAAAATGTTGATATCACCCTGACGTGCAGACTCGAAAGACTGCCCGACTGCGCTCGGAAGACCGGCCACGATGCCAGCAAAAATCAGCATCGAGATACCGTTGCCAACACCGCGCTCAGTGATCTGCTCGCCAAGCCACATCATGAACATCGCACCAGCCACGAAGGTGGTGACAGCCACGAAGTGGAAGCCGAAATCAGTCGAAAAAGCGACGCCCTGACTGGCCAGGCCAACGGACATGCCGATGGCCTGGACCAACGCCAGGACTACAGTGCCGTAGCGGGTGTACTGGCTGATCTTGCGACGGCCAGCTTCACCTTCCTTCTTCAACTGCTCCAGCTGCGGACTGATCGCGGTCATGAGCTGCATGATGATCGACGCCGAGATGTACGGCATGATCCCCAGTGCAAAAATACTCATGCGCTCCAGCGCGCCGCCGGAAAACATGTTGAACAGGCTAAGAATGGTCCCCTCGTTCTGCCGGAACAGCTCGGCCAGCCGGTCAGGGTTGATGCCGGGCACTGGAATGTGCGCGCCGATCCGGTAGACGATGATCGCCAGGAACAGGAAACGCAGTCGAGCCCAGAGCTCGGACAACCCGCCATTGCTGAGCGCGGAGAGAGCACCTTGCTTAGCCATTTAGTCCTCGAACTTACCGCCAGCTGCTTCGATAGCCGCACGCGCACCTTTGGTGGCGGCGATACCTTTCAGGGTGACCGCGCGAGTAACGTCGCCGGACAGCATGACTTTCACACGCTGTACGTTCTGGTTAATCACGTTGGCATCCTTCAGCGACTGCAGAGTGATGACATCGCCTTCGACCTTGGCCAGCTCGGAAGTACGCACTTCTGCGCGATCCATGGCTTTCAGGGAAACGAAGCCAAACTTCGGCAGACGACGGTGCAGCGGCTGCTGACCGCCTTCAAAGCCCGGAGCAATGGTGCCACCGGAGCGAGAGGTCTGACCTTTGTGACCGCGGCCACCAGTCTTACCCAAACCGCTACCGATGCCACGGCCCGGACGGTGCTTTTCGCGACGGGCACCCGGCGCGGAACGCAGATCGTTCAGTTTCATGGATTAACCCTCGACACGCAGAAGGTAGTAAGCCTTGTTGATCATGCCGCGATTCTCAGGAGTGTCCTGAACTTCTACGGTGTGACCAATGCGACGCAGGCCGAGACCCTTGACGCAAGCCTTGTGGTTAGCCAGACGGCCGTTAACGCTCTTGATCAGCGTCACTTTGACAGTTGCCATGATTAGAGAATCTCCTCGACGCTCTTACCACGCTTGGCCGCAACGGACTCAGGGGACTGCATGTTCTTCAGACCCTTGAAGGTGGCGTAAACCACGTTCACCGGATTGGTGGAGCCGTAGCACTTGGCCAGAACGTTCTGCACACCGGCCACTTCCAGAACAGCACGCATGGCGCCGCCGGCGATGATACCGGTACCTTCGGAAGCCGGCTGCATGAACACCTTGGAGGCGCCATGGGCGGACTTGATCGGGTACTGCAGGGTGGTGCCGTTCAGATCAACCTGGATCATGTTGCGGCGAGCAGCTTCCATCGCTTTCTGGATGGCGGCCGGCACTTCGCGGGATTTGCCGCGACCGAAGCCAACACGACCTTTGCCGTCACCGACCACGGTCAGCGCGGTGAAGGTGAAGATGCGACCACCTTTTACGGTCTTGGCAACGCGGTTAACTTGAACCAGCTTCTCGATGTAGCCTTCGTCGCGCTTTTGCTCGTTATTTGCCATAACTTAGAACTCCAGCCCGCCTTCACGAGCAGCATCAGCCAGCGCCTTGACGCGGCCGTGGTACTTGAAGCCAGAACGATCGAATGCCACCTGAGTGACGCCAGCGGCTTTCGCGCGCTCGGCAACCAGCTGACCAACCTTCTTGGCCGCGTCGACGTTGCCAGTGGCGCCGTCACGCAGTTCTTTGTCCAGGGTCGAGGCGCTGGCCAGGACCGTGGCGCCGTCGGCCGAAATGACCTGGGCGTAGATGTGCTGGGAAGAGCGGTACACGCAAAGGCGTACGGCAACCAGCTCGCGCATTTTCAGGCGTGCCTTGCGAGCGCGACGCAGACGAGTTTCTTTCTTTTCGCTCATTTGCTATGCCCTACTTCTTCTTAGCTTCTTTACGACGGACGACTTCGTCGGCGTAACGTACACCTTTGCCCTTGTAAGGCTCCGGCGGACGGAAGTCGCGGATCTCAGCGGCCACTTGACCGACCAGCTGCTTGTCGATGCCCTTGATCAGGATATCGGTCTGGCTGGGGGTTTCGGCGGTAATGCCTTGCGGCAGTTCGTAGTCCACCGGATGCGAGAAGCCGAGAGCCAGGGACAGCGTTTGACCTTTGGCCTGAGCTTTGTAACCAACGCCGACCAGCTGGAGCTTGCGCTCGAAGCCTTGGCTGACGCCGATCACCATGTTGTTAACCAACGCACGGGTGGTGCCAGCCATGGCGCGATTCTGCTGGTCACCGTTGCGAGCAGCGAAACGCAGCTCACCGGATTCCTCCAGGACCTCCACAGACGGATGAACTTTCAGTTCGAGAGCGCCCTTGGCACCCTTCACCGAGAGCTGCTGACCGGCGATCTTGACTTCAACGCCAGCGGGCAGCTTGACGGGGTTCTTAGCAACGCGAGACATGCTTTCAACCCCCCTTAGAACACAGTGCAAAGCACTTCGCCACCAACACCAGCAGCGCGAGCAGCACGATCAGTCATCACACCCTTGTTGGTGGAAACGATCGATACGCCCAGGCCGCCACGTACTTTCGGCAGCTGATCGACGGACTTGTACTGGCGCAGGCCAGGACGACTTACGCGCTTCAGCTCTTCAATGACCGGACGGCCTTCGAAGTACTTCAGCTCGATGGACAGCAACGGCTTGAGGTCGCTGCTGACTTGGTATCCCGTGATGTAACCTTCGCTCTTCAGAACGTTGGCCACTGCCACCTTCAGCTTGGAGGACGGCATGCTTACGACAGACTTTTCAGCCATCTGGGCATTACGGATACGAGTTAGCATGTCCGCTAACGGGTCCTGCATACTCATGGGCTAGATGCTCCTGATACAAAAAGTAATAGCCTTTCGGCTAGAGTCCACACGCGAACACTGGACGGACTGATGCCAGGCTCGGGCGAGCCGGACATTCTAGAGACACTCCAGAAACGAATCAAGCCCCAAAAGGGGCTTGATTCTAATGACCTGGCTTTGACCGACCGAAGTCGACCTAACCGACGATCATTACCAGCTGGCTTTCACCAGGCCGGGTACATCACCGCGCATAGCAGCTTCACGCAGCTTGTTACGGCCGAGGCCGAACTTGCGGTAAACGCCGTGCGGACGACCGGTGATGCGGCAGCGGTTACGCAGGCGCGAGGCGCTGGCGTCACGAGGCTGCTTCTGCAGCGCTACCTGGGCTTCCCAACGAGCTTCCGGAGTGGAGTTCGGGTTGGCAATGGTAGCTTTCAGCTCAGCGCGCTTCTTGGCGTACTTAGCAACCGTCTGCTGACGCTTCAGCTCGCGGTTTTTCATGCTCTGTTTGGCCATATTCCTACTCCAATCAGTTGCGGAACGGGAAGTTGAAGGCGCGCAGCAGGGCACGACCTTCTTCATCCGTACGGGCGGTGGTGGTCAGAGTGATATCCAGACCGCGCAGCGCATCGATTTTGTCGTAATCGATTTCCGGGAAGATGATCTGCTCTTTCACACCCATGCTGTAGTTGCCACGACCGTCGAAGGACTTGGCATTCAGGCCGCGGAAGTCACGCACGCGCGGCAGGGAGATGGACAGCAGACGGTCCAGGAACTCGTACATGCGATCGCGGCGTAGGGTGACCTTGACGCCGATCGGCCAACCTTCACGAACCTTGAAGCCTGCAATGGACTTGCGAGCGTAGGTCACGACGGCTTTCTGGCCGGTGATCTTTTCCAGGTCAGCTACAGCGTTCTCGATGATTTTCTTGTCACCGATGGCTTCGCCCAGACCCATGTTCAGAGTGATCTTGGTGATGCGCGGAATTTCCATCACGTTCGCAAGCTGAAGTTGTTCCTTCAGCTTCGGCGCGATTTCTTTCCGGTAAATCTCTTTCAGTCGTGCCATGGTTATCTACCTAGCAGTTCTCAAGCATCAACCGGTTTTTGGGTCGACTTGAAGACACGAATTTTCTTACCGTCTTCAACCTTGAAACCAACGCGATCAGCCTTGTTGGTTTCGCCATTGAAGATGGCCACGTTGGAGAGGTGCAGCGGCGCCTCTCGCTCGACGATACCGCCCTGGACACCGGCCATGGGATTGGGCTTGGTGTGGCGCTTGATCAGGTTTACACCGCTGACCAGCACACGGCTGTCGGCGAGAACCTTCAGCACCTTGCCACGCTTGCCCTTGTCCTTGCCGGCGATGACGATGATCTCGTCGTCACGACGAATCTTTTGCATGACGGCTTCTCCTTACAGCACTTCGGGGGCGAGCGAGACGATCTTCATGAACTTCTCGGAACGCAGTTCACGGGTCACGGGCCCGAAGATACGGGTGCCGATCGGCTCCTGCTTGTTGTTCAGCAGGACGGCGGCGTTGCCGTCGAAGCGGATGATCGAGCCGTCAGGGCGACGAACGCCATGCTTGGTACGAACCACAACAGCGGTCATTACCTGGCCTTTCTTCACCTTGCCACGCGGAATCGCTTCCTTCACGGTCACTTTGATGATGTCGCCGATGCCGGCATAGCGACGGTGCGAACCACCAAGGACCTTGATGCACATAACGCGACGAGCACCGCTGTTGTCAGCGACGTCGAGCATGGATTGAGTCTGAATCATATCTTTCTCCGACCCTTAGTCCTTAGACTTCCACGGCACGTTCGACGACTTCCACCAGGGCCCAGGACTTGGTCTTGGCCAGCGGACGGGTCTCACGAATGGTGACCTTGTCGCCGATGCGGCACTGGTTGGTTTCGTCGTGGGCGTGCAGCTTGGTCGAACGCTTCACGTATTTACCGTAGATCGGGTGCTTTACGCGGCGCTCGATCAGAACGGTGATGGTCTTGTCCATCTTGTCGCTGACGACGCGGCCGGTCAGCGTACGGACGGTTTTCTGAGCTTCAGCCATGATTACTTACCTGCTTGCTGGTTGAGCACAGTTTTCACGCGAGCGATGTCGCGCTTCACTTGCGAGAGCAGGTGAGACTGCCCCAACTGGCCAGTTGCTTTCTGCATGCGCAGATTGAACTGGTCGCGCAGCAGGCCGAGCAGTTGCTCGTTCAGCTGCTGTACGGATTTTTCACGAAGTTCATTCGCTTTCATCACATCACCGTCCGCTTAACAAAGGAGGTGGCGAGCGGCAGCTTTGCAGCGGCCAGGGCGAATGCCTCACGCGCCAGCTCTTCGGAAACACCCTCGATCTCGTACAGGACCTTGCCCGGTTGAATCTGGGCTACCCAGTACTCGACGCCACCCTTACCTTTACCCATACGAACTTCGAGGGGCTTCTTGGTAACGGGTTTATCCGGGAACACACGGATCCAGATCTTGCCGCCACGCTTCACGTGACGGGTGAGGGCACGACGTGCAGCCTCGATCTGGCGGGCAGTGAGACGACCACGGCCAGTAGCCTTCAGCGCGAACTCGCCGAAGCTGACCTTGCTACCGCGCTGAGCCAGACCACGGTTGTGGCCGGTCATCTGCTTGCGGAACTTCGTACGCTTTGGTTGCAGCATTTGGCGTACCCCTTACTTAGCAGCTTTTTTACGAGGAGCGGGCGCTACCGGCTTCAGCTCTTCCTGGCGGCCACCAATGACCTCACCCTTGAAGATCCAAACCTTCACACCGATCACACCGTAGGTGGTGTGCGCTTCATAGGTTGCGTAGTCGATATCGGCGCGCAGGGTGTGCAGGGGCACACGACCTTCGCGATACCACTCGGTACGGGCGATTTCAGCACCACCGAGACGACCACTCACCTGAATCTTGATGCCCTTGGCACCAATACGCATGGCGTTCTGTACAGCGCGCTTCATGGCGCGACGGAACATCACACGACGCTCCAGCTGCTGAGCTACGCTCTGCGCAACCAGCATACCGTCGAGCTCCGGCTTGCGGATCTCTTCGATGTTGATGTGCACAGGCACACCCATTTGCTTGGTCAGGTCCTGACGCAGCTTCTCAACATCTTCACCTTTCTTGCCGATCACGATGCCGGGACGAGCGGTGTGGATGGTGATGCGTGCGGTTTGAGCCGGACGATGAATATCGATACGGCTTACGGACGCGCTTTTTAGTTTGTCTTGGAGGTACTCGCGCACCTTCAGGTCGGCAAACAGATAATCGGCATAAGTGCGTTTATCTGCATACCAAACGGAGGTGTGCTCCTTGACGATACCCAGGCGAATGCCAGTGGGATGTACTTTCTGACCCATCTGATCGACTCCGTTACTTGTCCGCAACCTTGACAGTGATATGGCAAGACCGCTTGACGATGCGATCAGCACGGCCTTTGGCACGCGGCATGATGCGCTTCAGCGAACGCCCTTCGTTGACGAAAACGGTGGAAACCTTCAGGTCATCCACGTCTGCGCCTTCGTTGTGCTCAGCGTTGGCCACGGCCGACTCCAGCACTTTCTTCATGATTTCAGCGGCTTTCTTGCTGCTGAAAGTCAACAGGTTGAGCGCTTCGCCCACCTTCTTCCCGCGGATCTGGTCGGCGACCAAGCGGGCTTTCTGGGCGGAGATTCGAGCGCCCGACAGCTTAGCGGCTACTTCCATCGTTCCTTACCCCTTAACGCTTGGCTTTCTTGTCTGCAGCATGACCGCGATAGGTGCGGGTAGCAGCGAACTCGCCGAGTTTGTGGCCGACCATGTCCTCGTTCACGAGAACCGGGACGTGTTGACGACCGTTATGAACAGCAATGGTCAGGCCGACCATTTGCGGCAGTACGATGGAGCGACGCGACCAGGTTTTCACCGGCTTGCGATCGTTCTTTTCCACCGCCACTTCGATCTTCTTCAGTAGGTGAAGATCGATAAAAGGACCTTTTTTCAGAGAACGCGGCACTGTCGTATCCTCAGTTATTTACGGCGACGGACGATCATGTTGTCGGTGCGCTTGTTCGCGCGGGTCTTCGCACCCTTGGTCGGGAAGCCCCACGGAGACACCGGATGACGGCCACCAGAGGTACGACCTTCACCACCACCATGCGGGTGGTCTACCGGGTTCATCGCCACGCCGCGAACGGTCGGGCGAACACCACGCCAGCGTTTGGCACCAGCTTTACCCAGCGAACGCAGGCTGTGCTCGGAGTTCGAGACTTCGCCCAAGGTCGCACGGCACTCAGCCAGGACTTTACGCATTTCGCCGGAGCGAAGACGCAGGGTTACGTAGGCGCCTTCACGAGCAACCAGCTGAACGGAAGCACCAGCGGAACGGGCGATTTGCGCGCCTTTACCGGGCTTGAGTTCGATACCGTGAACGGTGCTACCAACCGGAATGTTGCGCAGCGGCAGGGTGTTACCGGCCTTGATCGGTGCATTGACGCCCGAGATCAGCTGGTCGCCAGCACTCACACCTTTCGGTGCGATGATGTAGCGACGCTCGCCATCGGCGTACTTCAGCAGAGCGATGTGAGCAGTACGGTTCGGATCGTATTCAATACGCTCAACGGTGGCAGGAATGCCATCCTTGTTGCGACGGAAGTCGACCAGACGGTAGTGCTGCTTGTGACCACCACCAATATGGCGAGTGGTGATGCGGCCGTTGTTGTTACGACCACCGGACTTCGATTTTTTCTCGACCAGCGGTGCGTAGGGAGCGCCTTTGTGCAGCTCCTGGTTGACCACCTTGACCACGAAACGGCGGCCAGCGGAGGTCGGCTTGCATTTAACGATTGCCATGATGCACCCCTTTACTCAGCGCTGCTGGCGAAATCGAGATCTTGGCCCGGCTGAAGAGCGATGTACGCCTTCTTCCAGTCGTTACGCTTGCCCAGACCACGAACGGTACGCTTGGTCTTGCCCTTCACATTGAGGGTGGTGACGCGAGCGACTTTCACGCTGAACAGGCTTTCAACGGCCTTCTTGATTTCCAGCTTGGTTGCATCGGTGGCAACCTTGAAAACGAACTGGCCCTTGCTGTCTGCCAGCATGGTGGCCTTCTCGGAGACGTGCGGGCCAACCAGCACCTTGAATACGCGTTCCTGGTTCATGCCAGCAGCTCCTCGAATTTCTTCACGGCGGACACGGTGACAAGCACCTTGTCGTAGGCGATCAGGCTGACCGGGTCGGAACCCTGAACGTCACGAACATCAACGTGCGGCAGGTTGCGAGCGGCCAGGTACAGATTCTGATCAACGGCTTCGGAAACGATCAGCACGTCGGTCAGACCCAGACCATTCAGCTTGCCCAGCAGAGCCTTGGTTTTCGGCGCCTCAACAGCAAAGTCCTCAACCACGATCAGACGGTCCTGACGAACCAGCTCAGCGAGGATGGAGCGCATAGCTGCGCGATACATCTTCTTGTTGAGCTTCTGGGAGTGATCCTGAGGCTTGGCAGCAAAGGTAGTACCACCGGAGCGCCAGATGGGGCTGCGAATGGTGCCAGCACGAGCACGACCGGTGCCCTTCTGACGCCACGGCTTTTTGCCACCACCGGAAACTTCGGAACGGGTCTTCTGCGCGCGAGTACCCTGACGGCCACCGGCCATGTAGGCAACAACAGCCTGGTGAACCAGGGTTTCGTTGAACTCACCGCCAAAAGTACGCTCGGAGACTTCGATAGCCTGAGCGCCATTTACATTCAGTTGCATCTCAGCTTCCCCTCTTAACCGCGAGCCTTGGCTGCCGGACGCACAACCACATCACCGCCGGTAGCGCCAGGAACGGCACCCTTAACCAGCAGCAGATTGCGTTCTGCATCGACACGCACAACTTCCAGGGACTGAACAGTCACACGCTCGGCACCGAGGTGACCGGACATCTTCTTGCCCTTGAAGACACGACCAGGAGTCTGGCACTGGCCAATAGAACCCGGGGCGCGGTGGGAAACGGAGTTACCGTGGGTATTGTCTTGACCACGGAAATTCCAGCGCTTGATGGTACCGGCGTAGCCTTTACCCTTGGACTGACCGGTAACGTCTACCAGCTGGCCAGCCTGGAAAAGCTCGGCAGTCAGTTGATCGCCAGCCTGGTACTCACCTTCTTCAAGGCGGAATTCCCAGACACCGCGACCAGCAGCTACGCTCGCCTTGGCGAAGTGACCGGCTTGCGCCTTGGTCACACGAGAGGCACGACGCTCACCGACAGTCACCTGTACGGCGCGATAGCCATCGCTCTCTTCGGATTTGAACTGGGTCACACGATTCGGCTCGATCTCAATGACCGTAACCGGAATGGAGACACCTTCTTCGGTGAAAATGCGGGTCATGCCGCACTTACGACCGACTACACCAATAGTCATGTTGTAAACCTCATGAGTGTACGGGGCTTTCACCCGCTATGGCCGCCCATTTCAGAGCGTTACACGACTAAAACCCGAGGGTTATTAGCCGAGGCTGATCTGCACTTCCACGCCTGCCGCAAGGTCGAGCTTCATCAGCGCATCGACGGTTTTATCCGTCGGCTGGACGATGTCCAGAACACGCTTGTGGGTACGAATTTCGTACTGATCACGCGCGTCTTTGTTGACGTGCGGGGAGATCAGAACGGTGTACCGCTCTTTGCGAGTAGGCAGAGGAATAGGACCACGCACCTGAGCACCAGTACGTTTCGCGGTTTCCACGATTTCCTGGGTGGATTGATCGATCAGGCGATGGTCAAAAGCCTTCAACCGAATACGGATTTGTTGGTTTTGCATTTTGACCTCAGACTCTATCTCTGCTATCCCCAACGGACGGACTACGCCCGTTAAAAGGAGGCGTGATTGTACGGATGCGCCGGGAGGGTGTCAACTTTTGACCAACCAAAAGAAAAGGGCCCCGAGGGGCCCTTCCTTTTGAGGCGAGATCGTCGATTACTCGATGATCTTGGCAACCACGCCAGCACCTACAGTACGACCACCTTCGCGGATTGCGAAGCGCAGGCCGTCTTCCATGGCGATCGGAGCGATCAGAGTGACAACCATCTTGATGTTGTCGCCCGGCATTACCATCTCTACACCTTCCGGCAGTTCGCAGTTACCGGTCACGTCAGTGGTACGGAAGTAGAACTGCGGACGGTAGCCCTTGAAGAACGGGGTGTGACGACCACCTTCTTCTTTGGACAGCACGTACACTTCGCACTCGAACTTGGTGTGCGGCTTGATGGTGCCCGGCTTGGCCAGAACCTGACCACGCTCTACGTCGTCACGCTTGGTGCCGCGCAGCAGGGCGCCAACGTT
>NZ_SCOK01000035.1:0-57488 GCF_005502555.1 Pseudomonas sp. D(2018)
CGGCGAGGCCGTCGAGGGCGTCCTTGGCCTGGGGCACGTCCAGCAGCACCACGTCGGCACCGTCGCGGGCCAGGGTTTCGGCAATGGCGGCACCGATGCCGCGGGAGGCGCCGGTGACCAGCGCGCGCTTGCCGGCCAGCGGGCGGGTCCAGTCCTGCACCCGCTCGGCACAAGCGGTCAGGCGCAGCACCTGGGCCGAGACGTAAGCGCTCTTCGGCGAGAGGAAGAAGCGCAGGGCGCCTTCCAACTGGTCCTCGGCACCCTTGCCCACATAGACCAGCTGCACGTTGCCGCCACGGCGGATTTCCTTGCCCAGGGAGCGGATGAAGCCTTCCAGGGAGCGCTGCACGCTGGCGGCCACCAGGTCTTTGGTGGCTTCCGGTGCGCGGGCCAGCACGACCACTTTCGGGCATTTGCCCAGGCCTTTCATGGCCGGCTGGAAGAAGTTGCGCAGCTCGATCAGTTGCTCGAAACGGGTCAGGCCACTGGCATCGAAGATCAGCGCCTTGAGTTTCGGGCCGTGCTCGGCGGTCCAGCGTGGCAGGCCGAAGCGGCCGTCTGCGTCGGCGAAGTTCTGGTCAGTCAGTTTGTTCAGTACCGTGCTGGCGGCTTCCGCCAGGGCACCCTGGCCACCGATCAGCAGGGCACCGTCCACCGGCCGTGCGCGGCCCGCCATCCAGCGCTCCAGGCGCACCGGCGCCGGCAGGCCGAGGGCGCCAACCAGGCGCCGGCCGGCGTTGGAGTTGGCGAAGGCGAGGTAACGGTCGTTCATGGGGTAGCGCTCCTGCTGGAAAATCGAAAGTGGGCTCACTCTACGCAGGCGCAGGTTGCGCGCAATTGACCGCGCTGACCTGCCGCCCGGCAAGGCGGCCAATCCAGGCGTCTAGTCTTGTATCCGACACTGCAACCTGCCAACCCTCATCGCAAGGAGTCACCATGACCCAGCTTCGCCGGGTCGCCATCGTCGGCGGCAATCGCATCCCTTTCGCCCGCTCCAACACGGTCTACGCCACGGCGAGCAACCAGGACATGCTGACCAGCGCCCTCGAAGGCCTGGTGGAACGCTTCAACCTCCATGGCGTGCGCATTGGGGAGTTCGCAGCCGGTGCGGTGCTCAAGCACTCCCGGGATTTCAACCTGGCCCGCGAGTGCGTGTTGGGCTCGCGCCTGGCGCCGGAAACCCCGGCCTATGACATCCAGCAGGCCTGTGGCACGGGTCTCGAAGCCGCCATCCTGGTGGCCAACAAGATCGCCCTGGGGCAGATCGAGAGCGGTATCGCCGGCGGCGTGGACACCACTTCCGACGCGCCCATCGGCGTGCATGAGGAGCTGCGCAAGATCCTCCTGGAGGCCAATCGCGGCAAGACCACCGGCGACAAGATCAAGACGTTGCTGAAGGTGCGTCCGCGCCACTTGGCGCCGCACATTCCGCGTAACGGCGAGCCGCGCACCGGGCTGTCCATGGGCGAGCACTGCGAGCTGATGGCGCAGACCTGGGCCATTCCCCGTGATGAGCAGGACCTGCTGGCCATCGCCAGTCACCAGAAGCTGGCGGCCGCTTATGCCGAAGGCTGGCAGAACGACCTGATGAGCCCCTTCCGTGGCCTCAACCGCGACCAGAACCTGCGCCCGGACATCAACGCCGAGAAGCTGGCGAGCCTGAACCCGGTGTTCGAACGCGGCCCGCGCGGCACCCTGACGGCGGCCAACTCCACCCCGCTCACCGACGGCGCTTCGGTGGTGCTGCTGGCCAGCGAGGAATGGGCCAAGGCGCGCGGGCTGCCGATCCTCGCGTACTTCAAGGATGGCGAGGCGGCGGCGGTGGATTTCGTCAGTGGCGAGGAAGGTCTGCTGATGGCGCCGGTCTACGCCGTGCCGCGCCTGCTGGCGCGCAACAACCTGTGCCTGCAGGATTTCGATTACTACGAGATCCACGAAGCCTTCGCCGCCCAGGTGCTCTGTACCCTCAAGGCCTGGGAAGACGCCGACTACTGCAAGACCCGACTCGGCCTGGACAAACCGCTGGGCGCCATTGACCGCAACAAGATGAACGTCAAGGGCAGCTCACTGGCCGCCGGCCACCCCTTCGCCGCGACGGGCGGGCGCATCGTCGCCAACCTGGCCAAGCTGCTTTCGGTCGCCGGAGAGGGGCGCGGCCTCATCTCGATTTGCGCCGCCGGCGGCCAAGGTGTGACTGCGATCCTGGAAAAGTAATCCAATACCCGTGGCGGCAAGTCATCGCCGCCACGTGATGTAAGCAACTCCGTGATTTAGGGCGGCCCGCAATGTCGGGGCCGCCCTTTTTTTCGCCTTGCGCCAGGCCTCGGGGGCGTTACCCGCTCATCCGTCGATCAGCGCGCCGCGCCTGACGATCTTCACCATCTGGTTGAACTCGAGCCGCACCGGGTCGCGGCCGGTGATGCTCCAGCCCAGATAGAGCAGCAAGTCGATGTGGGCGCGCATGGCGTGATAGCAGCGTCGCTCATCCGGAGCCCGGCGTTTACGTACCACGACCCATTGCCCTGCCACGTACTCGATCCAGGGATGGTCGGCCTGGGGCTGGCCGGGGACGGCCTGAAGTCTTGCGTCTGTCATTCGAAAGAACCTCCCTATTGCTCGCCAGCGTGGGCGCGCGCTTGCAGCCTTCCCGGCCTGCACCTGGGTACTGAGCAGTTGCAGTCGTGTCGCAGCAATGGCTGTGCCATGCCGCCAGGGGCGCTCTAGCCCGCTAGTTTCAGAGGCTTGCGGCGGCTTTCAGGTGATTGGAGTGGGGATTTGCACTCAGGGGTGGGGCAAGCCTTACCCCGAACGGGGGAAGTGCTTCGAACAGGAGATTTCGGCTGGCGCGGGGGCCGGAAGGGCGGGGGTGAATCTACAGCGGTGCGCGGGACGGTGGGTATTGGGCGATCCGGTTTTCTAGAAGGTCTGGGCTGCGTCCCACTGAGGACGCAGCCGTCGTTTCAGGCCTTCCACTCCAGGTTCAGTTCCTCCTGCCATGCCACGCGGACGAAGTGGCTGCCGACGATATCTTTCAGGCGCTCCAGGCCCTCCGGCGTCTGGCTTTCCACGGCCAGGGTCAGGCCGTCGCCATCGACGCGCAGCAGGCCGAGGCCCAGGTCGAATTCGATGCGGCCCTGCTGTTCGTCGTAGCTCACGGGCACGCGGTGGGCGAAGTGCTTGCACAGGCGGCTGATGTAGCGCGCCGGGGTGGCGGTGGTGACATGGGCGGATGCGGTCAGGGTCATGGGGGCTCTCCTCAGTAGCCGACAGTGAAACGTTGGCGGATGTGCTGGGGTTGTTCCAGCTCGTCGATGATGGCCACGGCCAGGTCGGCGACGCTGATGCGCGCCGGGTGATCGCCGCTCATCAGCAACTGGTCGCCGCCAATACGGAAGCGGCCGCTGCGCTCGCCCGGCTCCAGCAGCGCGGGTGGGGAGAGGAAGGTCCAGTCCAGGCTGTGCTCTTCGCGGATCAGGTTGAGCGCCTGGCGCGCGCCTTCGGCGCCTTCCTTGTAGGCGGCGGGGAAGTCGGGCGTGTCGATCAGTTGCAGGTTCGGTGCGACATACAAGCTGCCGGCGCCGCCTACCACCAGCAGGCGTTTCAGGCCGGCTTGCTTGACCCCGGCGAAGATGGCCTGGGTGCCCTGGATGAACAGCTCGCGAATCCTCTCCTCGCCCCAGCCGGGGTTGAAGGCGTGGACCACCGCCTCGTGGCCGGCCACGGCCCGGGCGATGGCGGCGGCGTCATAGGCGTCACCTTTGAGGGCCGTCAGGTTGGGGTGCTGGGGGAGTTTTTCCGGGTGGCGGACGATGGCGGTCACTTGGTGGCCGCGTTGCAGGGCTTCGTCGAGGACGGCGGAACCGACGAAACCGCTGGCGCCGATCAGGGCGATTTTCATGAGCATCTCCAAGGTGGGTTGCGAGGTGGCGCATAATCGCTGCTGGATAATCGATGGAAAAAGTGCTTGAAAGCGCTTTCACAATTAAGCGGAGCTTACGAATGGAACAGCTCAAGCGCATGGCAGTGTTCGCCACGGTCGTGGAGCGCGGCAGCATGGTGGCCGCGGCAGAGGTGCTGGGCATGACGGCCTCGGCGGTCAGCCAGCAGATCCGCAAGCTGGAGGCGGAAACCCAGGTCAGCCTGCTGCACCGCACCACCCGCAAGCTGACCCTGACCGAAGCGGGCGCGGTGTTCTACAAGAGCTGCGCCCAGGTACTGGAACTGGCGCAGCAGGCCGAACAGCGCCTGGCCGAACTGCGTGATGCGCCGGTGGGCGAGTTGCGTATTGCCGCTCCGGTCGGCTTCTCCAACGGCATGCTCACCGAGGCGCTGGCGCCGTTGCTGGAGGCTCATCCGGGCCTGAGCCTCCAGCTGTTCTTCCATGACGAGCAGATCGACCTGGTGGAGCAGCGCATCGACCTGGCTATCCGCGTCGGCCGCCAGGAAGACTCCAGCCTCGTGGCCCGCCACCTCGCCGATTGGCCGGCGGTGCTCTGTTGTGCTCCGGCCTACCTGGCCCGCAGTGGGCCGATCCAACGCCCGGAACGCCTGCTGGAGCTGGATTGGATCAGTCTCAACGGCGAACGCCAGCAACACCAGGTGAGCTTCACCGGTCCAGGCGGGGAAGAGCAGCGGCTGCGCCTGGAGCCGCGAGTGGCCTGCAACAACATCCTCGCCGTGCGCAGCTTCACCCTGGCAGGGCTGGGCCTGTCCTTGCAGCCGGAGCCGGAGGTCCGGGAAGAATTGGCCAGCGGTCGGCTACTGGCGCTGCTGCCTGAGTGGCAGCCCAAGCCCGTGGGGCTCTACATCGTCACCCCTCGGCGCGATGCGCAGCCGGCCAAGGTGCGCTATGCCATCGAAACCCTTCGTCGTGGTCTTTCGCGTCGTGGATAGCCGTCGGAGCCTGCATGCCGTATAACGTCGGCCAGTGTTCCACTTCCCCCGACGATGCCCGCTGCACCTGAATGAAGACCCCGAAACGCCTTGAGCCACTGCTGGAAGATGGCCTGATCGATGAAGTCCTGCGCCCGCTGATGAGCGGCAAGGAAGCCTCCGTGTACGTGGTGCGCTGCGGCAGCGAGCTGCGTTGCGCCAAGGTTTACAAGGAGGCCAACAAGCGCGGATTCCGCCAGGCCGCCGAGTACCAGGAGGGCCGCAAAGTCCGCAACAGCCGTGATGCCCGGGCCATGGCCAAGGGCTCGAAATACGGCCGTCGCGAGCGCGAGGACTCCTGGCAGAACGCCGAGGTGGCCGCGTTGTTCCGCCTGGCCAACGCCGGGGTGCGGGTACCCAAGCCTTACGACTTCCTCGATGGTGTGCTGCTGATGGAGCTGGTCAGCGATGGCGAGGGCGATGCCGCACCGCGCCTGAATGACGTCGACCTGACGCCCGAGGATGCCCGCGAATTCCACGCCTTCATGATCGGCGAGATCGTCAAGATGCTCTGCGCCGGCCTGGTCCATGGCGACCTGTCCGAGTTCAACGTGCTCCTCGATCCTTATGGTCCGGTGATCATCGACCTGCCCCAGGCCGTGGACGCTGCTGGCAACAATCACGCATTCCGCATGCTCGAGCGTGATGTCGGCAACATGTCGGCCTATTTCGGGCAGTTCGCGCCTGAGCTGCTGTACACCCGCTATGCGAAGGAAATGTGGGCGCTCTTCGAAGAAGGCAAACTGACCCCGGAAACCCCGCTTACCGGCGAGTTCGCCGAGACCGAGGACACCGCTGATCTGGATGCCGTGATGCGCGAAATCAAGGCCGCCCTCGCCGATGAAGCCCGTCGCCAGGCGGCCTTGTCCGAGCAGGACGCTCCGGTCGGACGGGAAGAACCGACACCGCCATGGATGGTCAGCTGAGACTGACTTGACCGGGCTGGATCGGCGCACGATCCTTGTTCATTGGTTTTTTCAGGAGATGGGCAGATGCAAGGCCAAGCTGAAGTGGTGGATTACCTCAAGGACCTGTTGCGCGGTGAACTGGCCGCCCGGGACCAGTACTTCCTGCATTCGCGGATGTACCAGGACTGGGGCTTCAACAAGCTGTTCGAGCGCATCAACCACGAGATGGAAGAGGAAACCCAGCACGCTGACGCCCTGCTGCAGCGCATCCTTTTCCTCGAGGCCACCCCGGATATGCGCCCGCGCACCATCCACCCCGGCCAGACCGTGCCAGACATGCTGCGCGCCGACCTCAAGCTGGAATACGAAGTACGCGCCGCGCTGAGCAAGGGCATCACCCTGTGCGAGAAGCACAAGGACTACATGAGCCGCGATATCCTCGTCGCCCAGCTCAAGGACACCGAAGAAGACCATGCCTACTGGCTGGAGCAGCAGCTCGGCATGATCGACCGCATCGGCCTGAAGAACTACCTGCAGTCCCAGGCTTGAGCTGATCGAATTGAACCGGAAAGGCCGCGCTTGCGGCCTTTTTCATTTGGCTCGGACGTTGGACTTCGCGGGCCGAGCGGCTTGCCGCCTGGCCCGACCTGCTGGATGGCTGCGCAATAATTCGCTCCGTCTGGCGGGTAGGATGGGTTGAGGCACGAAACCCATGCGGATCGCGGTTGATGGGTATCGCAGTCTCGCGGAGCGCCGCCCGACCCATCCTGCGGGACTGCTGCGCAGTCCTTGGTGAATGAATTCGCCCCCACAGGGGCGGGGAGAGGGGGAGGGCAGTGATACAGCGCCCAGTGATTTTTGCAGCCTTCTGTGTCCTTACATCCGCCCGCCAGGCTGTTAGCGTGTGCTGAGTTTCTGGAGCCCTCGCCATGCCTGTCCCGCACATCCTCCTGGCCCTGCTGGTCACCCTGATCTGGGGCGTCAATTTCGTGGTGATCAAGGTCGGCCTGGAAGACTTCCCGCCACTGCTGTTCTGCGTCTTGCGCTTTGCCCTCGCAGCCGTGCCGCTGTTGTTCCTGCGCGGGCCGATGCCGGCGCCGTTCTGGCGCATCGTGCAGATCGGCCTGTTGCTCGGGGTGATCAAGTTCGGCCTGCTCTTCGTCGGCATGCACCTGGGCATGCCCGCCGGGCTGTCGTCGCTGGTGCTGCAGAGCCAGGTGTTCTTCACCATCCTGATCGCGGCGCTGTTCCTCGGTGAGCGGCCCAGTCGCCGAGGTCTGATGGGGCTTTTGCTGGCCGCTTCCGGCCTGGTACTGATCGGCTTTGGTCGGCCGCTGGGAGACAGCCTGCTGGCCTTCATGCTGGTGATCGCCGCCGCGCTGGCCTGGGCCTTCGCCAACATCGCCACCAAGCGCAGCGGCGCGAAGGACATGCTGCGGCTGATCTGCTGGGTCAGCCTGATTCCGCCGCTTCCCCTGCTGGTGCTCTCGTACCTCTTCGAAGGTCCCGAGGCCATCGCCAGTGCTTTGAGCCACCCAAGCTGGGGCGGTATCGGCGCGCTGGTCTATATCGCGTTCCTGGCGACCACTGTGGGCTTTGGCCTCTGGAGCTTCCTGCTGCAGCGCTATCCCGCCAGCCTGGTGACGCCCTTTGCCCTGGCGGTTCCGGTGTCCGGCCTGCTGTCAGGCTGGCTGCTGTTGGGTGAACAGCTCAGCGCTGCCGGCTGGCTGGCGTGCGTGCTGGTGTTCGTCGGCCTGGCGATCACCGTGTTGCCCAAAGGTGCGCTCGGCCGAGTGTTCAGTGGCAGCAGCCGCCTGACTCCAGATCCTTGAGGATCGGGCAGTCGGGCCGGTGATCGCCCTGGCAGTGGTCCACCAATTCCTGAAGGGTGTCACGCAGGCCCTCCAGCTCGGCGATCTTGCGGTTCAGTGCTTCGATATGGTCGCGGGCCAGCGACTTCACATCGGCGCTGGCGCGCTGGCGGTCCTGCCAGAGCTCAAGTAAACGTCCCACTTCCTCCAGCGAGAAGCCCAGGTCCCGCGAGCGTTTGATGAAGGCGAGGGTATGCAGGTCCTGGGCGCTGTACTGGCGGTAGCCGCTGTCGGTGCGTCCGGCCTCCGGCAGCAGGCCGATGCCTTCGTAATAGCGGATCATCTTTGCGGTAAGCCCGCTTTTCTTGGCGGCTTGGCCGATGTTCATTGGCGTTTCCTCTGTTGCGGTCCCTCGACCGTAGGCGCGAGCTTGCTCGCGAACCTTCGCCAGCAAGCTGGCTCCCACGGAGCAGGGTTCATTCTTCAGGCTTCCAGGTTTTCAGCAGCAGCGCATTACTCACCACGCTGACGCTGGACAGCGCCATGGCGGCGCCCGCTACCACCGGGCTGAGCAGGCCGGCGGCGGCCAGGGGAATGCCGATCAGGTTGTAGATGAAGGCCCAGAACAGGTTCTGGCGGATCTTCGCATAGGTGCGCCGCGAGATATCCAGGGCCGCCGGCACCAGGCGCGGGTCGCCGCGCATCAGGGTGATGCCGGCCGCGTGCATGGCCACGTCCGTGCCGCTGCCCATGGCGATGCCGACGTCGGCAGCGGCCAGGGCCGGGGCGTCGTTTATACCGTCGCCGACCATGGCGACCACGACTCCGTTGGCCTTGAGCGCGGCCACGGTGGCCGCCTTGTCGGCGGGGAGCACCTCGGCATGGACCGAATCGATACCCAGCGCCTCGGCCACCACCCGCGCGCTGCCACGGTTGTCGCCGGTGATCAGGTGGCTGTGGATATTCCGCTTGCGCAGGGCCTCTACGGCTTCGGCCGCGCCGTCCTTCAGCGTGTCGCCGAAGGCGAACAGGCCGAGCACGCGCTGCTCAGGCTTCAACTCCAGCAGCCACGACAGGGTGCGGCCCTCGGCTTCCCACGCCGTGGCGTAGTTGGTCAACTCACCGGCCGCGAGTTTCTGTTCGTCCAGCAAGCGACGATTGCCCAAGGCCAGCAGGCGGTCGTTCACCCGTCCTTGAATGCCGCGCCCGGCGAGGGCCTGGCTGGCCTCAACGACGGGGGTTTCCAGGTGGCGTTCGGCGCAGGCGTCCAGCACCGCCTTGGCCAATGGGTGTTCACTGCCGCGCTGCAGGGCGCCGGCCAGTTGCAGCAGCTGATCTTCATTGCCATCCAGCGCCGCCAGGTGGGCGATGCGCGGGCTGCCGGAGGTCAGGGTGCCGGTCTTGTCGAAGGCCACCGCCTGCACGGCATGTGCGACTTCCAGGGCTTCGGCGTCCTTGATCAGGATGCCGTGGCGCGCCGCCACGCCGGTACCGGCCATGATGGCGGTGGGGGTGGCCAGGCCGAGTGCGCAAGGGCAGGCGATGACCAGCACGGCCACGGCGTTGATCAAGGCGGTCTCGACGCTGGCGCCGGCAAGCAGCCAGCCGGCCAGGGTGGCGAAGGCGATCAGCAGCACGGCCGGGACGAATACCTGGCTGACCCGGTCCACCAGTTTCTGGATCGGCGCCTTGGCCGCCTGGGCGTCTTCTACCAGGCGGATGATCCGCGCCAGCACGGTTTCGCCGCCAAGGGCCGTGGTGCGTACCAGCAACCGGCCTTCACCGTTGATGGCGCCAGCAGTGACGCGATCGCCGGGTTGTTTGGGCACGGGCAGGCTCTCGCCGCTGATCAAGGCTTCGTCGGCATGGCTCAGGCCTTCGCTCACCTCGCCGTCAGCGGGGAAGCGCTCTCCGGGCTTGACCACCAGCAGGTCGCCCAGTTGCAAGGCGGCGATGGCGACGTCTTCCTCCCTGCCTTCTACAAGACGGGTGGCGCGTTCCGGGCGCAGGGCTTCCAGTGCGCGAATGGCCGCGCTGGTCTGGCGTTTGGCGCGGCTTTCCAGGTACTTGCCCAGCAGCACCAGGGCGATTACCACGGCTGACGCCTCGAAATAGAGGTGCGGCGTGTGGCCGGGATGGGCCGCCCACCATTGATAGAGGCTCAGGCCGTAACCGGCGCTGGTGCCGATGGCCACCAACAGGTCCATGTTGCCGGCGCCGGCTTTCACCGCCTTCCAGGCCGCGCGATAGAAGCGTGCGCCGAGGATGAACTGCACGGGGGTGGCCAGGGCGAACTGTGCCCAGGCCGGTAGCATCCAGTGCAAGCCGAACCCTTCCAGCAGCATTGGCACCACCAATGGCAGGGCGAGGGCGAGGGCGATCAGGACCGCCCAGCGCTCCCGACGCAGGCGGGTTTCGGCGTCGGCTACGGGCGGGTGGGCATCGTCCACCAGGCTGGCGGAATAGCCGGCGGCCTCCACGGCCTGGATCAGACGCTCGTTGTCGGGTTGGCCGAAGAGCTGCAAATGGGCACGTTCGCTGGCCAGGTTCACCGTCACTTCAGCGACCCCCGGCACCTTGCGCAGGGCACGTTCGACGCGACCGACGCAACTGGCGCAGGTCATGCCGCCGATGGCCAGTTCCAGGCGCTGGGCGGGTACCCGGTAGCCCGCGGCCTCCACCGCCGCCACCAGGGCCGGCAGGCTTTCGCCGGGGGCCTGGACGCGGGCGTGTTCAGTGGCCAGGTTGACGCTGGCGGCCTGCACGCCCGGCACTTTGGCCAGGGCGCGCTCGACACGGCCGGCGCAACTGGCGCAGGTCATGCCTGATATGGGCAGGTCGAAGGCGGTTGGGTTGGTCATGGGCTGATCCTCCTAATCTGCGGACTAGGTTCAACCTTGACACGAGGGAAAGGTCAAGAGGTCACTGGACCGCAGTGGTTGGCACCAGATAGAGGCCTTGCGTGCTTTGCGCCAGCCGGTATTTGCGCACCTCGCCGGCCATCAAGGTAATGCTCTGGTTTCGGAGTTGCTCGACACCCGGCTTGCAGGGACCCGGACCGAGCAGGCTGAGGCGGATCGACAGGCGCCCGGGCGGCAGGTTGAAGGAAACGATCTGTCCTTGCACCAGCCGCGCAGCCAACTGGTCCTCCAGGTAGAGGCCGACGTCGCAGGCAGTGGCCAGCTCCAGCCGTTCGCGGGAGACGATCAGTACGCCGTAATCGAGGGGTGGCTGGGCCTGCGCCAGCAGCGGGGCGGTCAGCAGGCCGAGCAGGGCAGGGCGGAGGCCGTACATGGCGGAGTTCTCCTGCAGGTTGGACAGAATCAGTGTAGGAGCGGGGCTTGACCTTGCCACCGTGGAAAGGATGAGACTGGCGCCAGGTTCCACTCACAAGGAGAACGACCATGCAGGTATTCAAGGTTCAAGGCATGTCTTGCGGGCACTGCGTCCGCGCCGTTACCCAGGCCGTGCAGGCCCGTGACCAGGCCGCCGAGGTACAGGTGGATCTGGCGGCCGGCGAGGTACGTGTTGCCACCCGGTTGGCGGAAGAACAGGTGCTGGAGGCGATTCGCGAAGAGGGCTATCAGGCTGAGCCGGCCTGATAGCCCGTCCTCTGGATGATTTCGGGGCAGCTTCGCTGCCCTTTTGCGAATGAATTGGCGATGTCTGCGTTAGCTGTTGCGAGAGACTTCCCAGCGGGCCAAGAGCCTTGTAGGAGCTGGCTTGCCAGCGAAGCGGGGCCATTCGCTGGCAAGCCAGCTCCTACGGGCAATGCAGCTGCCTGCAACACGCAATGCAGAGAGAGCTATTTCAATCGCCATTCGAACCACAGGTTCGCCATTCCAGCCTCGTGGGTCGGCTGCGCCGCCCTTGGCTAATGGATCCCCCCGCATTGAGCCCTTAATCAGTCCCAGTCCTTCACCAGCCCGCGGAACAGCGCGTCCACCATGGGTGCGGCATCCTGCAACGGGTCGAACAGCCGCGGGTCGCGGGTCCAGTCGCTGAACAGACCGATAACCAGGGCGTGGACCGCCCGGGACGCGTGCAACGGCTTGATGCCCGGGCGCAGCCGTTCGCGGCAGGCAGGGCGGTCGAACAGGGCCTCGCACAGCTGGATGAACTGGTCGACGAAGGCATAGTGGCGCTCTTCGGCCTCCCGCAGTTCCTCGGTGAACTCACAGCGATGCAGCAGGATGTTGAAGATGCGCTTGCGCTGCTCATCCCGCGCCAGGTTGATGATGGCCTCCAGGCAGAGGTCGCGCAGGGACAGCATCGGGTCCTGGCCATTGCAGCCGCACAGGCGGTCGATCATCTGTTCCTGGGGCAGGCGCACCTGGGACAGCATTTCGTGGAACAAGTGGGCCTTGTTCTGGAAATGCCAGTAGACCGCGCCACGGGTCACCCCGGCGGCGCGCGCGATCTGTTCCAGGGACGTATGCGCCACGCCGTTTTCCAGGAAAAGGTGCTCGGCAGCGTCGAGGATTGCGACTCGGGTTTTCTCAGCTTCTTCTTTTGTTCTGCGCATAGCAGTTGGGCCAATACTGTCTAGGCTTCTTGTTGGGGAGCGGAGTGTACCGATTTTGCTGGTACATGACCTTTACAGACACGAATGAATGTATAGTTCAGCGCTTGATTCTTTTGCCGACTCGGCACCGTATGGAGACGCCTCATGCCGTTTGCTCGAAACCTTTCCTTCAGCCTTGCACTATTCGTCGCAAGTACCAGTTTTTTTGGCCTTGCGGGCGCAGCTGATGCTCCGGGTGGCGCGCCGACGGCTCCGGAGGTGGTCGTGGAAACCGCCAAGGCCGCTCCGCTTCCGCTGATTCTCGAGTATGCCGGGCGCACAGCGGGCTTTCGTGAGGTGGAGGTCCGTGCCCAGGTCAGCGGCATCCTCCAGCAGCGGACCTACACCGAAGGCAGCCGGGTGAAGCAGGGGCAGGTGCTGTTCCGCATCGACCCGCGCACCTACGAGGCGGCTCTGGCGCGGGCCAAGGGGGCCTTGGCGCAGGAGCAGGCGCGTTACCGCCAGACCGAGCGCGACCTCAAGCGGACCCGCGAGCTGCAGAAGAAGGGCTTCGCCAGCGAGAGCGAACTGGATAACGCGATTTCCAACTTCGAACAGAGCAAGGCCAACGTCGAGGCGGCACAAGCCGAGGTGAAGGCCCGGCAGATCGACCTCGACTACACCACGGTGGAAGCCCCCATCTCCGGCATGACCAGCAAGGAGACCCGGTCCGAAGGCAGCCTGGTGGTAGCCGGCGACCCGAACGGCAGCCTGCTGACCCAACTCACCCAGCTCGATCCCATCTACGTCAACTTCGCCTACCCGGACACCGAAGCCGAGCGCCTGCGTGACGGCGTGAAGAACGGCAAGGTCGAGCTGCCTCCGGACGGCCTGCTCAGCGCGGACCTGAAGTTCGGCGACGGTTCCACCTATCCGCTCTCCGGCCGGGTCGACTTCACCGACAGCTTCGTCAACACAGGCACCGGCACCGTAAGCGCCCGGGCCGTGGTACCCAACCCGGAACAGAAACTGCTGCCCGGCATGTTCGTGCGAGTGCTGGTGAAGGGCTTCACCCGTCCGCAGGCCATTACCCTGCCTGAACGCGCCCTGGCCCAAGGACCGCGCGGCACCTTCGTCTATGTGGTCGACCAGGACGGCATGGCGCGCGTGCGCCAGGTCAAGACCGGCGATACCCGCGATGGCCGCTGGGTGATCGAGTCCGGTGTTACGGCTGGCGACAGGGTGATAGTCGAGGGCCTGCCCAAGGTACGCCCCGACTCGCCGGTGAAGGCGGTCGAGGCCAGCCAGGCGCCTGCCGACCAAACCTCCAAGAAATCCTGAAGGAGCGCCTAACGTGATCTCGCGCTTCTTTATCGATCGCCCTGTCTTTGCCGCGGTCATCTCCATCGTCATCGTGCTTGCCGGCCTCGCCGCCATGCGCGCACTGCCCATCGCCCAGTACCCGGAAATCCTTCCGCCGCAGGTTTCGGTTTCGGCCGTGTATCCCGGTGCCAGTTCGCAGGTGATCGCCGAAACCGTCGCCGCGCCCCTGGAACAGGAAATCAACGGCGTGGAGGGCATGATCTATCAGCTGTCCAACTCCGACAGCAGCGGCGCCATGAGCCTGACTGTGTACTTCGAGGTGGGGCGCGATCCGGACCAGGCCACCATCGACGTCAACAACAAGGTCCAGGCCGCACTGGCCAAGCTGCCGGAAGAAGTGCGCCGGCAGGGTGTGAAGGTCGAGAAGAAATCCTCCGACATCCTCCAGGTGGTCACCCTCTATTCGCCGGACAACTCCCGCGATCCGATCTTCATCAGCAACTACGCGCTGATCAACGTCATCGACGAGCTGAAGCGGATTCCTGGCGTGGGGGATGCCAGCCAGTTCGGCTCCAAGGACTACTCCATGCGCATCTGGCTGCGGCCGGACAAGCTGGCGCAGTACGATCTCACCCCCACGGATGTGGTCAACGCCATCCGCGAGCAGAACTCCCAGTTCGCCGCCGGCAGCTTTGGTCAGCAGCCGCTGAATCAGGCGCAGGACTTCACCTACACCGTCACCACCCAGGGCCGCTTCACCGATCCCAAGGAGTTCGAGAGCGTCATCCTGCGCTCCGACGCCACCGGCGCCAGCCTGTTGCTGAAAGATGTGGCGCGGGTCGAGCTGGGGGCCCAGGACTACTCCTTGATGACCTCGCTGAACGGCCAGCAGAACGCCGCCTTCGGTATCTACTTGCAACCAGGCGCCAACGCCCTGGACACCGCCGAAGCGGTGAGGTCCACCATGGAGCGGCTGGCCAAGCGCTTCCCCGAAGGCATCACCTACAAGATCCCTTACGACACCACCAAGTTCGTCGAAGTCTCCATCGAAGAGGTGATCCACACCTTCTTCGAGGCCCTGGTACTGGTGGTGCTGGTGGTCTTCATCTTCCTGCAGAACTGGCGTGCCACGCTGATCCCGGTGCTGGCGATCCCGGTGTCGTTGATCGGTACCTTCGCCGGCATGTACATGCTCGGGTTCTCCATCAACCTGCTGACCCTGTTTGGCATGGTGCTGGCCATCGGCATCGTGGTGGACGACGCCATCGTGGTGATCGAGAACGTCGAACGGGTGATGGCGACCAAGAAGATCGGCCCGCGTGAGGCGGCCATCGAAGCCATGGAGGAGGTGACTGGCCCGATCGTCGCCATCGTGCTGGTGCTCTGTGCGGTGTTCATCCCGGTAGGCTTTCTCGGCGGCCTGGCCGGACAGATGTACCAGCAGTTCGCGATCACCATCGCGGTCTCGGTGGTGATCTCCGGTATCGTCGCCCTGACCTTGTCGCCGGCCCTCTGCGCCCTGATGCTCAAACCCGGCCATGGTGAGCCGGCGGCCCCATTCCGCTGGTTCAACACCTTCTTCGAGCGCATGACCTCAGGCTATCGCGCTGGCGTTCAGTTCTTCCTCAAGCGTTCGCTGATCGGCCTGGTGCTGTTCGGTGGGATGATCGCGCTGATGGTCGTGCTGTTCGGCCGGGTACCCGGCTCCCTGGTGCCCGACGAGGACCAGGGCTATGTGCTCAATGCCTATTTCTTGCCGCCCGCCGCGTCCCTGACCCGCACCGAGGAAGTCACCAGCGCCGTCACCGAGGAATTGATGGAGCATCCAGCGGTACAGGATGTGGTCACCTTCGCCGGTTTCGACATTCTCACCTTCGGTACTCGCAGCAACGCCGGGGTGTCCTTCGTGCCGCTGAAGGACTGGAGCGAGCGCACCACGCCCGAGCTGGACGCGCGCAACCTGACGCACACCTTCATGGCCATGGCCGCCGGGCAGAAGGATGCCGTCGTGATGACCTTCAACCCGCCGCCGATTTCCGGTATGAGCACAACCGGCGGCTTCGAGGCCTATATCCAGGACCGTAGCGGCGGTACCGTGCAGCAGCTGGAAGGCGTGGTGCAGAAGTTCGTCGCGGCAGCGGCCAAGCGGCCAGAATTGGCCGGGGTCAACACCACCTTCAACGCCAGCGTGCCGCAGTACTACATCGACCTTGATCGCACCAAGGCTCGCGCCCTGGGCGTGGCCATCAACGATGTGTTCACGGCCATGCAGTCGACGTTCGGCAGCTATTACGTCAACGACTTCACCCTCTACGGGCGTACCTGGCAGGTGAGCCTGCAGTCGGAACCGGAGTTCCGCCGCAAACCGGAGGACCTGAGCCAGGTCTACGTGCGCTCAGCCAGCGATGACCTCGTCCCGCTGTCATCCCTGGTTCGGGTGGAGCGCATCCTCGGCCCGGACTCCTACGCCCGCTTCAACGTCTACCCGGCAGCCAAGATCCTCGGCGGACCGGCGCCGGGCTACAGTTCCGGCCAGGCGCTGGAGGCCATGCAGGCAGTGGCGGACGAAGTACTCGGCGAAGACTACAGCCTCGGCTGGATCGGTTCGGCCTTTCAGGAGCTGGCGTCCCATGGCTCCGGCAGTATCGCGTTCGTTTTCGGCCTGATCATGGTGTTCCTGATCCTCGCCGCCCAGTACGAACGCTGGACCCTCCCGTTGGCGGTGGTCACCGCGGTGCCCTTCGCCGTGTTCGGCGCCATCCTCGCGGTGTGGCTGCGCGGCATCCAGAACGACGTGTACTTCCAGGTCGGCCTGGTGACCCTGATCGGCCTGGGGGCGAAGAACGCCATCCTGATCGTCGAGTTCGCGGTCTTGTGTCGCGAACAGGGCATGAAGCCTGCGCAGGCGGCGCTGGAGGCCGCCAAGCTGCGCTTCCGGCCGATCGTGATGACCTCCCTGGCCTTCATCCTTGGTTGCGTGCCGTTGGCCATCAGTTCGGGTGCCGGTTCGGCAAGCCGCCATTCCATCGGTACCGGGGTGATCGGCGGCATGCTCGCTGCGACCCTGCTGGCGACCTTCCTCATCCCCATGTTCTTCATGCTGGTGGAGCAGGCCTCGGAATGGCTGGACCGCAAGAAAGCGCCCAAGGCCGAGCAGGCCCATGAGGGTTAGGGGGCCTGTGGAAAACATTGTGGGGGCGAATTCATTCGCTGATGGGCGCGCAGCGCCCATTCTCGGACTCCTGTGCCGGACCTGCCGGTCCGGTTAGCGAATGAATTCACCCCCATAGAAGAGCCTCTCCGCCGCGGTCCCCTTTACCCCTGTTACTATCTGGCGCCTTAACCGCAAGGGATGGCGCCAGCCTCGACCATGACTTTCCGCATCCTCCTGCTCCTTGGCGCGCTCAGTGCCTTCGGCCCCATGGCCATCGACTTCTACCTGCCCAGCTTCCCGGCGATTGCCCAGGCCTTCGTCACGGACGTGGAGCATGTGCAACTGACCCTGGCGTCCTACTTCGTCGGCCTGGCCTTCGGTCAGCTCATCTACGGCCCGCTGGCGGACCGTTTCGGCCGGCGTCCGCCACTGCTGGTCGGTGTGACCATCTTCACCCTGGCTTCGGTGGCCTGTGCCATGGCACCCACTCTGGAATGGCTGATAGGCGCACGCTTCGTCCAGGCGCTGGGCGGCTGTGCCGGCATGGTGGTTTCGCGGGCGGTGGTGCGTGACCTGTGTGACCCCATCGGCTCGGCCAAGGCCTTCTCGCAATTGATGCTGGTGATGGGGCTGGCGCCGCTCCTGGCGCCGCTGGGTGGCGGCCTGCTGCTGGAGTTGTTCGGCTGGCAGTCGATCTTCTGGGCACTCACGCTGTTCAGCACGCTGGTGCTGCTGGGTATCGCTGCCTGGCTGCCGGAAACCCTCTCAGACGTGGCTCCCCGCGCGCCCCTGAACGGCGCCCTGGGGCAGTACCGGCGGTTGTTCGGTGACTGGCAGTTCCTCGCCTATGGCATGACCGGTGGCTTTGCCATCGCCGGCATGTTCGCCTATATCGCCGGCTCGCCTTTTGTTTTCATCCAGCTGTATGGCGTGCCGCCGGAGCACTACGGCTGGTTGTTCGCCATCAATGCGGCGGGCTTCATTCTGGTGGCGCAAGTCAATGCCTACCTGATGCGCTTTCGCGGGCCAGCCTTCTGGATGCGGCGGGTGGTCTGGATCTATCTGGTGTGCGCGCTGGCGCTGCTGGTGGTGTCCAGCCTGCATACCCAAGCGCTCTGGCCTCTGCTCTTGCCGCTGTTCGGCTGCATCGCCAGTCTGGGGTGCATCCTGCCCAACGGCTCGGCCTGCGCCATGGCCGGTCAGGGCCAGAACGCGGGTAGCGCCTCCGCGCTGATGGGCAGTCTGCAATTTGCGGTGGCGGCGGGTGCCGCCACCCTGGTGGGGGTGCTGCACGACGGCAGCGCCATCCCCCTGGCCCTGGTCATCAGCCTGTGCGGCTGCGCGGCAGTCGCCTGTTCGCTTCTGACCTGGCGCCTCGACCGCAACGGCCAGGCGCCCTTGGGCTAACTCGCGATTCGTCGAGACTCTTCCGGCAGTACGTGAGGAGCCTTCAGGCGCTCCTCAAGGACGCTGACGAATCGGCGTGCTTCGGCTTCACTACGGAAGCTCACCGCGTGCTGGTCCAGGCAGACTTGCCAGCTCGCCCCCTGAGGGGTGGTAGTCGGACGAACGAGAATTTTCACCTCAGTCATCTCCCAATCAAGTGGTGGGGAAAATCAGTGTAGACCTGCGCAGATGACAGAAAATGACGTGGGTCAAGCAGCCGACTGGTGGTAATCGCCGTTCGTCCTAGCCCTGCTCGCCGTGACTGGATTGGCTCTGCGGAGCATGCTGGTCGAGGCTATCCAGCAGCTCCTGGTAACGATTCTCGCTTTGCCGCAAGGCGTCGCGCGCAGACTCCAAAGCGCTGAAATCGATATCCACGCAGTAGAGCTCCAACTGGTTGTGCAGATTGCGTAGCACCAGGTGACTGGAGAACACGGTCACCGGGCTACCGTCACGGCGTTGCAGGGTCAGCTCGCTGGCGGGAATGGCCGGGCCGCCGATCATCCAGTTATTGATGTCGGCGATGACCTGGGTGCGCATGGCGGGCGGGATTATCAGGTCTTCGAGATAGCGGCCCATGGCCTGGTCCACCGTGTAGCCGTAGAGCTGTTCGCTGGCGTGGTTCCAGTAGATCACCCGGCGCTGGCGGTCGTAGCCCTGCACGGCAATGCGCGGGGTCTGCTCGAACAACTGCCGGAATCGAAGCTCGCTGGCACGCAGCGCTTCTTCGTCGCGCTTCTGGGCGCTGATGTCCTGCACCGTGCCGAAGGAGCGGCCATCGGGCTGGGCTTCTCCGCGCAGGGCCAGCCAGACGGGCGACTGGTCGCTGGGCAGGTTCAGGCGTGCGTTCACTGCCAGCGCAGTGCCGCCCACGAGCAACGCCTCCAGGCCGCGTTGCACGCTGTTGCGGTCGGCCGGATGGAAACGGTTCAGCAGGCCGGCGAGGCTGTCTTCGTCGCTGCAGCCGAGAATTCGCTGGGCGCCCGGGCTCAAGGCGAAGCTTTGCTCGTATTCCCAGTTGCCAAGGATGGCGTCGCGCTGCGCCTGCTCCAGTTGCAGGCTGGTGCGCCGCAGGCCCTGGCGCAGCCGTTCGCGACCCAGGCGGTGACGGCGTTCGAGGAAGAAAATCAGCAAGGCGGTGAGCAGGAGTAGTCCGAGCATGCTCAGCGCCCCTGTGCCCCAGACCAGAAGCCAGGCACCGGCGCATAGCAGGTAGAGGCCCGCACGAATAGCGGGCCGGACAAGGGTGGGATGCATCCAGGACCCCGGCAAAGCGGAAGCGATGCGGCGCGGCCGGCCGCTGGCGAAACCAGGGAAATTCTAGTCGCTTTGCATTGGCGTACCGGACCATTCGCCAGTCCATTCGCTCGCCGGTCAGCCAGGACCCCGGCGAAGCCTTTCCACCCGCGCGTAGGGTGGGCTTCAGCCCACCATCAGGACTTGGGAGTTCAAGGCTTTCAGGCAAACCCTTCCAGCACGATCTTGCCCTTGGCCGTGCCGCTTTCCAGCAGGGCATGGGCGCGGCGCAGGTTGGCCGCGTTGATACGGCCGAAGTGCTCGCCCAGGGTGGTCTTCAGTACGCCGGCGTCGATCAGTTGGCTGACGCGTTCCAGCAGGCGGTGTTGTTCGAGGATGTCCGGGGTCTGGAACATCGAGCGGGTGTACATGAACTCCCAGTGCAGCGACAGGCTCTTGCGCTTGAGCTTGGCCACATCCAGCTGCGCCGGGTCATCGATCAGGCCGAGGCGGCCCTGGGGCGCCAGGGCTTCCACCAACTGGTCAAGGTGTTGGTCGGTCTGGGTCAGGCTGGCCACATGGCTGACCTGGGCAAGGCCGGCGCGGCGCAACTCCTCGGCCAGGGGCTGGCTGTGGTCCAGCACCTGATGGGCGCCCAGCTCGCGGACCCAGGCCTGGGTTTGCGCGCGCGAAGCAGTGCCGATCACGGTCAGGCCGGTGAGCTGGCGGGCCAGTTGCACCAGGATCGAACCGACGCCGCCAGCGGCACCCACCACCAGCAGGCTCTGGCCCAGGTCGGTCTTGCCTTCGGCAATTTGCAGGCGGTCGAACAGCAGCTCCCAGGCGGTGATGGAGGTCAGCGGCAAGGCGGCGGCCTGGGCGAAGTCCAGGGTCTTCGGCATATGGCCGACGATGCGTTCGTCCACGCGATGGAACTCCGCGTTGCCGCCCGGACGGGTCAGGTCGCCGGCGTAGAACACGCGGTCGCCCGGCTGGAACAGGGTGACGTCGCTGCCCACCGCCTTGACCACGCCCGCGACGTCCCAGCCCAGCACCTTGGGTTGACCGGCTTCCGGCGTGGCGTTGCGGCGGACCTTGGTATCCACCGGATTGACGGAAATGGCGCGGACTTCCACCAGCAGGTCGCGCGGACCTGGCTGCGGTTCCGGCAGCTCGATGTCCTGCAGGGAGTCGGGGTTATCGATAGGCAGGTTCTGGAAGTAGGCGACGGCTTTCATCGGGATTCTCCGCGTGAGGGCTTGAGGGTCCGCATGGTCGGTTATTTCGCAAGCGAGAAAAATCGGCTAGAAAGCGACAGTCTTTCAAAGGGGGTTTGAAAATGCTGCGCCTCGACGATCTCGCCTTGTTCGTCAGCACCGCTGACCACGGTAGCCTCTCGGCCGCCGCCCGCAAGCTGGACGTATCGCCGGCCGTGGCCAGCGCCGCGCTCAAGCGCCTGGAGCAGCAGCTCGACACCCGCCTCTTCGTGCGGTCCACGCGCAGCCTGCGCCTGACGCCGGAGGGCGAGCAGTTCCTCGTCCATGCGCGCAATGCCCTGGCCAGCCTGGAGGAGGGCCAGCGCCAGTTGGCCGGCGGCCGCGAGGACATTGCCGGCCTGTTGCAGCTGTCGGCACCGTCGGACTTTGGCCGCAACGTGCTGTTGCCCTGGCTCGACGAGCTCCAGCGCGAGCACCCTCGCCTCTGCATTCGCCTGCACCTCAGCGACCGGATCGCCGACCTGTACCGCCAGGCTGTGGACATCGCCATCCGCTATGGTGAGCCGGAAGACTCCAGCCTGGTGGCGCTGCCACTGGCCGCCAGCAATCGCCGCGTGCTCTGCGGCGCGCCCGACTACTTCGCCCGCCATGGCCGGCCGCGCCAGCCCGAGGACCTGGCCGGGCACAACTGCCTGCTCTACCAACTGGGCGGCCGCGTCCATGACCGCTGGAGCTTCAGCGAGGGGCGCCGCGAGCAGGTGGTGGCGGTGGCCGGCAACCGCGTGTGTGACGATGCCGATGTGGTGCGGCGCTGGGCGCTGGCCGGGCAGGGGCTGACCTACAAGTCCTGGCTGGATGTGGCTGGCGACATCCAGGCCGGGCGCCTGGAACTGGCCCTGCCGGAGTACCGCGGCCAGGCCACGCCGCTGAACCTGATCTGTGCCCACCGGGCCCAGCTCAGCAAACCGGTGCGCCTGCTCCGCGAGTTCGTCCAGGCGCGATGCTCCACGCTACTCGTCGGCGCGCCCTGGAGTTGAGTGTCGGTCGCGGCAACGTCGACGTCTGATCGTCGAATTGCTCGGAACCCAGGTTCCGCTATTGTCTGGATGAGCTGTGGCCGGCGTGGAGATTCCCGTGGCTGACTTGTTTCCGACCTGCCTGAATCCTGCCGGGCCCGCGCCCGGCGCCCGCCGTGGGAGACCCGGCTGATGCCCCGTACACGCGAACCAGGCGCTTTCTTGCCGACCCTGTTGCTGGTCTTCTCCGGCTATCTGCTGCTGGCCCTGGGGGCTGTCTGGCTGTCGCGCCAGCCCGGCAGCATCGCCACCCTCTGGTACGCCAACGCCTTCACCGTCGCCCTGCTCTGGGACCAACCGCTGCGCCGCTGGGCACCGATTCTGACGGTGGCGATGCTGGCCGACCTGCTGGCCAACCTGGCCTTTGGCGATGGCCTGGCGCTCGCGGCCAGCTTCATTGCGCCCAACCTGCTGGAGATCATTCTTGCCGCGGCATTGTTGCGGGTCAGTGGCGCCGCGCTGCGGATGAACGAAAGCCCTGGGGCCTTCCTGCAGTTCATGTTCTTTGGTGCCCTGCTGCCGCCACTGATGGGGGCCAGTCTGGGGGCCAGTATCCTCGCCTGGCAGGGGCTGGACTCCTTCGAAAGCGGCTGGATGTACTGGGTCGAGGGCGCCATGCTCGGCGCCGTCTCGGTGCTGCCCCTGGCGGTCTGGATGCGCCAGCACAGCTGGTGGGAGTTCATTGGCGAGCGTCGTCGCCACGAGCTGCTGTTCTACGGCGGCCTCGTGTTGCTGGGCACCCCTCTCGCGCTGCTGTGGCTGCCCTTTCCCTTCGTCTACCTGTCCCTGCCGTTGATGATCGCGGCGGTGCGCCTGACCTTCGCCAGTACTGCGCTGCTGGTGGCCATGACCTCCGTGAGCGGCGGCTTGATCATCGCCCTTGGCCTGCTCGATGCCACGACCCTGGAAAAAGGCTGGCGCGATCTGCTGGTCTACCTGCCGTTGCTGCTGGCCTTGCTGCCAGCCCTGCTGCTGGCGTCGGCGGTCGAGCAGTTGCGCAAGCGCCGTCGCGAACTGGCGGCGAGTGAAACGCGCTTTCGCGACGCCATGGACCACTCCGCCATCGGCATGGCCCTGGTGGGGTTGGACGGCCGCTGGCAGCGGGTCAACCATGCGCTGTGCGACATGCTTGGCTACAGCGAGGATGAACTCACCGCGCTGAGCTTCCACGACCTCACCCATCCCGAAGACCTCGCCGACGACCTCGAACTGGTCCGGGAAGTCCTCGCCGGGCGGCGCCACAGCTATCGCCTGGAGAAACGCTACCTGCACAAGAGCGGCCGGGAAATCTGGGGCCTGCTGGCGGTATCCCTGGTGCGCGACCACGAGGGCGAGCCGATGTATTTCATCTCGCAGATCGAAGACATCGATCGGCGTAAGCGTGCCGAAGAGCGCGAAGCGGAACTGGCGCGGCGCTACTCGGTGGCCACCGAAGCCAGCGGTGTCGGTGTCTGGGAATGGGACCTGGCCAGCGACCGCCTGCTCTGGGACGAAGGCATGTGCCGCCTCTACGGGCGTAGCCTTGGCGACGACCTGTCCTTTGCCGATTGGCGCGCCCACCTGCACCCGGACGATGCCGAACGGGCCGAGCGCGAAGTGCTGGCCGCGCGCGAAGGCAGTCGTCGCCTGGACATCGAGTTCCGTATCCGTCGCGCCGATGGCGGCCAGCGGGTGCTCAAGGGACACGCGCGCCTGGTCTGTGATGCCGACGGCACGCCGCTGCGCATGGTCGGTACCAACTGGGACGTCAGCGAGCTTCGCCAGTTGGCCGAACGCCTGCACGACGAGCGCGAGCGATTGCAGGTGACCCTCGACGCCATCGGCGACGGCGTCATCACCACCGACCTGGAAGGCCGGGTCAGCTTCCTCAACCCGGTGGCCGTACGCCTGAGTGGTTGGCAGAGCGACGAGGCCCAGGGGTTGCCCATCGAACAGGTCCTGTTGCTGGAAGGCGAAGACGGCCGCCTGGTTCCCAACCCGGTGCGCGAATGCCTGGAGCAGGGCAGTGCCACCAGCCTCCAGGGCCTCGCCTCGCTGCGCCACCCGGCAGGCGGCACCATCGCCCTGCGCGGTCAGGCGGCCCCCATGCGCAGTGGTGACGGCACCCTGCTGGGCAGCGTGCTGGTGCTTACCGACGTCAGCGAGGCGCGGGCCATGCAGAAGCACCTGCGCTATGCCGCCACTCACGATGCCCTCACCGGCCTGCTCAACCGCCCGGCCTTCGAGGATGCCCTCGCCGAAAGCTGTCGCGATGTACTGCAGAACGATGGCAGCAGCGTGCTCTGCTTCATCGACCTCGACCGTTTCAAGCAGGTCAACGACAGCGCCGGCCACGCCGCTGGCGATGAACTGCTGCGCCAGCTCGCGCGGCTGATGCAATCCCAGGTCCGCGCCGGGGACCAGCTGGCGCGCCTGGGGGGCGACGAGTTCGCCCTGATCTTGCGCAGTTGCCCTTTGCCTCAGGCAGAACTGCTGGCAGCGCGGCTGATCGCGCAGATCCAGGGCGTGGTGCTGGAGTGGGAAGGGCAACAGTTTCGCGTGGGCGCCAGCATCGGCATGTCCTGCATCCACGGCTCTAACGCGCAGCCTGCAGAGCTCTTGAAACAGGCTGATACAGCTTGTTACCGAGCCAAGCACGCAGGTCGGGGTCAATTTGCGGTCGAACATCGCTGAGACCGGCCGGCCCCGAAATGACAGCCCTCCAAGCCTGGCCTAATCTCCATCGTCATGGCAGTGAATGAGAAAGCATTGCATTGCCTTTAGCCAAAGCACGTACAACTCGAGGTTATTCCCATGCGTAAGCTCCTGCTTCTTTCCCTGGCCCTCGTCAGCCCGCTGACGTTCGCCAAGACCGAATGCACCACTGCCGACAAAGCCACCTGGCAAGACCAGACCAAGTTCCAGGACGACCTCAAGTCCCAGGGTTACGACATCAAGAAGTTCAAGGTGACCGAGGGCAACTGCTACGAGATCTACGGCTGGGACAAGGACAAGCGCAAGGTCGAGATCTACTTCGACCCGGTTGACGGCAAGGTGGTCAAGCAGGAGATCGAGGACTGACCCGTGAGCGCTGACACCGTTCGCCTCTGGGACCCGGTGATCAGGATTGGTCACTGGTCCCTGGTGGCGGCCTTCATCGGCGACTACTTCCTCAACGAGGCAGGTGACGGCTGGCACCGCTGGCTCGGCTACTACGCCGTGGCGGTGGTGCTGGTGCGGCTGGTCTGGGGCTTCGTCGGCCCCCGGCCGGCACGCTGGGCCGATTTCTGGCCGCGTCCGGCACGCCTGCTGGCTCACGCCAAGGCGCTGCTTTCCGGTGGCCACATGCACCGCCTGGGGCACTCGCCCCTGGGCGGGCTGGTGATGATCCTCATGCTCCTGCTGATGCTGGGGCTGGGCGTCACCGGTTTCCTGATGGAAGAAATCGACTACTTCTGGGGCGAGGACCTGCCCCGGGATATCCATGTCTTCATGGCCGACAGCCTGTTCTGGCTGGCCTGCGTGCATGTCACGGCGGCGCTGGTGGAAAGCGTGCGCACGCGCGAGAACTTGCCGTGGTCCATGGTGACCGGGCGACGCAAGGTACCGAACGAATAGGGGCCGCTGTGCGGCCCTTCTCGCATGCGCTCCCTTTGTGGGGGCGAATTCATTGGCTATGTCTGCGTTAGTTGTCGCAACGTTGAGTCAGTAGCCCGGATGTAATCCGGGGAAAGTCCAATCGCCGCTCCCGGATTTCATCCGGGCTACGATGTGCCAGCCTGCACCGAGAGTTGGCCACGCCCCCTTACAGGGGGCAAAAAGCAAGTCCAGGTTCTACGAACGTGGATGATTACTCGTCACCCTGGATGCTCGCGCCCAAACGAAGCGGCTTTTCCTGACGCGCGGGTCAAGTTAGAATGCGCGCCGTCGTTGGCCAGGGGGCCGCGACATGGGTTCCCTCACCCCATCGGTAAAAAGGATGCCAATCACCATGCCCGCTGCTTCTCCCACGGTCTGGCGCCCGGCGCTGACCGGCCTGATCGCGTTCCACATCCTTATCATCATCGCCAGCAACTATCTGGTGCAGCTGCCGATCACCCTGTTCGGCTGGCACACCACCTGGGGCGCATTCAGCTTTCCGTTCATCTTCCTGGCCACCGACCTGACCGTGCGCCTGATGGGCAAGCAGGCCGCGCGGCGGGTGATCGCGCGGGTCATGCTGCCGGCCCTGCTGGCGTCCTATGTGGTGTCGGTGCTGTTCCAGGAGGCGGCCTTCCGCGGCCTCTCGGCCCTGGGCGAGTTCAACCTGTTCGTTGCGCGCATTTCCCTGGCCAGTTTCCTGGCCTATGTGCTGGGCCAGGTGCTGGATATCCAGGTCTTTGACCGTCTGCGGCAGATGCGCCAATGGTGGATAGCCCCGGTGGCTTCGACCATCGCGGGCAACCTGCTAGACACCTTCGCCTTCTTCTCCGTGGCGTTCTGGCGCAGTGATAACCCGTTCATGGCCGAACACTGGGTGGAAATCGCCACCGTGGATTACGGCGTCAAGCTTGCGATCAGCCTGGTGTTCTTCGTGCCGCTCTACGGCATGCTGCTGGGCGGCATCCTGCGCCTGCTGTCGCCCAGCCCGGCACGGGTTTCCTGAGGCGCCTCCACCACCATCCGCGCCTTCACGTCAGCCTCTCGGCTGACGTCCATCCCCAGCGACACCACCTCCACACCGCTGTCTTCCAGTCGTTCCATCCAGGCGAGCACGCTGTCGAGCGTGCCCGCCAGGTGGAGGTTCACGCGCCCCGAGTCGTCGCCGTCCATGCGTTCGAGGGTGATGTCGGCATTGGCACTGGTCCTGGCGAGGTAACCCGGCAGGGCGGTCGGGGGGATGCGCTCGCCTGGCGGAGCGGGGTTGTGGGGCAGGTTGGCAAGGTCGATCTGCAACTGGAGTTCCTCCTGGTAACGGCGTTCGGCGTGCTGCAAGGCGTGTTGCTGGGGCTGCCAGATCAGTCGCCAGGCCAGCACCAGGCCGACGAACAGGGCCAGTGCCAGCAAGGCGCGGCGCTCCCGAGCGGGCAGGCGCTGCCAGTGCTGGTGCAGCGGGTTCAGTAGTCGGGACATATGTCAGTCCTTGATTTGCAGGCGTGCGCTGACCCCATCGGAATCGCGCACGGCGGAGTCGGAAAGGACGATCAGGCCCTGGCGCACCAGGCCTTCACGCAAGCGTTCGAGATCGGCGAAGGCCGGCGCGCGAACGCGCAGGGTCCAGCCCTCGCCCGCCTGGTAGTCGAGCCGGTCAACCTGGGCGATGGCACCGCCGCTGCTTTTCCATAGGCGCGCCAGGCTGTCCAGGCCGTGGGCAAGGCCAAGGTGGGGCTGGCCGGCCTGCTGCATCCGCGCGCGCACTTGACGGGGCAGGTCGACGACGGGGCCCGGGTCAGGGGCGTGCAGTTGCCAGACGGCCAGGTTGGCCTGGGCCAGTTCGTGGGCGCGCTGCTCCAGCATGAGCCGGTGAGCGATGTCCTGGCCCAGCTGCGCAGCCACGCCCAGGGCCGCCAGCAGCACCAGGGTCCGCCAGGGCAGGCGGCGCCCGGAAGCGCGGGCAAACTCGTCCTGGCGCAGGTCGATGGCGTGCCGCGAGCCTTCGGCCAGCAGTGGCCAGGGGGCTTCCTCACACCACTGGAGGTCGTCCGGCAGGCGCGCGCCGAGGTCGCTCCGTTGCTGGTCGTCCACGGCCAGGCGCAGGGGCGCGGCACCGCCGATCAGCCAGCGGCCGGCGCAGCGCACTGCCAGGGCACGCTCGCCCGGCAGGCAGTCGGCGTCGATATGGATGCGCCCGGGCGCAAGGCCGTGCTTGGCGAGCCGGGCGAGGACCTGGCGCAGCCAGTCGCGGCGCACCGCGAACAGGCGGCAGTGGCGCCGCTGCTGCAAGGGCCCTCGGGCCAGCAGCATGTCATCGAGGTTGTCCAGCAGCCGTTCCTCCAGAGCCGAATGGATCGCCTGGCGCAGCCAGCGGCCGCTACGGGCGGGCACCTCGATACGGTGATGGCTGGCGGCCTCGGCCGGCAGCAGCAGGGTCAGGTCAAGGCCGGCGAGGTCCCGGGCGGCCTGTTCGAGGTCGCCCTGGATGACAGCGCCATTGGCGCGCCACCAGCACAGCGACCAGTCGCCGTCCGCCGGGGCAGGGGGGCTGAGATGAAGCCAGGCTTGCACGTTGGTTACTCCGAAAAGCGGGTGTCGGGAGGGGCGAGCCGGCGGCGCAGGACCTCCACGCGGCCATCGGCGCGGGTGTGCAAGTCACTGACCAGACGCAGGCGCCGCTCGCCCAGCTCGACATCCAGGGTGGCGCGGAAATGCTCGCTGCTGATGCCAAGTCCCAAGGAGCGGACCTGGCGGTCCTGCAGCAGCGGTTGTTCGAGAAAGGCCTGGACGCTGGCATAGCCTTCCGCAGGCCGGGCGTGGACCATGGCGCGGGCGACGGACAGGTCGAGGCTTTCGAGGGCGGCCAGTACTTCGGCCGGGGCGGTGCTGACGTTCAGCGCGCCTTCCGTGGTGCGGACCCAGGGCCGCAGCCGGCGCAGGCTCACAGCGTCCAGTGGCGCGAGGCGCTGCAGCTCGCTGATGTCGGCCAGGGGCAGCGGCTTGCCATCGCGGCCTAGGCGGGGCAGCAGGCTGGCCGGGTCATGGGCGGGGAGACCGAGCACGCCCAGCAGGCGCTGGTAGCGGGCACGCAGCACGGGGTCGCTGTTCCCATTCTGGGTATTCAGGTCGAGGCGGCCGCTGAGGTCGTCCAGACGGATGCGGATGTGCCCGCCTTCGATGTCGAACGCATGCTCGCCCTGGGCCCAGCGTTGACCGAGGTGCACGCGACCGAGTTCGTCCGTGTCGCGCAGGTCCGCCAGCAGTTGCTGGCGTGCCCAGGCCTCGCCGCTCAGGGCCAGTTGCCAGAGCTGCTGCTGGTTCAGTTGGTTGGCGCTGCTGGCCAGGCTCAGGCGCTGGCGGGCGAGCATGTCGCTGACGATCAGGGTGACCAGGGCGGTGACCAGCAGCACGCTGATCAGGGCCACGCCCCGTTGGCGGCGGTACTCAGGCATCGCCGTCCCCTTCGAAACCGGGTAGCAGGATGACCCGGCGGACGCCGGGATAGCCGGGGGCGTCCAGTTCCAGCTCCAGGGCACGGGGCAGGCTCAGCGGCGCGCTGGCGACCGGCCAGCTGTCATGGCCCTCGCCCTGGCTGTCGATGTAGCGCAGGCGAACCCCGTTGATGCCGTCGAGCAGCCGCTGGCTATGCTGGGGCGGCGTTTCCAGCTCGCGGCGGGGCGGGCTGCGGTATTGGCGCCGCCACTGGCCATCGCGCCAGGTATGGCCGACCTCCAGCACCTCGCTGCGTGGCTGGTGCAGCGGGTTGCTCCAGCCACCGCGCACCAGCCGCAGGTTATCCGGTTGGCCGATCAGTGCCTGGCGCCGGCTGGGGTCGTCGCCCAGCGGAGAGGCGATGGCCTGGGTCAGGTCGCGCTCGAATAGGCCGAGGGCGCGTTGCAACTGGCGCAACTGGACTTCGTGCGCGGCGATGCGCTGGTCGCTGTGCATCACTCGCTCCAGCAGGCGATAGCAGGCCAAACCCAGCAGGCTGAACAGCGCCACGGCAATCAGCACCTCCAGCAGGGTGAAACCGCGCTGGGTCATGGCTGGGCCTCGATGAAACCCACCAGGTGCGCGCGGCGGACGGGGCGAGCGCCGTCCACCAGGACCTCCAGGCTGACCTTGAGCAAACGCGGGTCAGGCGCCGGGCCGACCTCGCTGACCAGCCGCCAGTCGCGCCCGGCGAAGCCGAGACGCTCCTCGTCATGGCCGCTGGGGGCCGGACGCATATGCGCGCGCAGCTCGCTCAGGCGGTTGTCCGCGAGCCAGTGGGCCAGGCTGCGTTCGGTCAGCGCGGCACTGGTGCCGGCCACGTGAATCGCCGCGTTGTAGAGGGCAATGGAAAGGGTGGCGAAGATCGCCAGGGCGACCATTACTTCCAGCAGGGTGAAACCCTGTTGCTCAGGGCGCGAGGCGTTCAAGGCGAACCTCCTCCAGACCGTCGCTGGACAGGGCGAGCAGGGGCACCAGCCGGTACTCCAGGCGCAGGGTGAAGGGCGATACCTCATCGCTGGAAAGCACCAGCAGTTGCGGTGCCTGGCGCCGCTCGCCGCGATTCGGGGCGGGGGCCTCGTCGTCCAGTTGCAGATGCAGGCGCAGGTTGGCTGGCAGGCGTTGCGCGCGGTAATCGGGGGCGGGCTGCCACTGGCCGTCCAGGTCCAGGCGTTGCACGGAGTAGCCCTCGGCGTCGATGCGCAGGCCGAAGTCGCGATGACTGAGCACCGCCTCTTCCCGCAGCAGGCCGAGCAGGCTGCGCAGCCGCTCGGCCTCGCGCAGCGCCTGCTGGCCACCGTTGTCGCGCTGCACGAGGGTCGCGAGGCCGGCGAGCAGGCCGATCACGACAATCACCACCAGCACTTCCAGCAGGGTGAAACCCGCACTCCCGCGTTGCACGTCAGAGGTCCCAGTTGCCGATGTCGGCGTTAAGCCCGTCGCCGCCCGAACGGCCATCGGCGCCGAAGGAGAACAGGTCGTAGGCGTTGCCGTCGCTGCCGGGGGCGATGTACTGGTAGGCGTTGCCCCAGGGGTCGACGGGCAGGCGCTTGAGGTAGCCGTCGAGGTTCCAGTTGCGCGCCGGCGGGGTGCCGGAGGGGCGGCTCACCAGGGCGTCGAGGCCCTGCTGGGTGCTGGGGTAGACGTGGTTGTCGAGCCGGTAGATATCCAGGGCCATGGCGATGGCCTTGATGTCGCTCTGCGCGGCGGTGACCTTGGCCTGGTCGGGGCGGCTCATGAGTTGCGGGACCACCAGGGCGGCGAGCACCCCGAGGATGACCACCACCACCATGATTTCGATCAGGGTGAAACCCCGTTGTTGCGATTGCGTGGGCATGACTGTGCCTATCTGTCAGGTAACGAGTTGGTTGAGGCTGAGGATGGGCATCAGGATCGCCAGCACGATGAGCAGCACGCTGGCGCCCATGAACACCAGCATGGCCGGCTCGAACAGACCAACCAGCAGGGCGATGCGGTTGGCCAGGTGTGCTTCCTGCTGGCGCGCGGCGCGTTCGAGCATGGCGTCCAGCTCACCGGAGCGTTCGCCGCTGGCGATCATGTAGAGCATCATCGGCGGGAAGTGGCCGCTGCGCTCCAGAGCCCGGGTCAGGCCGCCACCTTCGCGCACGGCACGCGATACGTCTTTCAGACCGGTCCGAATCTGCTGGTTGGCCACCACCTCGGCGGCGATCTCCAGGGCATCCACCAGCGGCACGCCGCTGCGTCCGAGGATCGCCAGGGTGCTGATGAAGCGGCTGCAACTGCCAGCGCGCAGGACCTTGCCCAGGACCGGCAGACGCAATTGCGCCGCATGCCAGCGCAGGCGCGTGGCGGGCCTGTGCAGCATCAGCCGGGACGCGCCGACGAGGCCCGCAAGCAGCACCAGCATGATCAGGCCGTAGTCGCGCAAGGTGGCGCTGGCGGCGATCAGGCCACGGGTCAGTGCCGGCAGCTCCTGGCCGCTGTCGATGAACACCTTCACCACGTCCGGCACCACGAAGCCGAGCAGGAAACCGACGATGCCGAAAGCCGCCAGCAGCAGGATGCTCGGGTAGAGCAGTGCCAGTTGGATCTGCTGCCGCGCGGCGTGGCGCGCTTCGGTGTAGTCGGCCAGTTGCAACAGCACCTGGCCCAGGTGCCCGGCGCGTTCGCCAGCGGCGACCGTGGCGCGATACAGCGCCGGGAAAGCGCGGGGGAATTCGGCCATGGCGCGGGCCAGGCCGTGGCCTTCGAGCACGCGCGCGCGAATGGCCAGCAGCATGCCCTGGTGGCTGCGTTTCTCGCATTGGGCCGCCACCGCGGCGAGCACTTCTTCCAGCGGCAGCGCCGCTTGCACCAGGGTGGCGAGCTGGCGGGTGAGCATGGCCAGCTCGGCCGCGCCGAGGCCACGTCGATTGTTGCTGCCCACCGTGCGCAGACTGCCACGGGCCGCGCGCAAGCGCAGCGGTACCAGGTGACGCTCGCGCAGCAATTGGCGGGCCTGGCGTTCGCTGTCGGCCTCCTGCACGCCGCGCAGCTTGCGGCCGGTCTGGTCCATGGCGAGGTATTCGTAGGCGGCCATGCTCAATCCTCGCGGGTTACGCGCAGCAGTTCTTCGAGGCTGGTGACGCCTTCCAGCACCTTGGCGCGGCCATCGGCGAACAGGCTGGCGCCGTGCAGGCGGGCGTGGCGGGCCAGCTCGGCTTCGCCTGCGCCCTGGTGAATCAGTTGGCGCAGGGTTTCGTCCAGCAGCACCAGTTCGTAGATGCCCTGGCGGCCTCGGTAGCCGCTGTGCTGGCAGGCATCGCAGCCCACCGCGTGCCACAGCGCTGGCGGCTTGGCCCGGTCCAGCCCGAGGTGGTCGCAGGCAGCGGCGTCGGCCGGGGCCTGCGTCTTGCAAGTAGGGCAGAGCACGCGCACCAGTCGCTGGGCCAGCACGCCCAGCAGCGAGGTGCTGAGCAGGAAGGGTTCGACGCCCATGTCCACCAGGCGGGTGACGGCGCCCACGGCGCTGTTGGTGTGCAGGGTGGAGAGCACCAGGTGGCCGGTGAGCGAAGCCTGCACGGCGATCTCGGCGGTTTCGCGGTCGCGGATCTCGCCCACCATCACCACGTCCGGGTCCTGCCGCAGGATGGCGCGCAAACCCCGGGCGAAGGTCATGTCCACCTTGGTGTTGACCTGGGTCTGGCCGATGCCCGGCAGGTGGTACTCCACCGGGTCTTCGATGGTGAGGATGTTGCGGGTCAGGCTGTTGAGGCTGGCCAGCCCGGCGTAGAGCGTGGTGGTCTTGCCCGAGCCGGTGGGGCCGGTGACCAGCAGGATGCCGTGGGGTCGGTGCAGGGCGCCCTCCAGCCGTTCGCGGCGGTCCGCGGCCATGCCCAGGCGGCCGAGGTCCAGGCGCCCGGCCTGCTTGTCCAGCAGGCGCATCACCACCCGCTCGCCATGGGCCGAGGGCAGGGTGGAGACGCGCACGTCCACCTCGTGACCGGCGATGCGCAGGGCGATGCGGCCGTCCTGGGGGATGCGCTTTTCGGCGATGTCCAGCTTGGCCATCACCTTGATCCGCGACACCAGCAGCCCCGCCAGCTCGCGGCGGGGGCGCAGGACTTCGCGCAACAGGCCGTCCACTCGCAGGCGTACCGAAAGGTGTTGCTCGAAGGTTTCCAGGTGGATGTCCGAGGCCTTGGCCTTCACCGCCTCGCCGAGGATGGCGTTGATCAGGCGGATGATCGGCGCGTCGTCCTCCTGCTCCAGCAGGTCGGTGGTCTGCGGCAGTTGTTCGGCGAGGCTGGCGAGGTCGTCCTGGCCGGCGATTTCGGCCCCGAGCCCCTCGGCCACCTGCATGGCGTCATCGCGACCGTCGCGGTAACGCTCGGCCAGACGCTGGGCGAAGTCCTCGGCATCGAGTACCTGGAGGCGTCCGCCGCCAGCGCCGTGCCGGCGCACTTCAGCGAGGATTTCCAGTGGCGTATCCGCCCGGCACACCAGCAGCGGGCCGCCTTCGCCAGGCTCCAGCAGCACGCCGTGGCGCCGGGCATAGCTGAACGGCAGGTTGGTCACGACGGTCACGGACGCTGCTCCTGCTGGCGCATGTCCAGCACCTGATCCTTCTTCGATGCGTCGAACAGGCCGCGGCTGTCCTTGGGCAACAGCAGGCGGTTGTCGCCTCCGTTGGCCGGGCGCAACTGGCGCAGGTCGTTGTACTTGCGCGCGCTGGCCTGGGCGCTTGAGCTGCTGTCGCGCAGCAGGGTCGGGCGCAGGAAGACCATCAGGTTGGTCTTTTCGCTGACTTCGCGGGTACTGCGGAACAGGCGGCCGAGCAGCGGGATGTCGCCCAGCAGCGGCACCTTGCTCACCTGGGTCTTGAGGTTGTCCTTGATCAGGCCGCCAAGCACGATGATCTGCCCGTCGTCGGCAAGGATGGTGCTCTTCACCGCGCGCTTGTTGGTGACCACGTCGCTGGTGCTGACACCGGCCGGGGTGGTGGCCAGTTCGGAGCTTTCCTGCTCCACCTTCAGCCGCAGCGAGGCGCCCTCGTTGATGTGCGGGGTCACCTTGAGGGTGATGCCGACATCCTTGCGCTCGACGGTGGTGAAGGGGTTGCTGGCACCGGCGGTATCGGTGGTGTAGGAACCGGTCTGGAAGGGCACGTTCTGGCCCACGAGGATTTCCGCCGTCTCGTTGTCCAGGGTCAGCAGGCTCGGGGTGGACAGCAGGTTGTTGTTGGCGTTGCTGGACAGCGCGGTGACCAGCGCGCCGAAGTTGCGGCTGCCCAGGCCGATGATGGCGCCCTCCGGGAGGTTCGGCAGCTTGTCCAGATTGGCTTTGGCGAGGGTGCCGATGGCCAGGCCCGTACCGGGGAAGTTGCTGGCGCCGAACCCGTGCTCCCCGCTTCCGGCCCACTGCACGCCGAGGGCGTCGCTGATATCGCCGCTGACTTCGACGATGGCCGCTTCCACCAGCACCTGGGCGCGCGGCCGGTCGAGCTCGCCAATGACCTTGTCGAGCATGGCCAGTTGGGCCGGCTCGGCCATCAGCACCAGGGCGTTCTGGCTCTTGTCGGCGCTGACCAGCACGCTGCCGGCGGCGCTGCCGCCCTCGTTGCCGCGGCCATTGTCCAGGTGCTTGCCAATGCCATTGAGCAGTTCTTCCAGTTGCTTGGCGTCGCTATGGTGCAGGCGCACGACGCGGGCGCTGTCGTTGGCGCCGCCCGGCACGTCGAGGGACCTGGCCAGCTCGGCCATGCGCTGGCGCGCCTGGGACGGGCCGATGAGGATCAACCGGTTGCTGCGGGCGTCGCCGACGGCCTTGGTGTTGCTCGGGCCGTTGCCGTTCTGGGTGACGCTGTCGGTCAGGGTCTTGGCAACGTCGACCGCCCAGGCGTGCTTGAGTTCGAGGGTGCTGAAGGCCGGATTGCCGGCGCCGTCCAGCTCGCGCACCACCTGGCGGATGCGTGCGACATTGCTGGCGCTGTCGGTCACCACCAGGGCGTTGGAACTGGCCGAGGGCGCCACATAGGCGTCCGGCGCCACCAGCGGGCGCACCACGGCGGCCACTTCGCTGGAGGTGGCGTTGTGCAGCGTCAGGACTTCGGTGACGAACTCGTCGCCGGCCGTGTCACTGGCACGGGTCTTGGCGTCGGCGACGGGAACGATCAGCACCCGGTCGCCTTGGTCGAGGGCGGCGAAGCCCTGGCTGCGCAGCACGGTGAGGAACAGCGAGTAGATGCCGTCCTGGTCCATGGCTGTGGAGGATTGCACCGTCACGCGGCCGCTCATGTTCGGGTCGAGCACCATGGTTTTGCCGGTGATGTCGCCCACCTCGCTGACCAGGTCGCGCAGTTCCGCATCCTTCATGTTCAGGGTCCACTGGCGTTCGGCGCCCTTGGCGGCCAGCGTCGGCAGCGGGGAGAGCAGGGTGCCGAGCATCAGCAGGGCGCCCGTGAGTCGGGTCAGGTTCATGGCGTTGTCTCTACCGGGTTGGTCAGGGCGCGGTGCGTGGCGCCAGCAGGCGTTCGCGGGAGTGGGGAAAGGACAGGCGCTGCTCGTGGCCGCCCGCCTGGATCACCACGTGGTCGGGGTGTACGGCCTTTAGCCGGGCACCACCGGGCAGGCGATCGCCGAGGCGGTAAAAGGCGCTGCCCTCGGGCGACTGGATCAGCGCGCGGGAGAGCACCGCGCGGCCCTCGCTGAGGCTGGCCAGCAGGGTCAGGTCGACGGCGTGCGAGCTGGCTTCCAGCGGTGTGGCCGACAGGGCGCCGAAGAGTTCGGCGATGGCACGGTTGTCCAGTGGATGGTGGACCGGGGCTGACTCGGCGATCGACGCGATCGTCTGGGCCGGTGGTGTATCCAGCGCTTGCCAGTCGTGCCAGCCCTGCAGGCCGAGCCAGCCCAGCCAGGTGCCCAGGGCGGCGAGGCCGAGGGGAATCAGGCCGCGCTGCAGCGAAGGGAAGAGGTTGCGCAGCATGGCGATCACAGGGCCATGCGCCGCAGCACACCGTGCCCGCGCATCTGATGCACGGCCACGGCGGCGACGTGGCCGATCACCAGCAGGGCCAGGGCGATGCAGCTGTAGCGGTGGATTTCGTCGAAGAATTCGATCAGCACCGGCTCGCTGAGGGGCTGCGGCAGCACCAGCAGGTCGAACACGCTGATGGGGCGATCCATCATCAACACGCCGGTCAGCAGCACCACGGCCATGGTCACGTAGAGCGCCAGGTGGCCGGCCTGGGCCAGCAGGTGGGCGCTGCGGCTCTCATGGGTGGGGCCATGGGGCGCCGGGTGGGCCAGGACGTAATACAGGCGCAGGGCGAAAAGCGGGATCAGCAGCGCGGTCAGCGAGACGTTGATGAAGGCGATGGCGTTCTCGACGGATTCGGGCAGGTGCGTCAGCGAGTTGAAAAAGCCAGTGGCGGTGGCCCAGATGATCACCGCGGCGAAGCACCAGTGCAGCAGCCGGCGTGGCTTGGAGTAGCGTTCGGAGGTCATGTCGGTTCCCGGGCGGGAGCGTGGCGCCGGGGCGCCACGCTCGTTCAGGTTGCGGGAGGGGTTACTTGCGGATCCAGGCCTGCGACCAGAACTGGCCTACGCCGGGCTCGAAGTGGTTGGCGCCGGTGCTCCACTGCGGGCAGTAGCTGCCGTAGGGGAACGGCTTGCACTCGTAGATGTTGCCGTCCTTGGCCAGGACGCGGACGCCGGCACGGTAGCTCTTCACGCCATCGGGGAAGACGTAGTCGTACTTGGCGTTACCGCCGCCATTGCCGCTTTCATCCTTGAGGGTGAAGTGGTGGGTCTTCTGCAGCAGCTCGCCCTTCTCCGGCTTGGCCAGCACCACCAGGTCGTATTCACCGGCCTGGACGTTCTTCAGCGGCAGGCTGAAGTGCGGCATGTTGTTGCCGGCCTCGCCTTGCTGGTAGGCGATGCTCTCGCCCTTGGCGTTGAACACGGTCGCGTCGATGGTGTACTTGCCGCCCTGGGCGATGGCGTTGAAGTGCAGCTCGGCGGAGCCGTTCTTCAGGGTGTAGCTGTCCTTGAGGCTGGAGAGGCTGAGCGCGGCCGGAATGCTCGGCTGCTCCTTCTGGATCTCCACGCGGACCACGTCACTGCCGGCCTTGGTGTAGATGTTGTTGGTGCCGTAGTTCGGTACCACTTTGCCGTCGGCGTTCAGCTGGCCCATCAGGTAGCCGGCGTTGGCCTGGTTGGCCTTCTGCGCCAGCAGGTAGGGCCAGGTATTGGCCTGGGCCTGCTGGGCGTTGTCGATGCGCAGCAGGGTCTGGCGGTTGGCCTGCTCGCCGGCCTTGGTGAAGACGCGGGTCGTCACCTTGTCGCCGATGCTCAGGGCTTCCGGCTGGACGGCGCCGATGGTGGTCCATTCGCTCGGCGGCGCGCCCTTGTTATCGATGTTGACGTCGATGGCCTGGTAGAAGGTGGCCGCGGTGTCACCGATCTTCCAGGTGGCCAGGACCACGTGGTAGCCGCTGCGGTCGGATGGGATGTTCACCTTGTGCGTGGTGCGGGTGCCGGACGACGGCCGCGCGCCATTGGCGTTCTCGTGCAGCAGGGGCTTGGACTCGAAGGACTCGCGGGTCAGCGGCTGGTTCGGGTTCCAGTCCTTCTTGGTGATGTAGAACTGGTAGTAGGCCGTGGCATGGCCGGCGGTATAGCGCCAGGTGAAGTCGTTGATGCCCGGCTTGATGGTGGTCTTCTGCCAGCGGGTCGCCGACTGCTCGTTCAGCTTGGCGAAACCCTTGATGCCGCCAGAGGGGATGGTGCCGTCGGCCGGGCCGCATTTGGTGAAATCGTCCGCGCAGTAGCGGCCCTTGTAGTGGTGGCCGACGCTCGGCGAGTACTCGATGCTTTGCGGTTCCCAGGCTGCGGAGCCGCAGTCCTTGTTCAGGCTGCCGCCGGACGCGGCGCACATGTAAGCACGGGATTTCGGGCTATCGACGTAGCCGTGGGCGGAAGCCTGCTGGGCACCGAGTGCAGCCAGGCCGAGAGCGGCTGCCAGCGGCAGCATGCGCGCTGCCAGGGGGCGAGTGGAATGGTTCATCGAATTACCTTTTATAGCGTTGGAAATGTCCATTGGGGTGCCCGGCTTTTCCGGCCGACGGGGATGGGGGACACCGACGGCGTGGGGCGTTCCGGGCCAGTGCAGAGTGACGGGTCAGCTCGAGTGGCCCCATGGGACGAGTCCGAAAGCGTGGTGCTCGCTCAGGAATGAGGGCGCCACGGGCTGGCTCCAGCCAGCCGTTCCTCGACGTGCCGCAACAGTGTTTCGAGGCTCGCCACGACCTCGGCCTGTTGTCGGCGAAGGTCGTTGGCGCCTCGCGCCAGGGCTGGGGAAAGCCCGTGGCAGGCCTGCATGAGACCCGGCGCATCGATGGTGCAGGCGAGGCCGGCCAGGCGGTGCGCCACCTGGCCGACGGCTTCAGGGTCGTCCGCCGGCAACGGTGACTGCAGGCGTTGGCGCTCCTGGGTGAGGCTGGCACGAAGCTCGGTGAGCAACCGGTCGAGCAGGGCCGGGTCGATGCCCTGCAGGCCTTCGAGGTGGGACAGGTCGAAACCCTGGCCGGCGCTTGCAGTCGCCGGGACCGGGTCGATCGCCGGCAGCGCACCGCCAAGGGCACCGCGCAGGCGGGCGAGGGTCACGGGCTTGATCATCAGTTCGTCCATGCCGGCCTCCCGGCAACGCGACTCCTCCCCGCTCAGGGCGCTGGCGGTGTAGCCGATGATCCGTATCGGCGCGACGCCTTGCGCGCTCTCGCGGGCACGCACTGCCCGGGTCAGCGCATAGCCGTCCATGCCGGGCATGTTGCAGTCGCTGATGAGGACGTCGAAGGGGCGTTCCGCCCAGGCGCGCAGCGCCGACTCCGCGTCGCTGACGAAGGTCCCGCGGTGACCGAGGCTGGCCAGTTGTTGCTGGAGGACCAGGCCGTTGGTGGAAACATCGTCGACGATCAGCACCTCGAGCCCTGTCAGGTCCCCGGCAACCGTTGCGACAGGCGCCGACTTCACGCTGTCATCGGCCGGGGTCCACGCCAGAGGCAGCTCGACGTGCACCCGGCAGCCCTGGCCAAGTTCGCTTTCCAGCCAGATGCGCCCGCCCATGAGACTGGTCAGGTGACGGCAGATGCTCAGGCCCAGCCCCGAACCGCCGTACTCGCTGGATACCTCGGTGTGCGCCTGCCGATAGGCGTCGAAGATGCGCGGCTGGAATTCCACCGGGATGCCGATGCCGCTGTCGCTGACCTCGATTCGCAGCAGGCATTTGCCTGTCGACTGTTCGAGCGCTGCGGCTTGCAGGGTCACGTGGCCCTGGTGAGTGAACCGCACGGCGTTGCCGAGCAGGTTGTGCAGCACCTGGCGCAGGCGCAGCGGGTCCAGCAGGTAGTGCCGGGCGGCTGGGAGCGCGCACTGAAAACTCAGGTCCAGGCCCTTTTCCCGCGCCTGGGCGGCGAACAGGTCGAGGCTGCCCCTGAGCAGCGCGTCGAGGTCGGTGGGCTGTGGCGCCAGTTGCATCTGTCCGGACTCGATCTTGTCCAGGTCGAGGATGTTGCCGATCAGGTCGATCATCGAGTGGGCCGACTGCTGGGCGATGCGCAGGTTTTCAGTGGGCGCTGCGCGGGTGGTGGTCTCCAGCTCCAGCAGTCCTACCAGGGCGTTGAGCGGGGTGCGCAGCTCATGACTCATGGTGGCGAGGAACCGGCTCTTGACCGCGCTGGCCTTGACGGCGGCCTGCTGCGCCTCGCGCAAGCGGTCTTCCAGGTGCTTGCGGTCGCTGATGTCGATCCAACCGCCGAGCAGGCCCTGAAGAGTGCCCCTGGCGCTGTAGAAGGGCACCAGCCAGTGATAGACGTGGAAGGTACGTCCGGCGCTTTCGATGCGGCAGTCGAAGTAGCGCGGCTGGCGATGCAACAGCAGTTGTCGGTACTCCGCCGCCAGCAGCTCCACCAGCTCGGGCGGGGCATCGGGCAGTTGCTGGACACGGGTGCCGCGCAGTTCCTCCAGGGAGCTACCGAAGAAGTTCTCGTAGGCGCGGTTGCAGGTCGTCAGCCGTCCTTCCAGGTCGCGGACATAGAGCGGCGTCGGCAGGCCGTTGAGCAGGGAGAACTGGAAGGCCAACTGGTCGCACAACTGGTCTTGTGCCGCGCGGCGTTCGCTCACCTGGCCCTGCAGGCGCCAGTTCCACAGCAGTGATGGCACCACGATCCAGGCCACCAGCAGAAAGGCGTGCCAGAACGGGTGCGACGGCGGGGCGTCCTCGTCACCGAGGGCCGTCATCGCCTCGGCCGGGTCCATCGGCAGGTGAGTTACGTCGTAGGACGGCACGGCGTCATTGGCCTGGGTGATGGCCGGAAGCGGCAGCAGGCAGGCGCAGCAAAGCGCCAGGCGCACCAGGAGCCTGTGGCGGTTGGGCATGGTGGTCTCCGGCGGGGCGTCAGGCGAGCCCGTGTTCCTGGATATAGAGGAACAGGGCGGCGTTGGTATCCAGGCCGAGCTTGCGCATGGCGCTGGTCTTCTGGGCGCTGATGGTCTGCTTGGAACGCACCAGGCGTGCGGCGATCTCCCCCACACTGAGGCCGGCGCCATAGAGGCGCAGCACCTCCACCTCGCGGGGAGACAGTTGCTCAGGTACCGCCAGGGCTTTGCCGTGTTCGGCCTCGCTGACGTCCAGCAGGTGTTGCAGGGCGGGGGAGAGGAAGGGCGCGCTGGAGCGGCTGCGGATGGCGCGTGGCAGGTCATTGAGCAATCCGCGCTTGCTCACCAGCCCCTGCACGCCCTGGCGCAGCACCGAGGTGATCAGCGCCGGGTTGTTGAGCATGGTGACGACAATGATCTTCAGCGCCGGGTAGTGCCGCCGGAGTCGCTGGATCAGGTGCAGGCCGTCGACCTGGCCGCTCTCCGGCATCATCAGGTCGGTCACCAGCAGGTCGCAGGGCTGGCGATCAAGCTGCTCGAACAGGCTGTCGACACAGTGAGCCTCGCCCACCACCTTGAGGTTGTCGCAGGTGCTGAGCAGGGCGCGCATGCCGATCAACGTGATGGGGTGGTCATCGACAATGACGATTCGGGTTGGCATGTAGGGGGAGCCTCGGTATCCATCGAGTTTTTGGTCTTGTGGCGAAGACTGCGCGGGCGGTCTCGCAAGGCGATGGGAGGCATCTTAAGGGGCGCCGGAAGCGGGTCTGGCGGGGCGTCCATCCCGGACTACCCGGCTCTAGGAAATTTCCTACAACTCGCTCGCCGATGGCATGGGTGGCGCACTCATTGGTGAAGAAAGAGGAGGGTGGACAGCGGATGTGCTGCCCACCAGGTGAAGCGAGTCATGACGTCGAAGGTGGTTGGAAAGGGCGCCATCCACCCTGCCTGGCGATCACTTCACCAGGCGCGCATCCAGGCTGTTCTGCGCCAGGCGCCTGGCCTGGTCCTGGGTCATGCCAAGGTGCTCGTGCAGGGCGGCGAAGTTTTCCGTGACATAGCCGCCGAAGTAGGCCGGGTCGTCGGAGTTCACCGTCACCTTCACGCCGCGCTCCAGCATCTCGAGGATGTTGTGCTGGCGCATGTGCTCGAACACGCGGAGCTTGATGTTGGACAGCGGGCAGACGGTGAGCGGGATCTGTTCGTCGATGATGCGCTGCATCAGGCGCTCGTCCTCGATGGCACGCACGCCGTGGTCGATACGCTCGATCTTGAGCAGGTCCAGCGCTTCCCAGATGTACTCCGGCGGGCCTTCTTCGCCGGCATGGGCGACGGTGAGGAAGCCTTCGCCACGGGCACGGTCGAACACGCGCTGGAACTTGCTCGGCGGATGGCCTTTCTCCGAACTGTCCAGGCCCACGGCGATGAAGGCATCGCGGAAGGGCAGGGCCTGGTCGAGGGTTTTCTGGGCTTCTTCCTCGGACAGGTGGCGCAGGAAGCTGAGGATCAGCCCGGAGCTGATGCCCAGTTGCTCGCGGCCGTCTTCCAGGGCCTGACGAATGCCGGTCAGCACCACCTCGAAGGGAATGCCCCGGTCGGTGTGGGTCTGCGGGTCGAAGAACGGCTCGGTGTGGATCACGTTCTGCGCCTTGCAGCGTTCCAGGTAGGCCCAGGTCAGGTCGTAGAAATCCTGCTCGGTGCGCAGCACATCGGCACCGGCGTAATAGAGGTCGAGGAATTCCTGCAGGTTGTTGAAGGCGTACGCCTTGCGCAGGGTTTCCACATCGGCCCAGGGCAGCGCCACCTTGTTGCGTTCGGCCAGGGCGAACAGCAGTTCAGGCTCCAGGGAGCCCTCCAGGTGCAGGTGCAACTCAGCCTTGGGCAGGGCATTCAGCCAGTCGTACATGGTGGTTTCTCGTTTTCAGGCTAGACCGCCGGAAAGTTTAACCGGCTGGATGGGAATGTGCTGAGCCAGCGCCTTGTGGGGGCGATTTCAATCGCCAGGTCTGCGTTAGCTGTTGCGAGAGATTGACCATCGGGCAAGGCATCTGCTTGCAACACGTCATGCAGACAGAGCGATTTCAATCGCCAATGAAATCGCCCCTACAGGGTTATGCGATTTCCTCACGGCGATAGGCGTAGGTATCGGTAAAACGCGAAAGCAGATAGTCGGCGCTGGTCACCGGTGGGTACTTGGGCGGGTTGGCTGCGCTGGAGCAGTTCGGCAGGCAGCTGATTTCGGTGTCCGGGTGCGGCTCGGCGAAGAAGGGCATGGAGTAGCGATCCACCCCCAGCGGGCTGATCACCCGGTGCGGCGTGGACGTGTAACGGTCGTTGCTCCAGCGCGCCATCATGTCGCCGAGGTTGACCACGAAGCTGCCCTCGATCGGCGGCGCGTCGATCCATTCGCCTTTCAGGTTGCGCACCTGCAAGCCGCCAGCCTCGTCCTGGTAGAGCAGGGTGATGCAGCCGTAGTCGGTGTGGGCACCGGCGCCTTGCTGCTCGGCGGAGCTGGCGGTGTGGCGCGGCGGGTAATGGATCATGCGGAACACGCTGATCGGCTCATGGAAGCGCTTGTCGAAGAAGTCCGGCTCGATATCGAGCGCCATGGCAATGGCCCGCAGCAGGGTCTGCGCCAGGGCCTGCATGTCCTGGTAGTGCTGCTCCAGCAGCGCTTCCCAACCGGGCAGCTGCGGGTGGCGATTGGGGCCGCGCAGCGGCTTTTCCGCCAGCACCTCGGGGTGGTCGGCGGCCATGTGGAAGCCCATGTCGAAGGTTTCCTTGAGGTCGCTGGGCTTGCTCGGGTCCAGTTGTTCGGTGGCGATGGCGCCGTAGCCACGGTGGTGGCGGGTCTGGGTGATGTCGATCTTCAGCTTCTCGGCATCCGGCAGGGCGAAGAAGGCCTTGGCGGCGTCCAGCAGGCTCTTGATTCGCACCGGGCTGATGGCGTGCCCGGTGATGTAGAAGAAGCCCCATTCGCGGCAGGCAGCATCTATCTGCGCGGCCACCTCGCGCCAGGCGTCTGGCTCGTCGGCGTAGAGCGGGGCGATGTCGATGATCGGGAGCTGGTTCATCGGGTGATCCTTGGATTCCTCGTGGGGCGCTGGCTCTTTCCCCAACCCTCTCCCGAGAGGAGAGGGTTGGCGGAAGGTTACTTCGGCAGTTCCGCCTTGATGCCTTCTACGTAGTAGTTCATCGAGGCCAGGTCGGCATTGGTGGCCACCACGCCGTCAGCCAGTTTCACCGCGCCGGTCTGGTCCTTGATCGGGCCGGTGAAGGGGTGGAACGCACCGCTCTTGATGCTGGCAATCAGTTTCTCGGCTTCGGCCTTCGCATCGGCCGGCACCAGGTCGCTGATGGGCAGCTCGATGGTTTCTTCACTCAGGCCGCCCCAGAAGTCCTGTGGCTTCCAGTTGCCGTCCATCACGCCCTGGGTGGCCTGGATGTAGTGCGGCCCCCAGTTGTTGACGATGGAGGTGAGCACGGCTTTCGGCCCGAAGTGGGCCATGTCCGAGGCGTAGCCCACCGAGTACACGCCGCGACGTTCGGCGGCCTGGATCGGTGCCGGGCTGTCGGTGTGCTGGAAGATCACGTCCACGCCCTGGTCGATCAGCGCGTTGGCCGCGTCGGATTCCTTGCCCGGGTCGAACCAGGTGTTGACCCACACCACCTTGATCTCCGCCTGCGGGTCGTACTTGTTCAGCGCCAGTTGGATGGCATTGATGTCGCGGATCACCTCGGGAATGGGAAAGGAGGCGATGTAGCCGATCTTGTGGGTCTTGGTCATCTTCGCTGCGAGGTAACCGCCGACATAGCGGCCTTCATAGGAACGCGACAGGTAGGTGCCGAGGTTCTTGTCCTGCTTGTAGCCGGTGGCGTGCTCGAAGGTGACCTTGGGGAACTGCTTGGCCACTTTGGCGGTGGGGTTCATGTAGCCGAAGGAGGTGGTGAACACCAGGTCATAGCCCCCCTTGGCCATGTTGCGGATCACCCGCTCGGCGTCGGCGCCTTCGGCCACGTTCTCGACGAAACTGGTCTGCACCTTGTCGCCGAACCTGGCTTCCAGCGCCTTGCGGCCCTGCTCGTGCTGGTAGGTCCAGCCGTGGTCGCCGATGGGGCCGACATAGACGAAGCCCACCTTCAGCGGGTCGGCGGCGCTGGCGGAAAGGATGCTGCTGAAGCCGATGGCGGCCGCCAGGGTACGCAGCACGTTCTTTTTGATGTTCTTGTGCATCACGGGTGTTGCTCCTTTGGTCCTGTAGTGGCGTTTACGCTGCAGGCTCGTTTGCAAAAAGCTGACCAAGCGGACAAACAACTGTGCAAACCCCGTAGGGTGGGCTTCAGCCCACCGGAAACGTCGAGGCCCCGCACTGGGCGGGGCCTGAAGTTGGTGCGGCACGCCTTCTGCTGGTGCGTCAGTGACCGGCGCGCCACGGCTGGCCCAGCGATACCGGCGCGAACAAGCGGGTGCGCAGGGCATCTCGCGAGAGCAGTACCAGCACCAGGATGGTCGCCACGTAGGGCAGCATCGCCAGCAGGTTGGCCGGGATCGCCAGCCCCAGGCCCTGGGCCACCAGGTGGAGGATGCTGGCCAGGCCGAACAGGTAAGCACCGAGCAGCACGCGCAATACCCGCCAGCTGGCGAACACCACCAGGGCGAGGGCGATCCAGCCACGTCCTGCGGTCATGTTTTCCGCCCACATCGGCGTGTAGGCCAGCGACAGGTAAGCCCCGGCCATGCCCGCCATGGCGCCGCCGAACAGCACCGCGAGGGTGCGCACGCGCATCACCGGCAGGCCCATGGCGCTGGCCGCGTCGGGGTTCTCGCCCACCGCCTGGATCACCAGGCCGATGCGGCTCTTCAGCAGTACCCAGGCCACCAGTGCGAACAGCGCGAAGCTGAGGTACACCAGCAGGTCCTGGGCAAAGAGCATGCGGCCCAGCAGTGGAATCTCGCTCAGCAGCGGAATGGCCACCGGCTCGAACCCCGCGAGCGGTTTGCCCACCCAGGCCGCGCCGACGAAGGACGCCAAGCCCACGCCGAAGATGGTCAGTGCCAGGCCCGTGGCCACCTGGTTGGCGTTGCAGCCCAGCGCCACCAGGGCGAAGAGGGCCGACAGCAGCATGCCGGCGGCTATCGCCAGCAACACGCCGAGCCAGAGGTTGCCGGTAGCCAGGGCGGCGATGAAACCCACCACGGCGCCGAACAGCATCATCCCCTCCTGGCCGAGGTTGAGCACGCCGCTCTTCTCGCACACCAGTTCGCCCAGGGCCACCAGCAGCAGGGGCGTACCGCAGCGCACCATGGCGAAAAGGATGTTGCTCAGCAGATCGAGGTCCATGGGGTGCTCCAAGATTGGTCTTCGTGTTTTGCTCTGCGTTCCTCACCCCCGGCCCCTCTCCCAAGGGGAGAGGGGAGGTTGACGAGGCTCGGGGAAAGTCCCCTCTCCCTCTGGGAGAGGGTTAGGGTGAGGGATGCCGGACTGTGCCTCACGCCATCGCCTCCCTGACCTGCTCCCTTCTTCGCCAGCGCACTGTCAGGCGCGGCCGGTAGAGAATCAGCACGTCACAGGCCAGCAGGAAGAACAGCATCATTCCCTGGAACAGTTCGGTGATGGATTGCGGCAGGTTCAGCGCCATCTGCGCGTTCTCGCCGCCCAGGTAGAGCAGGGCCATCAGCAGGCCGGCGGCGAGGATGCCGAAGGGATTCAACCGGCCGAGGAAGGCCACGGTAATCGCCGCGTAGCCATAGCCCGGCGATACCTGGGGCACCAGTTGGCCGATAGGCCCGGTGACTTCGCCCACGCCGGCCAGGCCCGCCAGGCCGCCGCTGATCAGCAGCACCAGCCAGACCAGGCGCTTCTCGCGGAAACCGACGAAGCCGGCGGCGCGCTGGTCCAGGCCCAGCACCTTGATCTGGAAGCCGAGGAAACTCTTCTGCAGCAGCACCCAGACCACCACCAGCGCCAGCAGGGTGAAGTACAGGCCGACATGCACCCGCAGGTCTTCCAGCAGCGGCGGCAGTCGCGAGGCGTCGCCGAACATCGCCGACTCGGGGAAGTTGAAACCGGCCGGGTCCTTCAAGGGGCCATGCACGAAATGCAGCAGCAGGTTCAGGGCGATGTAGTTGAGCATGATGGTGGTGAGGATTTCGTTGGCGTTGAAGCGCGTTCTCAGCCACGCCGCCAGACCGCCCCAGGCAGCGCCCGCCAGGGTGCCGGCAGCCAGTACCAACGCCAGGGCCCAGCGGCTTTCCCAGTCGATGATCTGCACGGCCAGCGCGCTGCCGGCCAGGGCGCCGATCAGCAACTGGCCCTCGGCGCCGATGTTCCACACCCGCGCCTGGTAGGCGACCGCCAGGCCCAGCGCGCAGAGCAGAATCGGCAGCGCTTTGACCAGCAGTTCGGAGAGCCCGTAGAGGTCGCTGATGGGCGCAATCAGCAGGGTATGCAGGGTTTCCAGCGGGTCATGGCCGAGGGCGGCGAACAGCAGGGCGCCGCTGGCCAGGGTGAGCAGTCCGGCCAGCAGCGGCGACAGTGCGAGCATCGCGCGCGACTGCTGCTGGCGGGGTTCCAGGGATAGCAACATGGAAGGGTCTCGTTCAGGCGGCTTGGGATTGATCGAACTGCCCGGCCATCCAGCGGCCGACTTCCACCGGGCTGGTGGCGGCGCAGGCTTTGAGCGGCGATAGGCGTCCGGCGCAGAGGGCGCCAATGCGATCGCTGATCTGGAACAGTTCGTCGAGGTCTTCGGAGATCACCAGGATGGCCGCGCCGGCGTCGCGCAGGGCGATCAGCGCGCGGTGGATGGCCGCTGCGGCGCCCACGTCCACGCCCCAGGTGGGGTGGGCGGCCACCAGCAGTTTCGGCTGCTGGAGGATTTCCCGTCCGAGGATGAATTTCTGCAGGTTGCCGCCGGACAGGCTACGGGCAGGCGCCTGGGCATCGGGCGTTTTCACGGCGAAGCGGCGGATGATGTCGTCGGCGAAGGCCAGCACCCGGCCACGGCGGATCAACCCACGACTCACAAGGCCCTGGCCGGATGCCGTGAGCAGGGCGTTGTCCGCCAGGCTCAGCTCCGGCACCGCACCATGGCCCAGGCGTTCGGCGGGGACGAAGGCAAGGCCAAGGGCGCGGCGCGCATCCGGGCGCAACTGGCCCACCGGACTGCCGGAGAAGCGCACGCTGCCGGCGTCGGCCCCGGTGAGGCGTTGTTCGCCTGAGAGCAGGGCGAGCAACTCGTCCTGGCCGTTGCCGGCGACCCCGGCGATGCCGACGATCTCGCCGCTGCGCACTTCCAGTTGCAGGTCGGCCAGGGAAATACCGAAGGGGTCGGGGTTGCTCCACGACAGCCCGGACAGATTCAGGAACGGCGCGCCGCCAGAGACTTTCGGGTAACTGGCCGACAACCCTTCGGCATCGCCCACCATCAGTCGCGCCAGTTCCAGGTCACTGCATTCAGCCGGTACGCAATGCCCGGATAACCGGCCGCCGCGCAGTACGGTGGCGCTTTGGCAAAGAGCGCGCACTTCGCCCAGCTTGTGGCTGATGAAGAGGATGCTGCAGCCCTCGTCGGCGAGCCGGCGCAGGGTGACGAACAACTCATCCGCCTCCTGCGGCGTGAGCACCGAGGTGGGTTCGTCGAGGATCAGCAGGCGGATGTCCTGCATCAGGCAGCGGACGATTTCCACCCGCTGCCGCTCGCCGATGGACAACCCATGCACCAGCCGTTCCGGCTCCAGTGCCATGCCATAGCGCCGCGAGACTTCGCGGATGCGCGGCTCCAGCTGCTTCGGCGTGCCGGCTTCGCTACCCAGGGCGAGGACGATGTTCTCCGCCACGGTCAGCGTCTCGAACAGCGAGAAGTGCTGGAACACCATGCCGATGCCCAGTTCGCGTGCCTGGGCCGGGTCGCGCACTTGCACGGCTTGCCCCATCCAGCGGATTTCGCCCGCGTCCGGCTGGGTCACGCCGTAGATGATCTTCATCAAGGTGCTCTTGCCGGCGCCGTTCTCGCCCAGCAAGGCATGGATTTCTCCCGGTCCTATGCACAGGTCGACGTGGTCGTTGGCCAGGCAGCCGGGGTAGCGTTTGGTGATGCCACGCAGTTCGAGGCGTGGCGGCGAATTGGAGCTGATCATGGGGCCTTTTCCTGAGGCAATGCGCAATGCCGGGGCCGAAGCAAAAAGCTGGCCATGAGGTCAGGAAAGCCGCCAGGGTGCATGACAGAAGGGCTGCGTCAGCAGGCGGGCGGCCACGTGTTGTGTGCGGACGCCCGCTGCTGGTGCGAGGTGAGCGTTTTCGATGCGAAGGTGCTGATCGTTTTTTGATCAATTTCTTGCAGGTGGCGTGGCCGCTGGGTTGTGGGGGCTATTCCCAAGCTTATCCACAGTCTTTTCCCCGTCCGGCGTGGACAAAAAGCCGCCCCCCACGGCGCCCCGCAGCCCCCTTGCGCTGCCTTGGTGCGCAAAGGAATGCCTTAGCAAATCAGCTGCTTATCTTTGGGGCGGGGGATAAGCCCGAGTCTGGGCAAAAAGCGAACAATTCTTGCTAAGCCGCACCGCAGCGGCGTTCCAGCAAACAGCCCACGAGTTATCCACAGCCGGCTCCACAGAAATTGTGGGTGGTACGCGCCTCCACAGATGGGGCTACAGCCGCTTCACCCCAATCCGTCCCCGGCTGATATCCCGCAGCAGCCGTTCCAGGTCGGCAATGCGGCCGTCGGGCAGGGCCAGCACCAGCTCCGCACCTTCGGCGTCGAACTGTTCGCTTTCCACCAACGCCTCGAATTCACCCAGGCGGGCTTTCAGCACGGGCAGTTCGGCAAAGGCGGGGTGACAGCTGACTCGGCTGCGGGCCACCAGCTCCACGCGCTGGCCGCCTTGCAGGCATTTGGCGGCGCTGCCGCCGTAGGCACGGGCGAGGCCACCGGTGCCGAGCTGGATGCCGCCGTAATAGCGGATCACCAGCACCGCCACCTGGTCACAGTCCTGGCCTTCGATGGCGGCGAGGATCGGGCGGCCGGCGGTGCCGCCGGGTTCGCCGTCGTCGCTGAAGCGGTACTGGTTGCCCAGCTTCCAGGCCCAGCAGTTGTGCGAGGCGCCAGGTTCGGACAGGCGCGCGATGAAGGCCTGCGCTTCCTCTACGCTGGCCACTGGCGCGGCATGGGCGATGAAGCGGCTCTTCTTGATCTCCTCGCGGTACTCGGCGGGGGCGGTGAGCGTGAAGGGCATCAGGCGGTCGCGGGCGGAGTCAGGCCGCAGCCCTTGAGGATGATCTGGATAAGGTTCTGCGTGGCCGTCTCGAAATCTTCCTTGGTCAGGCGTTTGCGCCCGGTGACGCGGCAGATCTGGGTGTTGAAGTCAGCGTAGTGCTGGGTGCTGCCCCAGAGCAGGAAGATCAGGTTGACCGGGTCCACCGGGTCCATCTTGCCGGCGGCGATCCAGGCTTCGAACACCCCGGCACGGCCCTTGAACCAGGTGCGGTAGTCCTGATCGAAATGAGCTTCGAGGCAGCCGCCGCCGCTGATGATCTCCATGGCGAAGATCTTCGAGGCTAGCGGGTGGCGTCGGGAGAATTCCATCTTGGCGCGAATGTAGCGGGCCAGGGCCTCGGCCGGATCGTCTTCGGCGGTGAGGGTGTTGAAGGTGCTGTCCCAGAGTTCCAGGTGGTTGCTCAGCACGGCGATGTACAGGCCCAGCTTGTTGCTGAAGTAGTAGTGCAGGTTGGCCTTGGGCAGCCCTGCGCGCAGGGCGATGGTGTTCATGCTGGTGCCCTTGAAGCCGTGGCGGGCGAACTCTTCTTCCGCAGCGGCCAGTATCAGCTCTTCGTTCTTCTGACGGATGCGGCCGGCGGGTTTTGCGGAAGGATTCGGGCTGTGGGCGGGCACCAGTGAAGTCATAGGTTTCCTGATTCTGAGTGGGGTTGGCGACAGCACTGATAACCCAGGATGGCGTGTCCGACAAGACAAAACTGTAGTGGCGGTCAGGTAATTTCACGGCTGCACCCGATTGGGGCCAGGATGCAGCCGTTTCGCACTGCCAGCGGTCAGATTCCGCTGCTTTCCAGTGCCGTTTCCCGCGCCGGCTCCGATGGCAACAGCAGGCTCAGCAGGATGGCCGTCACACCGCCGCAGGTGATGGCCGAGTCGAACAGGCTCTGCACGATCTGCGGCATCTGGTGCAGCAGGGTGGGCTGGGCCGCGACGCCCAGGCCGACGCCGAAGGAGCCGGCGATGATCAGCAGGCTGCGGCGGTCCAGGTCCACTTGCGCGAGGATGCGGATGCCGGCCGCTGCCACGCTGCCGAACATCACCAGCGTGGCGCCGCCCAGCACCGGCTTGGGAATCTGCTGCAGCAGGGCGCCGATCAGCGGGAACAGGCCGAGCACCAGCAGGACCGCACCTATATAGAGGCCGACGTGACGGCTGGCGACGCCGGTGAGCTGAATCACCCCGTTATTCTGCGCGAAGGTGGTATTGGGGAAGGCGCTGAAAGTGGCGGCGATCAGGCAGCTGACGCCATCACCCAGCACGCCGCCTTTCAGGCGCGCCTCGTACTCCGGGCCTTCGAAGGGTTTGCGCGAGAGCATGCAGTTGGCGGTGAGGTCGCCCACGGTCTCGATGGTGCTGATGAGGTAGATCAGCGCCACCGGGATGAACGCCGTCCAGTCGAAGCTGAACCCGAACTTGAAGGGTACCGGCATGCTGATCAGCGGCAGGTCAGGCAGCGGCTGTGGCGCCAGCTTGCCGGTGGCCAGGGCCACCAGGCTGCCCACGACCAGACCGATGAGGATCGACGACAGGCGCACCCAAGGGTTGCGCGAGCGGTTGAGCAGGATGATGGTCAGCAGCACCAGGGCGCCCAGGGCCAGGTTCCCCGGAGCGCCGAAATCCGCCGCCTTGAAGCCGCCGCCGATGTCGGTGATGCCGACCTTGATCAGGCTCACGCCGATCAGCGTGATGACGATACCCGTCACCAGCGGCGTGATGATCCGCCGCAACTGGCCGATGAAGCGGCTCAGCACGACCTGTACGAAGGCGCCGAAGAAGCACACGCCGAAGATCATGGCCAGGATGTCCTCCGGGCTGCCACCACGGCTCTTCACCAGGAAGCCGGCCGCGAGCACCGCGCCGAGGAAGGCGAAGCTGGTGCCTTGCAGGCAGATCATCCCGGCGCCGATACCCAGGGGCCGCCGTGCCTGGATGAAGGTGCCGACGCCGGACACCATCAGCGCCATGCTGATGAGGTAGGGCAGGTGCTCGCCCAGGCCCAGGGCGCCGCCGATTACCAGTGGCGGCGTGATGATGCCAACCACGCTGGCCAACACATGCTGCAGCGCGGCACAGAAGGACTGCAGGGGGTTGGGCCGGTCTTCCAGGCCGTAGATCAGATCGGTGTTGCTGGTTGCTTCGCTGTGCATGGTGCGCCCCGCGGGTAGTGAGTGGCGGCTGCACTGCAAGAAGCTGACCAGTTGAACAGTTTTTCAGGCGTGACGCGGCTTGCGACGGGACGCGGCGGTGTTCCGGGAGTGGGGGAGCGCACCAAAAGGAGGGCCCCTGCGCCGGGCTGGTGCAGGTATCGCCCTTCAGCTGGTCGCGGCCAGCGCGTCCAGGAAGCTCTCCAGCACCAGGTGCGGCCGGCGGCCCTTGCGCGTCACCGAGGACAGGGACAAGTCATAGAAGCGGCTTGCCGGTTTCAGTGCCCGCAGCCGGCCCTGCTGCACCCAGAAGGTGGCGTAGTGGTCCGGCAGGTAGCCGATATAGCGGCCAGTGAGGATCAGGAAGGCCATGCCTTCGCGGTCGGAGGCGCTGGCGCTGCAATTGAGCACCTGGTAGTGCGCCTGGATCTCCGCCGGCAGGCGGAAGGTGGGGGCGATGGCGTCCTGCTGGTTCAGGCGTTCGTCGCTGAGCTGGGCGTCGTCGGCGTAGAACAGCGGATGGCCCACGGCGCAGTAGAGCAGCGAGCGCTCGCTGTACAGCGGCTGGTACTCCAGGCCCGAAAGGGCGGCGGTCTGCGGCACCACGCCGACATGCAGGCGACCGTCGAGCACCCCTTGCTCCACCTCGCTGGGGGGCGTCATGCGGATGTTGATCTGCACGTCCGGTCCGCGCTCTTTCAACCGCGACAGGGCGTGGGTGATGCGCATGTGCGGCAGGGTCACCAGGTTGTCGGTGAGGCCGATGTTCAGCTCGCCGCGCAAGTGCTGGTGCAGGCCGTTGACCTCGGTGCGGAAGGTTTCCAGCGCTGCCAGCAATTGCATGGACGACTGGTACACCTCGCGGCCTTCCTCGGTCAGGGCGAAACCGGCACGGCCGCGCTGGCACAGGCGCAGGCCGAGGCGCTGTTCCAGGTCGCTCATCTGCTGGCTGATGGCCGAGCGACCGATGCCCAGGACGCTCTCGGCGGCGGAGAAACCGCCGCATTCCACCACGCTGCGGAAGATGCGCAGCAGGCGGATATCGAAATCGCTGACCTGTGCCAACGGCTCTGGGCGGCGGCTGCTCATGGTTTAGTAACCTCTGATCTAAAGATATGAAAAGTTGGATTTTCGTGACTTTATGCCCGTGGCAATGTCGGCATCAAGTTACTTGTCGCACCTCAGAACAAGACCCCCTCGAGGCCACTCATGAACATGCCGCAGACCGCCCAACTTCCCCTGGCCAGCCAGCTCAAGCTGGACGCCCACTGGATGCCCTTCTCCGCCAACCGCAACTTCCAGCGCGACCCGCGCCTGATCGTCGCGGCCGAAGGCAGCTGGCTGATCGATGACCAGGGCCGTCGTATCTATGACAGCCTGTCCGGCCTGTGGACCTGCGGCGCCGGTCACTCGCGCAAGGAAATCCAGGAAGCCGTGGCCAAGCAGCTCGGCACCCTCGACTATTCGCCAGGCTTCCAGTACGGCCACCCGCTGTCCTTCCAGTTGGCCGAGAAAATCGCCAACCTCACACCGGGCGAGTTGAACCACGTGTTCTTCACCGGTTCCGGCTCCGAGTGCGCCGACACCTCCATCAAGATGGCCCGTGCCTACTGGCGCCTGAAAGGCCAGCCGCAGAAGACCAAGCTGATCGGCCGCGCCCGTGGCTACCACGGCGTGAACGTCGCCGGCACCGCGCTGGGCGGCATCGGTGGCAACCGCAAGATGTTCGGCCAACTGATGGACGTCGACCACCTGCCGCACACCCTGCAGCCGGGCCTGGCCTTCACCAAGGGCGCTGCCGAAACCGGCGGCGTGGAGCTGGCCAACGAGCTGCTCAAGCTGATCGAACTGCATGACGCCTCCAACATCGCCGCCGTGATCGTCGAGCCGATGTCCGGCTCCGCTGGCGTGATCGTGCCGCCGGCGGGCTACCTGCAGCGCCTGCGTGAAATCTGCGACCAGCACAACATCCTGCTGATCTTCGACGAAGTGATCACCGCCTTCGGTCGCATGGGCACCATGACCGGTGCCGAGTACTTCGGCGTGACCCCGGACCTGATGAACGTGGCCAAGCAAATCACCAACGGCGCCATCCCCATGGGCGCGGTGATCGCCAGCCGCGAGATCTACCAGACCTTCATGAACCAGGCGACGCCGGAATATGCCGTCGAGTTCACCCACGGCTACACCTACTCCGCCCACCCGGTCGCCTGCGCCGCTGGCCTGGCCGCCCTGGACCTGCTGGAGAAGGAAAACCTGGTGCAGCAATCCGCCGAACTGGCCCCGCACTTCGAGAAGGCCATCCACGGCCTGAAGGGCGCCAAGCACGTCATCGACATCCGCAACTGCGGCCTGGCCGGTGCCCTGCAGATCGCCCCGCGTGACGGCGACGCCATCGTGCGTCCGTTCGAGGCCGGCATGGCCCTGTGGAAGGCCGGTTTCTACGTGCGCTTCGGTGGCGACACCCTGCAATTCGGCCCGACCTTCAACGCCAAGCCGGAAGAACTCGACCGCGTGTTCGACGCCGTCGGCCAGGCCCTGCAGGGCGTGAATTGATGAGTCAACGCCCGCAGGCCGTGCCCACCGTGCAGGTGGATAACGACGAGGTGATCGTCACCGAGTGGCGCTTCGCCCCCGGTGCCGAAACCGGTCGCCACCGCCATGGTTACGACTACATCGTGGTACCGATGACCAACGGCACCCTGCTGCTGGAAACCCCGGAGGGCGACAAACACGCCCCCCTGGTGGCCGGCCAGAGCTACTTCCGCAAGGCTGGCGTCGAGCACAACGTGATCAACGCCAGCGACCACGAAGTGGTCTTCGTGGAAACAGAATTGAAATAGTGCACGGACCCACTCCCTCTCCCTCTGGGAGAGGGCCGGGGTGAGGGGGTATCAGCCCCTCCGACTATCCGGCGCCGCACAGACAATAGCCCTACAAGAGACCCCACCCATGAGCCTCATCCCGCACCTGATCAACGGCGAACGCATCGACGACCAAGGCCGCACCGCAGACGTGTTCAACCCCGCCACCGGCGAAGCCCACCGCAAGGTCGGCCTGGCCAGCCGCGCCACCATCCAGCAAGCCATCGACGCCGCCAAGGCCGCGTTCCCGGCCTGGCGCAACACCCCGCCGGCCAAGCGCGCCCAGGTGCTGTTCCGCTTCAAGCAACTGCTGGAACAGAACGAAGCCATCATCTCCAAGCTGATCGCCGAAGAGCACGGCAAGACCCTGGAAGACGCCGCTGGCGAACTGAAGCGCGGCATCGAGAACGTCGAGTACGCCTGCGCCGCCCCGGAAATCCTCAAGGGCGAATACACCCGGAACGTTGGCCCGAACATCGACGCCTGGAGCGACTTCCAGCCGCTGGGCGTGGTCGCCGGCATCACCCCGTTCAACTTCCCGGCCATGGTGCCGCTGTGGATGTACCCGCTGGCGATCGCCTGCGGCAACACCTTCATCCTCAAGCCCTCCGAGCGCGACCCGAGTTCCACCCTGCTGATCGCCGAACTCTTCCACCAGGCCGGCCTGCCCAAGGGCGTGCTGAACGTGGTCAACGGCGACAAGGAAGCCGTGGACGCGCTGATCGAAGCACCGGAAGTCAAAGCTCTGAGCTTCGTCGGCTCGACGCCGATCGCCGAGTACATCTATGCCGAAGGCACCAAGCGCGGCAAGCGCGTGCAGGCCCTGGGCGGCGCCAAGAACCACGCCGTTCTGATGCCCGACGCCGACCTCGACAACGCCGTCAGCGCGCTGATGGGCGCCGCCTACGGTTCCTGCGGCGAGCGCTGCATGGCCATCTCCGTGGCTGTGTGCGTGGGCGACCAGATCGCCGATGCCCTGGTGGACAAGATCGTTCCGCAGATCAAGGCCCTGAAGATCGGCGCCGGCACCAACTGCGGCCTGGACATGGGCCCGCTGGTCACCGCCGCCGCCCGCGACAAGGTGGTCGGCTACATCGACGACGGCGTGGCCGCTGGCGCCAAACTGGTGGTGGATGGCCGTGGCTACCGCGTGGCCGGTCATGAAGACGGCTACTTCGTCGGCGGCACCCTGTTCGACAACGTCAAAGCCGACATGCGCATCTATCAGGAAGAAATCTTCGGCCCGGTGCTGTGCATCGTCCGCGTCGGCAGCCTGGAAGACGCCATGCAGCTGATCAACGACCACGAGTACGGCAACGGCACCTGCATCTTCACCCGCGACGGTGAAGCCGCGCGCCTGTTCTGCGACGAGATCGAAGTGGGCATGGTCGGCGTCAACGTGCCGCTGCCGGTACCGGTGGCCTACCACAGCTTCGGCGGCTGGAAGCGCTCCCTGTTCGGCGACCTGCACGCCTACGGTCCGGACGGCGTGCGCTTCTACACCCGCCGCAAGGCCATCACCCAGCGCTGGCCGCAGCGCGCCAGCCACGAGGCCGCGCAGTTCGCCTTCCCCAGCAACGGCTGAGTGATGCGTTGAATGAAAAAGCCCCGGCGATTGCCGGGGCTTTTTTTGATGGGTATCGCTTCGCTCCACCGCATCCTACAGACGCTGCGCAGGATGGCGTAGAGCGCAGCGAAACCCATCACCATTCCCCGGCGCCGTGGCTCAGGTCATTCCCGCTCCCTGCCCAATCCCGCGGCAGGATTCCCGACTTCACATAACGGTGAAACGATGACCACGGCCAATCGGCCACCCGTTCGACGTGGCCATGCTTGCGCGGGTTGTAGTGGATGTAATCCACGTGCCGCGCGAAATCCTCCTCATCGCGGATGCGATGTTCCCAGAAACGACGTTGCCAGATTCCGCGTTCGCCTTTGCTCCGTCGACTGGCAGAGAGCGTTTCGCATGGTGGCATTGCGCGGGAAAAGCCGCTCTTTATCTGGCGCCAGCGCAGAGCGTAATTCGCATCGCCCGGCGGCAAGGTGCAGAGCGCATGGAGGTGATCAGGAAGGATGGCAATGGCGTCGATGCTCCAGGGATGGCGCGTCATGCAATAGCGAAAGCTGGTGCGGAGCAGGTCGATGCGTTCGGTGAGCAGATGGCTGTCACGGTCGGCCAGGTTGAGGGTGAAGAACCAGGTTGCGCCTGGGGTGCGGTCGCGGCGGTAGTCGGTCATTGGGGGCTTCCTTGCCTGGGTATTGATGGGTTTCGCAAGCTCTACCCATCCTACGAATCGTGGCCTGACCGGCTCCGTAGGATGGCGTAGAGCGCAGCGAAACCCATCATTGGTTTGTGGGGTGTTTCATGTAGTGCGGCACCTGCTCCCACGGCATCCAGAGCTCGCCTTGCCACTCCAGCAGCGTCAGGCGTTGGGATTGCCAGCTCAGCATCACGCGGCGCGGGCGGTAGTAGTCCTCGGCATGCTGGTCGCGCAGGGTGGGGATGACGTCGCGGGTGAGCCATTCATCCAGTTGCTGGCATTCGGGATGGCCGAAGCGGATCAGCACCTTGTAGAGGCCGGCTTCGTTGATGACCTGGACCTCTTCTTCATGGCCGTTGGCGTAGCGGATGGGGACACGTCGGGTTTCGTGGGGCTTGAGGCGGCGGTGCAGGGATTGCGGGTGGTGCAGACCGAGCAGGCGGGCGAAGTCGTAGGCGGAGAACCAGGGTTGGTTGTCGATCATCACGCCGCGCAGGGGGCGGTTGTGACGAGTGAAGAAGGTGGGGACGTATGCGTCGTGCATGGTGGAACTCCTATGGCTCGATAAGGAGCTGCCACCTTCGTCGTCAAGCGAAAGGGTGGCAGACCGCACGGGGTTGACGAACCGGGCCATAGATCCGGCAGACCCCGAAGGATCTCCCCGTGCGGTCTGCCATTAGGGCGGTGCAGTCTAAGGAACTGCACACAAGGTAGGGGCCGTGGGAAACGTCCGTCGCTTCCCACATGCACCGTAGGCAAAGTCGCGCGTATGGCTTCAGGTCGTCAAACCCGGTCGCGGTGTTGACCGCGACCGGGGCACGTTAGGGAGGGGGCGGGGA
>NZ_SCOK01000036.1:0-55964 GCF_005502555.1 Pseudomonas sp. D(2018)
CATAAACGACAATGCCCGTATCGATCGATACGGGCATTGTCTTCAGCTTCGACTCAGACGGCTAGGTTTTCACACAGTCTGTATTGCGGGCCTCTTTCCTTGTGCCATCGACCGATCAAATGACTCGCGCGGGGTGCTGCGTGCGTGGCGAGCCGAGCATCTCGCGGTAGGACGGCGGCTGACGGCCTTCGGCCTCGCTGATGCCATAGCCCAAGGCCAGCTCCGCAGTGACCAGGGTCTGCCCGCTCAGTGCCTGGAGGTTCGGATCGTTCAGCAGCGCGTGGATGACCCGGCCATTGAACTCCGGGGTTTCCGCCATGGCCATGAAGGCCTCGTACTGCTCGGCGCGTTCGGCGCCGGCGATGGCGGTACGCTCGGTACGCTGCGGCCCCAGCCAGAGCGACAGCGCGGCGACGCCCGTGCCTTCCAGATCCACTGCCATGTCCGCGGCGAACTTGTCGCAGCCCGCCTTCTGCGCCCCATAGGCGGGCCCGTGCATGTAGCAACCGGCACCGTAGGAAGACACGAAGGCGATCAGCCCCCGGCCGTTGCGCACCAGCAGCGGCGCCGCGTGGTAGCTCGCGACATAGGCCGAGCGCAGGCCGACGTCGAGTATGTCCACCATCTCCAGGGGCTTCTCCCAGAAGGGACCGGGATCGATCAGGTTCTCGTGGAGGAAGGCGGCGTTGTTCACCAGCAGGTCGAGACGCCCCTGCTCGCGCTCGACGCGGGCGAAGAGCTCGCGCACCTGCGCATCGTCACGGTGATCGCAGGGCACCGCGATGCCCTTGCCGCCGGCGCGGGTGACAGCCTCGGCGGTATCCGCCAGGCTGCCCGGCAGGGTCTGGCCGCGCAATTGGCTGTTGCTCTGGGTGGCCGAACGGCCACTCAGGTAGACGGTCATGCCCGCCGCGCCCAAGGCGATGGCGATGCCCTTGCCGACACCACGACTGGCGCCGGTCACCACGGCAACGGGAGTGTTGTTCACGTTCATATGAGGGTTCCTTGCTGCAGTCAGCCAAAGCTGGTGGTTCAGAGGTTGAAGCCGTTACCGGCGATTTCCAGGACGGGCTCAGGCCTGGCGCGCGATGGGGGCCGTTTGCGGCAGATCCTGCTCGGCGCTGTGAATGTGGTTGGCCGCCAGGAAGCCGAAGACCATCGCCGGACCAATGGTCGAGCCGGCACCGGGATAGGTCCGGCCCATCATCGAGGCGGCGCTGTTGCCAATGGCGTAGAGCCCGTCAATGGGCGTGCGGTCCTCGCGCAGCACGCGGGCATGCACGTCGGTGAGCAGGCCACCCTTGGTGCCGATATCACCGGCATCCACCTTCACCGCGTAGAACGGTGCCTTCAACAGTGGCGCCAGGCAGGGGTTGGGGGTCACCGTCGGGTCGCCGTAGTAGCGGTCGAAGAGTGAATCGCCCTTGTGGAAATCAAGGTCCTTGCCCGCCTCGGCCATCGGGTTGAAGCGGTCGATGGTGCGCAGCAGGCCCATGGCCTCGATACCGGTCTTTTCCGCCAATTCGTGCAGGCTGTCGGCCTTGTGGAAGTAGCTGTGCAGGTGCTTGGGCAAACGGCTGTCGGGCATGGCGTAGCCGGGCAGCAGTGCACCACAGGGGTACTTGCGGCGGAACTCGGCATCGAAGACCAGCCAGCAAGGCACGCTCGTAGCCCCCTCGCGGTTGTTCTCGTACATGGCGTAGACGATGTCGGTGTAGGGCGCCGCTTCGTTGACGAAGCGCTGCCCCGCCGAATTCACCATGACGCAGCCAGGCAGGGTGCGCTCGACGAACAGTGCACGCTGCTTCTCCTCACCCTCGACATGGGTAGTCGGCGCCCACCAGCTGTGGTCCATCAGCGCGGTGGCGGCACCCAGCGCCTGGCCGGCGCGGATGGCATCGCCCGTGTTGTAGGGCGGCGTGGCACTCCAGTCGCTGCGTGAGGGTTGTGCGTGGTACTGGCTGCGCATGACCTGGTTGCGCTCAAAGCCACCGGCGCCCAGTACCACCCCGTGCTGGGCGCGAACCCGCAGGAGACGGCCGGCGCGAACCAACTCGGCACCGACTACCCGCCCCTCTTCCTCGATCAGGCGTTCCAGCCGGCAGTCCAGCCACACCGGCACCTGGCGGTCGAGCAGGGAACAGCGCAACGCGGCGACCAGGGCATTGCCCAGGGTGAGAAAACGGTCGCGCCTGGAACGCAGGCGGCCCGGCAGGTCGCGCCAGTAGCGCCAGAAGATCTTCAGGGTCAGGCCGAACCAGCCCGGACCGCGGCAAAGCAACACCTGGGCTTCCTTCATGGTCATGCCCATGCGGCCCATCATCAGGGTGCCGGGAGACGGCTCGCGCATGCGGGCAAATTCGTCACCCAGCTCTCGGGCGTCGAAGGGCAGCGGGTCCATGGAGCGGAAGCCGGGCTTGCCGCCGGGCACTTCCGGGTAGTAGTCGGCATAACGCGGCTGGGCCTCGAAGCGCACGCGGGAGCGCTCTTCGAGGTAGCGCACCACCACGTGGCCCTGCTCCACGTAGGCCTCGATGCGACCGTCGTCGATTTCGCCGTGGGTCACCGCGTGGATGTAGGCAATGGCTTCCTCGGCCGAGTCCTGCCCACCCAGGGCCGCGATGCGGTGGTTGCAGGGAATCCAGATACCGCCGCCGGAAATGGCGGACGTGCCGCCGTAGCGGTCGCTCTTCTCCACCACCAGCACCTTCGAACCAAGGTCATGGGCACGCAGCGCGGCGGTCATGGCGCCGGCTCCCGAACCCACCACCAATACGTCGCAACTGTCATCCCACTGCGGGCTGTTCGCGCTCATCGGGTAACTCCCTTGTTGTTCTGTTTGCGCAATCCAGCCGGATTCTCGGCAGCCCACCTGGCGCCAACATCGTCCGTTGGGACTAGCGGCCACGGGACTGCGAATCGCACAAGCCGCTTAGTCTTTTCGGACGATGTTGCCCTGCATCCGTGACCACATAGTCAGGCCGCCACACTCAACTCAACCTTGGGCCTGGCAGACCGAGCTGTGCCCAGCCAAGCCGAGAGCGACAACATGATAAGAACAAAAAAAGGCCACTCCCTTCAGCCGCTTCACCTTGCGATCCGTACTGCTTGCGTGGGTCTGGCGCTCAGCCACGCAGGGCTGAGCCACGCGCTGGCATTCCAGCCCAACGATGATCTGAAGATTTCCTGGGACACCACCCTCACCTACGCACTGGCCTGGCGCACCGAATCGCGGGACCACGCGCTGTCCAACGGCTCCCCGAATCCGGCCATCGCCAACATCGACGACGGCAACAACGCCTTCGACAAGGGCAGCCTGATCACCAACCGCGCCAGCTTCCTCACCGAAGCCAACTTCAACTGGCGCCAGGACTTCGGTCTGTTCATGCGCGCCAGCGGCTTCTACGACGACGTCTACAACCGCAGCAATGACAACGGCACCGGCACCTCCAACTGCTTCGCCGGTGGCGGTTGCTCCCAGGCCAATCACTTCCCGCAGGACACCATCGACCAGCACGGCAAGGACATCCGCCTGCTCGACTCCTATGTGTATGGCGCCTGGGACATGGGCGGACACGACCTCAACCTGCGGGTGGGTGACCAGGTCGTGAGCTGGGGCGAGAGCCTGTTCATCGCCAACGGCATCTCCTCGGCCATGAGCCCGGCCGATGGCACCAAGGTGAACACCCCCGGCGTCGAGGTGAAGGAAATCTTCCTGCCGGTGGGCCAGGTGTTCGGCCAGATCAGCGTCACCGACAACCTCGGCCTGCAGGCGTACTACCAGTACGAATGGGAGAAAACCGAGATCGACGGCGTCGGTAGCTTCTTCTCGGTCACCGACCAGATGGACGAAGGCGGCTTCACCGATGCCTTCGGCATGACCCGCCGCCTGAAGGACGACAAACCCGGCGACAGCGGCCAGTACGGCCTGGCCATGACCTATGTGGCCGAGTCGCTGAACAACACCGAGTTCGGCCTCTACTACGTGCGCTTCCACGACAAGGCGCCAACGCTCGACTTCCTCACCAACTGGAACGCCGGCAACTACCAGGTCCGCTACTTCGACGACATCGACCTCTATGGCGCGAGCTTCTCCACCGTACTCGGCGAAACCAACGTCAGCGGCGAAGTGAGCTATCGCGACGGCCAGCCCGTACTGGTGGATACCGGCCTGACCCCGCATGCGGTGCGCGCCAAGACCATGCAGGCGCAGGTGTCCTTCATCCACGCGTTCGGCAACCTGCCGATCGCCGACAACACCACCCTGACCGGCGAGGTTGGCTACAACGAGGTGCTCGACAACGACCGCGCACCCAGCTTCAACGTGTTCGTTCCAGATGGCGTGGGTGGCTTCTTCCCCATGACCACCAACAACACCGACAAGCTCTACAACGACAAGAGCGCCTGGGGCTACACCCTCAACCTGTCGCTGGACTACCTGAACCTCTTCGAAGGCTGGGACCTGACCATCCCGCTGATCTACAGCCAGTCCCTCGGCGGCAACTCTTCCCTGGCCGGCAGCTTCGGCATGGGTGAAGGCGACGACCGCCTCGGCATCGGCACCACCTGGCGCTACCTCAACAACTTCACCATCGAGGCCCGCTACAACGCCTTCCTGGGTGATGCCGGCGACACCCCTCTGGCCGACCGCGACAACTTCGGTCTCAGCGCCAAATACAGCTTCTGATCCACCGCAGCAGGAGAGACGAGATGCAAGCGCAGAACAACAAACCGCTCCTCATCGCCCTCTTCGCCGCCAGCCTGGCCAGCACTTCGGTGCTGGCCAAGGTCAGCCCCGAAGAAGCCGCCCGCCTGGGCCAGGACCTGACGCCCATGGGTGCCGAGATGGCCGGCAACGCCGATGGCAGCATTCCGGCATGGAGCGGCAAATGGCTGGGCGCCCCGCCCCATGTGAAGTACGACGGAACCGGCAGCAAGCGCCCCGATCCCTATGCCGACGAGAAGCCGCTGTTCACCATCACCGCAGCCAACGTCGAGCAATACAAGGACAAGCTTTCCGACGGCCAATTGGCCCTGTTCAAGCGCTACCCGAATACCTACCGGATAGTGGTCTACCCCAGCCATCGCGACTTCCGCTTCTCGCCCGTGGTGGAAGCCAACATCAAGTACAACGCCCTCAACGCCGAGCTGGTGAGTGATGGCAACGGCGTGGCCAACGCCTTCGGCGGTTCTCCCTTCCCCATTCCGAAAAACGGCTACGAGTTGATGTGGAACCAGAACCTGCCGGCTCGCGCCTGGAAGGAAGAGGCCACCTACCAGATGGCCCTGGTGCTGGCCAACAACAGTCGGGTGGAAGAGAAGGTCGGCTACCAGATCCTCTCCCTCTGGGATGACCCCAAGGGCTCGGTCGACAATTTCGACGGTACCCAGGCCTGCGCCATGATCAGCACCCAGGAGCCGGCGCGGAAGAAGGGCGAGATCATCCTCAGCTGCGACTTCACCGACCCGCTGGCCAAGCCTCGCCAGGCCTGGCAGTACCTGCCCGGCAACCGCCGCGTGCGCCGTGCGCCCACCGTCGGCTACGACACACCGTATGGCGCTGGCGGCTTCCGCGTGATGGACGAGGACCGCCTGTTCAACGGCGCCCCCGACCGCTACGACTGGAAACTGGTGGGCAAGAAGGAGCTGTACATCCCCTACAACAACTACGCCCTGGACGACCCGGACATGCCCGCCAGCGAGCTGACCTCCGGTACCGGCCACATCAACCCCGACAAAGTGCGCTTCGAACTGCACCGCGTCTGGGTGCTGGAAGCCACCCTCAAGCCCGGCAAGCGCCACGTCTACGGCAAGCGCGTGTTCTACCTCGACGAGGACAGCTGGGCCGCCGCCCTGGGCGACAACTACGACGGCAAGGGGCAACTCTGGCGCACCAATACCCAGACCTCGGTCTACGCCTATGAGATCCAGGCCTTCCACGCCCGCGTCGCGATTTACCAGGACCTGATCGCCGGCTCCTACCTGGCCGACCGTCTGGTCAACGGCCTGGCCCCGGCCCGGCTGAACGACGCCGCCTTCGACGCCAGCTACTTCACCGCCGGCAACCTCCGCAAGCTGGGCAAATAGCCCAAGCGCCGCCCTGGCACCCGTCCGCGCAAGGCGGCGGGGCCAGGGCTTTCCCTGGACCCCTCACGGAAACCTTGAACATGTTCTCGAGATACCCCTCGCCCCTGATGGGCGCCCTGCTTGCCGCCAGCATCGCCAGCGCTCCCGCCCTGGCCAACGTCAGCCCCGAAGAAGCCGCGCGCCTGGGCCAGGAACTCACCCCCACCGGCGCCGAGAAAGCCGGCAACGCCGACGGCAGCATTCCCGCCTGGAGCGGCAAGTGGCGCGGCGCACCGCCGCAGGTCCAGTTCGCCGGCAGCGGCAACAAACACCCCGATCCCTACGCCGGCGAGAAGCCGCTGTTCGTCATCACTGCCGAGAACATGGCGCAGTACGCCGACCAGTTGTCCGACGGCCAGAAGGCGCTGTTCCAGCGCTATCCACAGAGTTTCACCATGCCGATCTACCCCAGCCACCGGGACTTCCGGTATGGCCAGTGGGTGGAAGATGCCATCAAGCAGAACGCGCTCAACGCCGAGCTGGTCAACGATGGCAACGGCGTGGCCAATGCCTACGGCGGCGCCCCCTTCCCCATCCCGAAGAACGGCTACGAGCTGATGTGGAACCACAACCTCCACACCGTGGCCTGGAAAGAGGACGCCACCTACAAGATGGCCCTGACCCTGGCCAACGGAAATCGCCAGTTCGAACTGGTGAACTACAAGATCCTCTCGCCCTGGACCGACCCTAGCGGCAACGCGGAGGCCTTCAACGGCATCCAGGCGCACTTCATGATCACCACCATGGAGCCCACCCGGAAGCGTGGCGAGATCTTCCTCGGCAACGAGTTCACTGACCCGCTGGCCCAGCCGCGCCAGAGCTGGCAATACCTGCCCGGCAACCGCCGCGTGCGCCGTGCCCCCACCGTGGCCTATGACACGCCGTACGGCGCCGGCGGTTTCCGCGTGATGGACGAGGACCGCCTGTTCAACGGCGCACCCGACCGCTACGACTGGAAGCTGGTAGGCAAGAAGGAGCTGTACATCCCCTACAACAACTACCGGCTCGACGACCCGTCGGTGAAGCTCGACCAGTTGCTGGCCACCAGCGGCCACATCAACCCCGAGTACATGCGCTACGAGAAGCACCGCGTCTGGGTGCTGGAAGCCACCCTCAAGCCCGGCAAGCGCCACGTCTACGGCAAGCGCGTGATGTACCTGGACGAAGACACCTGGGCCGCCGCCCTGGCTGACAACTACGACGGCAAGGGCCAGCTCTGGCGAACCAACATGCAGGCCTCGATCTACGCCTACGAGCTGCAAGGCTTCCACGCCCGCGTCGCCGTCTACCACGATCTGATCGCCGGGTCCTACCTGGCCGACCGCCTGATCAACGACCAGGACGCCCCGAAGCTCAACGCCAGCGACTTCGACTCCAGCAACTTCACCGTCGCGAGCCTGCGCAAGCAGGGCCGCTGATCCCGAGCATGCCGCGAGGCGGAAGCCGCAATGGCCCCGCCTCCTGGTAGCAGTTGCAACAGCCACCTCGAAAACCTGAAACAAATTGACCATAAGGTCAGCTTCCTGACCAACCCCACCTCACGAGGAACAACAATGAAAAAGCTGTTGAGCGTCGGCATCAGCCTGACCGCCCTCGGCCTGTCGCTGCAGGCCAACGCCCTTAACATCCTCCTGACCAACGATGACGGCTGCCGCGCACCGGGCATCGATGCCGTCTACCAGGCACTGATCGCTGCCGGTCATCAGGTGACACTGGTAGGCCCGCAAAATGACAGCAGCGGCATCGGCGCCGCCAGCGTGGTAGTGCCCGGCCAGGCCGTCGCCATCACCCAACTGGCCCAGGACAAGTACTGCGTCGGTGCCCCTGCGGGTTACACACCGCCGGCCGGCAAGACATCGGCCATCGGAACTCCGGTGGATGCGGTGAACGTCGGTCTCGACCTGCTGCTGAAGGACAGCCGCCCGGACCTGGTGGTCTCCGGCACCAACTTCGGTGACAACGTCGGCCCGCTGACGCAGATGTCGGGCACCGTCAACGCCGCTGTTCGCGCCATGTTCAAGGGCGTGCCGGCGGTGGCCGTATCCACCGCCATCGACCTCCAGTTGATCGCCCAGGACCAGCAGGCCGGCTACCTCAAGACCCTCAATGCGATGGACGACACGGCGCGCTTCGCCGTCCGCGTGATCAACCGTGCGGCCGCCATCGGCGCCGAAGCCAAGCGCCTGTGCCAGAAGAGCCGCGGCAAGGCCAAGGCTTACTGCGAAACCAACGTGATCGGCCTGCCGGGCATCACCGGGCTGAACATCAACTACCCGGCGCTGGAAGCTGGCCAGGTAACGGGCGTGGCCTTTGCGCCCATCGGCGATTGGGGCAGCGTAGTCTTCGCCCCGCAGCAGGGTGCCGACGGTGTGGTGCGGATGAACCTCGTCGCGCCGTCAGCGCCGACGGCCGAACAGAAGCAGGGCGACGCCTATCAGCTATCGCTGGGCAAGGCAGTGATCACCCCGATCGACGGCAACTACACCGCCTCGCCACTGGTGCAAGCCCAGGCGAAGCTGATGCTGCATGGCATCAAGCCTTGAGGTGTGAGTGATTGAAGGAGAAGCCCCCGGTTGGGGGCTTTTTTGTCGCAACGATTGCGCCCGGTTTCCTGAGAAGTGCAGCCGCTGCTGCACCCCTCGAACTGCGCCCCCTGGCTAAACCCCATATCCCCCATCCACCGCCAGCACCTGCCCAGTGGTGTACCCCGCACGGCTGGAGGCGAGGAAGGCCACAGCTTCGGCCACTTCCTCAGCCTGGCCCCAGCGTTTGAGGCAGAGCTTGGCCTGCACGGCATCACGCCACTGCTCATCGAAGGTGCCGTCAGCCCAGAGGCGATGGAAGATGCCGGCATCGATCACGCCGATGGCCACGCTGTTGGCGCGGATACCGAAACGCCCCTCCTCCTTGGCGATGCCCTGGAGCAACGACTCGACGGCCGCCTTGGGCGCCACTGACAGCACGTCGCCCTCCGGCCAGCGGAACAGCCCGGCCGAGCTGATGTGCACGATGGAGCCGCCGCCATGGGCGCGCATGTGCGGCAACACGCCGAGTACGAGGTTGAGGAAGCCGTTGAGGTCGGCATCGATCACCCGCTTCCATTGCGCCAGGTTCAGTTCGCTGATCCTCGGCTGGGCAATGTCCGACCCCGATGCCACCACCAGGGTATGGATACGCCGTCCTTCCGTGAGCTGCTGCAGGCTGGCGGTGACGGAGGCCTCGTCGCCGAGGGTCAGTTGCAGCGCTTGTGCATTGCGCCCGCGTTCACGCACCGCGGCCACCACAGCTTCGGCGCGTTCGGCGTTGCGGTGATAGGTGAGCACGACATCGCTTCCGGCCTCGGCCAGGCGCTCGCAGATTGCCTGGCCCATGCCACCGCTGCCGCCCACTACCAGGGCGACGCCTTCGGGGAATGCTTCACGAGTCATGAGTGTTCCTTCTTGTTGTGGGATGAGCTCGGAGATAAAGGCTGCTGGATGTGGGGGCGAATTCATTCGCCGAGGGATGCGAAGCGTCCCCGGGGAAAACCGGGCCGGCCCTGCGGACCGGTTGGCGAATGAATTCGCCCCTACCGGAAGACCGCCGGCTGGTTAAGCACACAACGAATCCCACCTGGGAGTCCCATGCTGGCCACGCACTGGTTGCAGTGGGTACAGGCACTGCGCCAGGTCGAGCCTTGATGCTGCAGGTGCTGCGGCAGGTGCGGGTCATTGAGCAAGGCGCGCCCGAGGGCGAGAAAGTCGAAGCCTTCCTCCACCGCCCGCACCATGCCTTCGCCGCTGGCCACGCCGCCGAGGTACACCAGCGGCATGCTCACGGCGCGCCGCATCTGCCGGGCCAATTCGAGGAAGTACAGCTCCTCGAAGGGCAGGTCGGGGAAGCTGGCGCCGCCAAACCACTTCATGGCGGTGCGCTGCAGCGGGTTCCTCTCCAGCGGCACCATCTGCGCCAACGGGCTCGCGCCCCGGAAGAGGAACATCGGCGTGCGGCTGACCAGCCCACCGCTCATGACGATGGCGTCCAGCCCCGCCTCTTCCAGCAGGCGCGCGGCCTGGCAGGCTTCTTCGATCTGCAGGCCACCGGCAAAGCCATCGCTGAGATTGAGCTTGGCCAGAATCGGGAAATCGCGTCCCACCGCACCCCGCACCGCCGCCAGCACCTGCAGTGGCAGGCGCATGCGGTTCTCCAGCACGCCGCCGTAGGAATCGCGGCGCTTGTTCAGGGCCGGCGAGATGAACTGGCTGAGCAGGTAGCCATGACCCATGTGGATTTCGATGGCATCGAAGCCCGCGTCGCGGACCAGGCTGGCTGCCGCAGCGTACTCAGCGACCGTGCGGCCGATGTCGGCGATGCTCATGGCACCGCCGAATGGAATGCCGGAGAACAGGCCGTACTGGTTGATGCAGGCGCTGGGACCACGCGGCCGTGGAATATTGAGCGGACGATTGCGGCTGAAGTAGCCGCAGTGGGCGAGCTGGGCGGATAGGGCGCCCCCCTCGGCATGCACCGCCGACGTCAGGCGCTGCAGCTGCGGGAAGATGCCGGCGTGCATCCACATCTGGTCGGGAAAGGTCAGGCCGTCGGGCGAAACGCCGCAGTAGGCAACGGTGGTCAGACCGACGCCGCCGCGAGCCATGGTCGCGTGATGCTCGACCAGGTCGTCGCCGGGAACCCCGCCGGGGCACATGCCTTCGAAAGTGGCCGTCTTGATCAGTCGATTACGCAACTGAAGGCCGGCCAGGCGAGCCGGCTGCAGCAGGCTGTCGAGGTTCGGGTTCATGCCTGCTCCCGATCGAAGGGGACGAATTCGGCGACTTCCAGCTCGAAGCCGGACACCGCCTTGTAGTTCACCGGGAAGCTCAGCAGGCGCATCTTGCGAACGCCAACGTCCCGCAGGATCTGCGCGCCGATCCCCAGCGTGCGCTGCGGAAAGCTTGGCGGGCGAGGCTTGTGCGCGCCCTGCTGGAGCTGTTCGATCAAGGCGGCCGGCGTTTCCTGCTGGGCCAGCAGCACCACGACGCCGGCGCCTTCCTGCGCCACCTTCGCCAGGGAACGTTCGAGGTTCCACTGGTCGGGATGGCTGTCCAACAGGTCGCGCAGGGTTTCCGCAGCCTGCACCCGCACCAGTGTCGGCCGGTCGCGGCGGACATCGCCACGTACCAGGGCCAGGTGCAGTTGCCCCTGGTAGTCGTCCAGGTAGGTGACGACGCGGAACTCGCCGTGACGGGTCTGGATCGGGTACTCGCCCGATCGGCGAATGGTGCCCTCGTGGAGGATGCGGTAGTGGATCAGGTCAGCGACGCTACCCAGCGGCAGACCGTGCCGTTGCGCAAAGTCGCGCAGGGCCTGGCCGCGTGCGGGTTCGCCGTCTTCGTCGAGTATGCCGACCAATACCGCGGCGGGCATCAGTCCGGCCAGGCGTGCCAGATCGCAGGCGGCCTCCACATGGCCGGCGCGCTGCATCACCCCGCCGGGTTGCGCACGCAGGGGAAAGATGTGGCCGGGCTGTACCAGGTCGGTCGCGGTGCTGGTCGGGTCGACAGCCACCGCGATGGTGTGGGCACGGTCGGCCGCGGAGATGCCGGTGGAAACCCCGCTGCGGGCTTCGATGGAGAGGGTGAAGCCCATGCCGTGACGGGCCCGCGAGTTGGGCACCATGAGTTCCAGGCCGAGGGCCTGGCAGCGCTCTTCGGTCAGGGCCAGGCAAATCAGCCCGCGTGCCTCGCGGGCCATGAAGTTGACGGCGGCGGCATCGGCGCGACCGGCAGCGATCACCAGCGAGCCTTCGCCATCCCCCTCGTCGTCGGTGACCACCAGCATGGTGCCGTTGGCCATGGCCTCGATCAGTCGTTGCGGGCTGTCCATGGCGTGCCCCTTCAGTTCAGCGCGTGGCGCAGGTCGGCGGCGGCGGACTCCAGCACGGCCTGGGCGCCGGAGACGAACGCAGCCATGCTGATGAAGCCGTGGATCATGCCCGCGCAACGCTCCAGCCGGGTCTTCACGCCCGCCTGTTCGAGGCGTCGGGCGAAGGCCTCGCCCTCATCGCGCAGCGGGTCGTACTCGGCACTGAACACGGTGGTCGGCGGCAGACCCGCCAGCTCCTCGGCACGCAGCGGCGAGGCCAGGGCATCGTCGCCCTGCTCCGCGCGTGGCAGGTACTGCCGCCAGAACCATTGCATCTGCTCGCGGGTGAGGAAGTAGCCTTCGGCGAACTCGTGCTGGGAGGCGCTCTCGCAACGGGCGTCGGTGGCCGGGTAGAACAGGCACTGCGAGGCGATGCGCGGGCCCTTGCGGATCTGCGCCAGGCGGCTCACGGCGATGGCCAGGTTGGCCCCGGCGCTGTCACCGGCAAGGGCCAGGCGGCTGGCGTCGAAGCCCAGTTCACGGGCCCTCTCCACCAGGTCACAGGTGGCGCGATAGCAATCATGCGGGGCGGCCGGGAAGCGATGCTCCGGGGCCAGCCGGTAGCCCACCGAGACCACCACGGCACCGGTCAGGCGGGCCAGGCTGCGGCAGAGGTTGTCGTGGGTATCGAGATTGCCGATGACGAAGCCGCCGCCGTGGAAGAACACCAGCAGGGGCAGGTCATCACGGTCTTCCGGGCGATAGAGGCGCGCATCCAGCTCGCCCTCGGCGCCGGCCAGGCGCAGGTTGCGCACCTCGAACAGGCGTTCGCCGGGCATGGGCGGCATCAGGTTGTCGGAGAACTGGCGGTACTGAACCGGGTCGAGTTGGCTGTAGTCCGGCTGTGGCATGCCGCTGAATTGCTGGAGCACGGCGGCGATCTGGGGGTCGAGGGACATGCTGGATATCCTTAGGCGTCGGCCATCTGGAAGACCGGGTTGGTCTCGTCGAGGATGCTGGACAGGCGCCGTTCCAGCGCCGGTTTGAAGTTCTTGTGGGGCAGCAGCCAGAAGCGCCCGGCCTCCAGGCCGGCAAACACTTCGCGGGCCAGTTCGCGCGGGTCCATGCCCTGGCGGATGCTACTGTCGAGCAGGTCGTCGAGCTGTTGCGTGGCGGCGCCGCCAGCCTCGTTGGAGGCCATGATGTCGCTGGCCACCGGCCCCGGGCAGAGCACGGCCACCGCCACCTGTGACTGGAGCATGGCCAGTTCGTAGTGCAGGGTCTCGGAGAGCGCCACCACCGCCTGCTTGCTGACGGTGTAGGGGCCGAGCATGGGGCTGCAGATCAGCCCGGCGAGGGACGCGGTGTTGACCACCCGGGCCGGGCGCTGCTGGCCGAGCAACAGCGGCACGAAACTGCGGACACCGTTGATCACGCCGCCCAGGTTGATGGCCAGCAGACGCTGCCACTGGGCGCTGTCGATTTGCCAACTGAAGCCGGTCTGCATCACGCCGGCGTTGTTGAACAGCAGATCGACGCCGCCAAAGCGCTGCACGGCGAGATCGCGCAGGGCATCCACCTGCTGCGAGTCACCAACGTCGACCACCAGGCTGGCGACCTCCACGCCCTGCCCTTGCAGCGTTTCGGCCAGGGCCGTCAGGCGTTCACCGCTCACGTCGCTCAACACCAGGCGCAGGCCACGCGCGCCCGCTTCCTCCGCCAGACCGCGGCCAATGCCACCGGCCGCTCCGGTGATCACCGCCACCTGGCCCCGTTCGATTCGCATGGCTGATTCCCCTTCCTATTGTTGTAGTGCTCGCCAGTAGAGCCGCTTCGGCCCGGCCGGCCATCGTCCGTGCGGACGAGGGCAGGGTCAGCCGACGACCTGCAGCACCTGCTTGCGCCGCGCCCGCCCCTGCTGGAGACGTTCGTGGGCACCGGCCACCTCGGCCAGGGGCAACAGGTCGATGGCCGGCGGACGCACCCGCCCGGCAGCCAGCAGGCTGGCGATGCGCCCCAGCAGTTCGCCGCTGGGCATGCGGCTGTAGGCCATTGCCGTGCGCAGCCCACGCTGAGCCGCCGTGGCGTGGTCGGGGCCGGCATCCCCCGGCGCCAGGGTGAGAATGGCGACCAGGATGCCGCCCGGCCGCAACAGGTCGAGGCCATTGGGCAGGCTGCCCCCGCCGATGCAATCGAGCACCAGATCAACGCCATCCGGCGCCCATTGGCGCAGGGTCTTGTGGATATCTCCGGCGCGGTAGTCGATGGTGCATTCGGCACCCTGGGCTCGCGCCTGGCTGGCACTGTCCGCGCCGCAGGTGGTAGCGATGCGCGCTCCGGCGCAGCGGGCGAACTGGATGGCAAAACCGCCCACCGCGCTGCCGCCGCCGTGGATCAGTACAGTCTGCCCGGGGACCAGGCCACCTTCGTCGAACAGGCCGGTCCAGGCTGCCAGGGCCGGGGTGGGAACGGCCGCTGCGGCGGCGAAATCGAGGTTGTCCGGCATGGGCACCAGCGCGGCACGGGACACGCAGGCGTACTCGGCGTAGGAGCCCCACTTGCCGGCGCCGACATCGCTCTGGGCGAACACGCGGATGCCGAGGGGCAGGTCGTTGACGCCCTCGCCCAGGGCTTCGACCGTGCCGGCCAGATCGAAGCCGAGCACGAAGGGGAAGCGGTAGGTGAGGAAGGCGCCGAGGTAGCCCTCGCGGCATTTCCAGTCCGCCGGATTGACCCCGGCACAGACCACCCGGACCAGGACTTCGCCGGGGCCGGGTTGGGGGCGGTCGACTTCTTTCAGTTGCATAACCTCGGCTCCGCCGAGGCGTTCGATGACCACTGCGCGCATGCGAGTCTCCCGGTCAGTTGTCTGGGTTTGAGGCGGCCCGGCCGAGCAGGCTGGTCTGCAAGGGGCAGAAGGCATGGGCGATGGCGTCCACCGTCCAGTCCGGGCAGTCGGGGTCGAACCAGCGGTCCACCCAGGCCCAGTGATAGGGGTGAATGAGGTACTCGCCCAGCAGGTCGTCGACACAGGCGAATTCCTGCTGCCAGACATGGGTCCAGTGCCCCGGCGTCGAGACCCGGGCCAGCTGCCAGTTGCGGATGCCACCGATGTAGTCCGGCATCCGCAGCAGGTCCTGCTCCAGGGCCGCGCGCTGCTCGACCGTGGCCTGCGGGCGAACCCGCAGTAGCAAGGTGCGCCAGATGCCGCCCGCCAGCCCCGGCTCGCGCAAGCCACCGCCAATTCGCCGGTAGGCCACGCGCTCGATGCTGGCGATGCCGGGTAGCTGGCCGAGCCGGTCATCCAGGTTCGCGGGCGCCGCATCGGCAAACAGCAAGTCGAGGGTGCAATCGGCGGCCCCCCAACTGCCGGGCAGGTTGCGGCCAAAACCGAAATGCAGCAGACCGGGCAAGGCCTGGAGGCGCTCACGCAATCGGTCTTCGAGCGCCACGGGGTCAACGCCGCCGAACAGGTTCAGCTGCAGCGATTCACGCGACATCGGGAGCCTCCAGGGGTTGGCCCGCCGATCCGAGCACATGGCGGCGACGGCAACTGCCACCCTCTTCCACCAGGTCCCAGAAGGCACGTACCTCGGCGCCTGCGGCGCTGCGCATGGCGTAGTAAGCCGGGACATCGGCCACGCGCCAGAGCAGCCAGAGGGTGTGGGGCTGCCCCGGCACCACGACCGGCGGCGACACCCAGCGCTGTTCCAGGGTCAGGCCCCGGCCGGCGCAGGCCGGCAGGTAGAGCCTGTCCAGCGCCTCCAGCACCTGGGCGATGCGCCCGGCGACGAGCGGAATCTCATCGAGTATGTGGATCACCTTCGGGCGCTCCTGATTGTTGTTCTGCCGCGCAGTAAAACCGGGGGACAGTCCGGGGCCATCGTCCGATCAGACGATGCCGGGAATTGCTGGCACCGCAGAATCCGGTCAGTGCATGTGCTGCAGCGACTCTCAGAAGCCGGATGCAGCCCACGAGAACCCTGATGGGAGAACAAGAAGATGAGTACCCTGCACCGAATCGAAACCAAGCAACTGGAACCGCGTTTCGCCCGTGGCTGGCATTGCCTGGGGCTGGCCGGGCAGTACCGCGACGGCAAGGCCCACCGCCTGGATGTTTTCGGCACCCGCCTGGTGGCCTTCGCCGGGGAGGATGGGCAGATCCGCATCCTCGATGGTTACTGCCCGCACATGGGCGCCGACCTGAGCCAGGGCTGCGTCGAAGGCGATGCCATTCGCTGCCCTTTCCATGAGTGGCGCTGGCGCGCCGACGGCGTGTGCGACGACATTCCCTACGCCAAGCGCATTCCCCCCCGCGCGAAGATCAAGTCGTGGCCGGTCCTGGAGCAGAACCAGCTTCTATTCGTCTGGAACGACCCGGAGGGCAACCCGCCGATTGCCGAACAGGCCATTCCCCGAATCGATGAATGCTTCAGCGACGAATGGGCCGACTGGGAAGTGGCCGAACTGAAGATCGACACCAACTGCCGTGAATTGATCGACAACGTGTCCGATATGGCGCACTTCGATTCCGTCCATGGCACCGACCTCAACCACTTCAGCAACACCTTCGAAGGCCACAAAGCGGTGCAGGTGATGCGCGGCAGCAGTGCCCGGTTGTCCGGCGACAGTGAGCTGACCACGGTCGCCACCTACTACGGCCCGGCCTACCAGATCACCGAGATGACCGGCGCAATGGACGGCGTGCTGATCCACTCCATCCTGCTCAACTGCCACGTGCCCATCGACCTGAACAGCTTCACGCTGCGCTACGGCGTGCTGGTGAAGAAGGTTCCGGGCCTGACCGAAGAGCAGAACCGCGAGATGGCCAAGGCATACGTGAAACAGGCACAGGACGCCTTCTACGAGGACGTGGCCATCTGGCACAGCAAGACCCGCGTGGACAACCCGCTGCTGTGCGACGGCGATGGCCCGGTCTACCAGCTGCGCAAGTGGTACGACCAGTTCTACACCGATGTCGCCGAGCTGCCCGCCAGCATCAAGGAGCCACGCTCCTTCGTCGTACTGGATGAAACCGAAACCGCCTGAGTCCGGACTGGGCCGATCGTCTCCCGATCAACGGGGGACGATCCAGCTTGATGAACCATCCCATAAGCCGGTAAGAAGCTCCCTACAAAAATAAGAAGCGGTTCAGATATGGCACACACTCTCTTGCTCGACGAATTCAGTGAGATGCTCGGCAACCTCTATCAGGGGCCCTTGGAAGACGTCCCGTGGGCGACCTTCCTCAATCAACTGAACCTGTATCTGCACAGCAAGTACGTCACCTTCATCCTGCGCCCTCCAAGCGAACATGCCGAAGGCCTGATGGTGAACACCACCGGCAGCTCCTCGGAAGTGACGGCCTCCTATAACAAGCACTTCTTCGCCCTCGATCCTTTCGTCGACCTGCCCAACCGCCAGGTGGTCACCAGTGGCGAGTTCCTCTCGCGGCAGGAGTGGGTGGAGTCGGAGTTCTACAAGAGCTTCCTGGAACCCGTCGGGGTGTTTCACATCCTCGGTGCCGACATCCGCACCTGCGACGGCGCCCAGTGCCGCATCCGCATCAGTCGCGGCCCGGAGGAGCCTGACTTCACCGACGACGACAAGGCCCTGGTGGCGCGGTTCATTCCGCACCTGGAACGCTCGATCAAGATTCATATGCAGCTCAACCGCATCGAGACCGAGCGCAATCTCTACGCCGGCGCCGTGGACCAGTTGGCGGTCGGCACCATCATCCTCGACGAAGACGGCAAGGTGCTGCAGACCAACCGCGTTGCCGAGCGCCTCCTGCATGACAAGGACGGCCTCAAGCTGATAAATGACGGCCTGCAGGTGGGCAACCCGCGCGACACGCAGGAGTTCCGCCGGCTGGTGAAGCAGGCCCTGCAGTCCCAGAAGAACAACCTGCCTTCAGTGGTGGAGGCGCTGCGGGTCCAGCGGCCGTCGGGCAAGACGGACTTGGGCATCATCGTGCGTTCAGTACCGCTGTCGGCCTGGAACGAGGGCAAGCAGTGTCCCTCGGTGGTGATCTTCATCAGCGACCCGGAGCAGGAGTCCAGCGCGCCCCAGGAGATCGTCAAGGCGCTGTTCGACCTGACCCCGGCGGAGGCGCAACTGGCCATGCTTCTGGCCAACGGCCTGACCCTGGATGAAGCCTCCGACGCCCTCGGCATCAGCCGCAACACGGCGCGGGCGCACCTGCGCTCGACCTTCTCCAAGACCGGGGTCACGCGGCAGACCATGCTGGTGCGGTTGATTTTGCGAAGTGTGGCGACACTGGGTTGAGCCCGTCGACACCGGGTCGCCGGGTGGAAATCCGTCCTGGGATTTCCACCGATTCGAAGCCGGGCCCCTACCGCGAGTCGGGTGATGGGGACTTCTCCGTTGCGCCAACGGGTGGACAGAACACGTTGCCCACCCTGAGGGACGGCCTCGCCGACCCTCTCGGTGCTAGTCCATCCAGACGATGCCCCAACACCTAATGCGCGCGACGCTCTGCCTGGACACGACACGGGAGCCCGCCATGCGCAGCTTGCCCACCATCCTGAAGACCGAACTCCTGGCCAAGAGCGACTGGTTCCAGATCGAAGCTCTGCACCTTGAATTCAGCAACGGCCAGCAGCGGGTCTATGAGCGCCTGCGTGGCTCCGACTACCAGTCGGTGATCGTGGTGGCACAACCCGATCCCGACCATGTCCTGCTGGTGCGCGAATACGCGGTAGGGGTCGAGCAACGGGTCCTGGGTCTGCCCAAGGGCGGTGTCGAAGGCGACGAAAGCCCGGAGCAGGCCGCCACACGCGAACTCATGGAGGAGGTCGGCCTGCGTGCCAACCGCGTGCAGGAACTGGGCTTGCTGACCCTGGCTCCCGGCCACCTGTGCCATAGCTGCCGCGTGGTATTGGCCGAAGACCTCCAGCCCTGTACAGCCGAGGGTGATGAACCGGAACCCCTGGAGGTCGTGCGCGTACCCGTATCGAAGCTGCCGGCCCTGGTGGCCTCGGGAGAGCTGCAGGAAGCACGCGCCATTGCTGCGCTGTTCATGGCACTTAGTCGGCCAATCCGACATCTAGTCCATTCGGACGAGGCGGCCTGTCGCAGCGGTTCCTAGTCTTGCCCCAAACAACATGTCCCTCCTGTGTAGAGGAATGACCATGAAAACAAGAAAAAAGCTGTACCTCGCCCTTGTCCTCTGCGCCTTCGGCGCTGCCTACACCGCCATGATCATGCGTCCTCTGCCACCGACGCTGGCTGCCACGCAGTACTGCCCGCCCGCGTACCCCAGCTGTTTCATGCCAGTCCCAACCATTGGAACGATGCTGCCCTGAACAGGCCCCGTCAGCTCTGAGCCACACTGGGCGGCCAACCCGCTCGACGCCCCGCGACCGGATGCCGCACAGCTGCCACGGATTCTGCCGTCAGGCGCCCAATCCATGCACCTTGCGGCCTGGCGCCCTGTTCCGAATCATCTGATATGGTTTTTACCGGCTGATCTGAATCTGTTTTACCCATCAGTGCCTTCCTATAGTCCGTCTCGCCGTAACAGCCTGATGGGCACTGATCATGAGCGAGAGAATCCCGGCGCAGGTCATTGAGGTAGCTCCCTCCCTGCCGCCCGCTGCAAGCAAACCCCTTTCCGCCTCCAACGGACCTGTCCACACCCGCCGCTTCACCGGTTTCTACCGCGACCTGCGCCGCCTTGGCGCGGGGCTCCTGTGCCTGCTGTTCTTCGGCACGCTCTGGCTCGACTGGGATGGCCGCCAAGCGGTGCTCTGGAGCCTGGAGCAAAGCAAGTTCTTCATCTTCGGCGCCACCTTCTGGCCCCAGGACTTCATTCTGCTGTCGGGGCTATTGATCATCTGCGCCTTCGGCCTGTTCTTCATCACGGTGTTCGCCGGTCGCGTCTGGTGCGGCTACACCTGCCCGCAGAGCGTCTGGACCTGGATCTTCATGTGGTGCGAGCAGGTCACCGAGGGTGACCGCAACCAGCGCATCAAGTTGTCCGCCGCGCCCTGGAGCCTCAACAAGATCCTGCGGCGCACGGTCAAGCACGGCCTCTGGCTGGTGATCAGCCTGGCCACGGCCATCACCTTCGTCGGCTACTTCACCCCGGTGCGCGAGCTGGTGGCCAACCTGGTCACCTGGGAGATCGGCGGCACCGCACTGTTCTGGGTGATCTTCTTCACCGCCGCCACCTATATAAATGCAGGCTGGATGCGCGAGCAGGTGTGCATCCATATGTGCCCTTACGCCCGCTTCCAGAGCGTGATGTTCGACAAGGACACGCTGATCGTCTCCTACGACGCCACCCGCGGCGAATCCCGCGGCCCACGCAAGAAGGGTAGTGACCCGAAGGCCAAGGGCCTGGGCGACTGCATCGACTGCCAGATGTGTGTACAAGTCTGCCCCACCGGCATCGACATCCGCGATGGACTGCAGATCGCCTGCATCGGTTGCGCAGCCTGCATCGATGCCTGCGACTCGATCATGGACCACATGGGGTATGCCCGTGGCCTGGTGGGATACAGCTCGGAACGCGCGCTGGAAGGTGGCAAGACCCGGCTGCTGCGCCCGCGCCTGATCGGCTATGCCGTCGCCTTGCTGCTGATGATCGTCGCCCTGGCCTGGATGGGCGCGACCCGTTCGCAGCTGTCGGTGGATGTGATCAAGGACCGTGGCATGTTCCGCGAAAACGCCGCCGGCGAGATCGAGAACATCTACAACCTCAAGCTGATCAACAAGACTCAGCGAGAACAGCGTTATGTGGTGGAACTTGAAGAGGTCCCGGGCTTCCGCCTGCAGGGCGAGCACGAGGTGAACATCGGCGCAGGCGAGATCGTGTCGCTGCCAGTCTCGGTGGCACTGACCGACGACAGCGGCCCCGCCGGCTCGCGTCCACTGCGTTTCGTGGTGCGCAGCCTGGATGAACCGGGCACCGTGACCAGCGCCAGCAGCACCTTCGTCAGTCCGAGGCGCTGACGCATGGCCCGGGATCATGGCGGCGAACGCGTCGAGCGCTTAGAGTTGGGCACCAACTGGCCGCTGCCCAACCAGGAAAAGATGAAGCGCTACGAGAAATTCGCTGACGACATCGCCGAACTGATCCGCACCGGAGTCCTGGCCCCTGGGCAGAAAGTACCCTCGGTGCGCCACGCCAGCCGCACCTACGGTGTGAGCGCATCCACGGTATTCCAGGCCTACTACTTGCTGGAAAGCCGCGGGCTGATCATGGCCCGCGCGCGCTCCGGCTACTTCGTCTGCGAACACGTGCGCCGACCGCTGCCGGAGCCGCAGCCAGGCCCACGGGAGGCGGCGACCACGGAAGTGGACGTCAGCGAACTGGTGTTTTCGGTCCTGAGTTCCATCAAGGACCCGGACACGGTGCCCTTCGGTTCGGCCTTCCCCAGCCCAGAGCTATTCCCCCTGCAGCGCCTGGCCCGCTCCATGGCCCACGCGGTTCGCGAGATGGACCCGCGCTCCACAGTGGCCGATATGACGCCGGGTAATCATGCCCTGCGCCGACAGATCGCCCTGCGCTACATGGTCGGCGGCCTTCCGCTGCCCATCGAGGAACTGGTGATCTGCAATGGGGCGCTGGAAGCGCTCAATCTCTGCCTGCAGGTCGTGGCCCGCCCTGGCGACCTGGTGGCCATTGAGGCACCGGCCTTCTATGCCAGCCTGCAGGTGCTGGAGCGGTTGAAGCTCAAAGCCGTGGAAATCCCCGTGCACCCGCGCGACGGTATCGACCTTCAAGTGCTGGAGGACAGCCTTGAGCGGCTGCCAATCAAGGCCTGCTGGTTCATGAGCAACTTCCAGAACCCGCTGGGGGCAAGTCTCTCCGAAGAGAAGAAGCGCCAGCTGGCGGCCCTGCTCGCCAAGCACCAGGTGCCGATGATCGAGGACGATGTCTACGCCGAGCTGTACTTCGGCCAGCAGGCGCCCAAACCGGTGAAGGCGTTCGACACCGAAGGCCTGGTGATGCACTGCAGCTCATTTTCCAAGAGCCTGGCGCCCGGCTACCGGGTTGGCTGGGTGTCCGGTGGGCGATTCGCCGGGCAGATAGAACGGCTGAAACTGATGACCAGCATCTCCGCCTCGGTGCCGGCCCAGGCGGCCATCGCCGACTACCTGCAACACGGCGGCTACGACCGTCACCTGCGCAAGTTGCGCTACGCCCTGGAAAGCCAGCGCAACGCCATGCTGGCCGCAGTGGCCCGGCACTTCCCCGAAGAAACCCGCGTCAGCCGGCCCGAAGGGGGCTACTTCCTCTGGCTGGAATTCCCCGAGCAGGTAGATTCTCTACGCCTGTTCCAGCTCGCCCTGGCCCAGGGCATCAGCATCGCCCCGGGGCCGATTTTTTCCGCAACACGGCGTTTCGGCCATTGCGCCCGCCTCAACTATGGTCACCCCTGGAGCAACTCCAGCGAGCAGGCGATGGAAACTCTCGGCAGGATTATCCGGTCTCTTATGGGCAATCCCTGATACCCGACGAATAGATATCCTTCACGCTCAAGGGATTCTTCTGTAATGGAGCTTTCCCGTTTGCTTGTTATACTTCCCAATGTTCGTTCCGGGCCTTCAGAGAAATCGACTTCTAATCCCGGAATAGTCGCAGGGCCTTTCCGTAGTGCGTAGGAAAGTCCACCGTAGTTGCGACAATCGAACTTTGTCCTACAAGAAGGCCGCGACGACGGCCTCGACCGGGCGACCGACGCTATGGGGGCCGAGACCTCTAGATCGCCCGTTCCACCTGAAGACCATTAATCAAAGAGACGGAAAAACCACGTGACGAAAGACGAACTGCGCGCCGAACTTGAGCGCCAGGCGCAACGTTACAAGGATGTATACGGCGGCGAGGTCACGACCTATGCCGCGCAAAGGGATCCTGAGCGCAAGCCTTGGCGCAAGAAACCCAGCCTGCTTGACAAGAGCTTCGAGAAAGAACTCGAGAAGATCGAGAAAGAGCTCAGAGAGGAACCCTGACAATTTGTCGCACCCAGTCAGCTGGGGAATCTTCCGTATAGATTTGCGACAACTTGCGTAGGGAATGCCAGGAACCGCTCGACGCCCGGGTCTGGGCGACGACCGGTTTTCTGGCATAATCGCGGCCCCTCCATGAGCCAGTCACAAAACTTTCATGTTCGATCTCTTCAGCGGGCTAGATGCCTGGCTGGTGCTGAGCCTCTGTCTCGCCCTGGCATTCGTCCTGACCTTCGAGTTCATCAACGGTTTCCATGACACCGCCAACGCGGTGGCCACTGTCATCTACACCAAGGCCATGTCGCCCTACCGGGCGGTGTTCCTCTCGGGGATCTTCAACTTCCTCGGTGTGTTGCTGGGCGGCGTCGGCGTGGCGTATGCCATCGTCCACCTGCTGCCGGTGGAACTGCTGATCAACGTCAATACCGGCCACGGCCTGGCCATGGTGTTCAGCCTGCTCACCGCCGCCATCGCCTGGAACCTGGGCACCTGGTATTTCGGTATCCCGGCTTCCAGCTCGCACACCCTGATCGGTTCGATCCTTGGCGTCGGCCTGGCCAACGCACTGCTCACCGACCTGCCCCTGGGCGAAGGTGTGAACTGGGGCAAAGCCATCGATATCGGCCTGTCGCTGATCTTCTCCCCGGCTGCTGGTTTCCTGGTCGCAGCCCTGCTGCTGCTGGGTCTGAAGTGGATGTACCCGTTATCGAAGATGCACAAGACGCCGGAAACCCGTAAGGAGCTGGACGAGAAGAAGCATCCGCCCTTCTGGAACCGCCTGGTCCTGGTGCTTTCCGCCATGGCCGTGAGCTTCGTACACGGTTCCAACGATGGCCAGAAAGGCATCGGCCTGATCATGCTGGTACTGATTGGTATCGTTCCGGCCAAGTTCGTGCTGGACCTCAATAGCACCACCTACCAGATCGAGCGTACCCGCGACGCGGCGACTCACCTGAGCCAGTTCTACCAGCGTCACACCGACACCCTTGGTGAGATGCTGGCCCTGGGCAAGAGCAATGGCAGCGAGATGCCGAAGCTCTATCGCTGCGATCCGAAGCAGACAGAGCCGACCATCAACGCCCTGCTCCAGAAGCTCAATGGCGTGGCCAACTACAACGACCTTAACGACGACACCCGCGTCGAGGTCCGCCGCTACCTGCTCTGCCTGGACGACACCGCCAAGAAGGTGGGCAAGCTCTCTGAGCTGCCGGCTCGCGAAAAGGCCGACCTGGAGAAGCTGCGCAAGGACCTGACCGCCACCACCGAGTACGCCCCGTTCTGGGTGATTCTGGCCGTGGCCTTGGCACTGGGCATCGGCACCATGGTTGGCTGGAAACGCGTGGTGCGCACCGTCGGCGAGAAGATCGGCAAGCAGGGCATGACCTATGCCCAGGGCATGAGCGCCCAGATCACCGCCGCCTGCGCCATCGGCATGGCCAACATCTACAGCCTGCCGGTGTCCACCACCCATGTGCTGTCCTCCGGCGTCGCCGGCACCATGGTTGCCAACCGCAGTGGCCTGCAAGGTGGCACGGTGCGCAATATCCTGATGGCCTGGGTGCTTACCCTGCCCACTACGATCCTGCTCTCCGCCGCGCTGTTCTGGGTGGCCATCACCTTTATCGTCTGATCAGGACGAACATGAAGAAGGGCGTCCACGGGCGCCCTTCTTCGTTTGGCTGTTGCGAGAGATTTACCATCGGGCCAAGAGCCTTGTAGGAGCTGGCTTGCCAGCGAAACGCGGCCATTCGCTGGCAAGCCAGCTCCTACAGGCAAGGCAGCTGCTTGCCACGCGTAGAGCAGACATAGCCCATTCATTCGCCAGGGGAAGCGAAGCGGCCCCGAGTGAACCTCAGGGCAGACCTTCGGCCTGCAAGTCGATTGAAATCGACCCAACAAAGGCAGTCGCAACTCAGCGGCGCTTGCTGCCACCCAACAGGGAGCCCATCAGGCCGCGAACCAATTGCCGTCCGAGCTGGTTGGCTGCCTGGCGCACCGCAGTCTTCATCGCCTGACTGGCGAAGGTTCCCAGCAGCTCGCCGGCCAGGTCACCCATGCCGGGCTGACTGGCCTGCGTCTTGCCGCCCTTGTCGGATTCAACCTCCGGACTTTGTGCCGCGCGGGCGGTGAGCATTTCGTAAGCTGACTCGCGATCGATTGGCTTGTCGTAACGCCCAGCCTGGGGCGAGCCACGTACCAGCACGGCGCGCTCGCTGTCGTTCAGCGGGCCGATGCGCGACTGCGGCGGCGCAATGGCCACGCGCTGGACCATGGCCGGAGTGCCCTTCTCTTCCAGGGTGCCGACCAGCGCCTCGCCGATACCGAGTTCGGTGAGCACGGTCAGGGTGTCGAACGCAGGATTCGGGCGGAAACCATCAGCCACGGCGCGCAGGGATTTCTGCTCCTTGGCGGTGAACGCGCGCAGGCCATGCTGGATACGCAGGCCGAGCTGGGCCAGTACGTCGTCCGGCAAGTCGCTGGGCGACTGGGTGACGAAATACACGCCAACGCCCTTGGAACGAATCAACCGCACCACCTGTTCCAGGCGCTCCTGCAGGGCTTTCGGGGTATCGGCGAACAGCAAATGGGCCTCATCGAAGAACAGCGCCAACACTGGCTTGTCGGCATCACCACGCTCGGGCAACTGCTCAAAGAGTTCAGCCAGCAGCCAGAGCAGGAAAGTGGCGTAGACCTTGGGCGCCTCGTGGACCAGGCGGCTGGCATCCAGCAGGTGGATACGTCCGCGGCCATCGCGATCGGGCTGGAGGATGTCCTCCAACTGCAGCGCCGGCTCGCCGAACAGCGCTTCGGCACCCTGCTGCTCCAGGGTGGCCAGGCGTCGCAAAAGAGCCTGAGCGGATGCGCCGGCGAACAGGGCGCGGTCCTCGCCCAGCATCTCCGGATGATCCTTGAGGTGGTTGAGCAGGGCTTTGAGGTCCTTGAGGTCGAGCAACAGCAGGCCTTCGCGGTCGGCTACCTGGAAGGCGGCATAGAGTGCGGCCTGCTGACTGTCAGTCAGCTCCAGCAGGTTGCCGAGCAGCAGCGGCCCCATTTCGCTCAGCGTGGTGCGCAGCGGATGGCCGGACTGCCCGGCGACGTCCCAAAGTGTGACCGGATACGCCTGGGGCTGGTGTCCCAACCAGGGCATCGAGGCGATGCGTTCGGCCACCTTGCCCTGAGGATTGCCGACGGCGCCGAGGCCGCAGAGGTCGCCCTTGATGTCTGCCGCGAACACGGCCACGCCGGCGTCGCTGAACACTTCGGCCAACCGCTGCAGGGTCACTGTCTTGCCGGTGCCGGTGGCGCCGGCGATGAGGCCGTGCCGGTTGGCCAACTTCATGGCCTGGGAAACGGCATTGCCCTCTGGGTCAGCGCCAAGAATCAGGGAACGTTGCTCGGGCATTTTGCCTTCCTCGGTTAAAGCTTTTATTGGTTCGCGCCGATATATAAACCGACGTTTCTACTCAGTTTTTCTGCACTCACGTGCCATAAAGACTGGTGCCTGACCTAACCGGACGCAAGCAAACATGATCAAAAACCTGAGGTTCAGCCACAAGATTCTGCTTGCCGCCTCGCTGGTGGTAATTGCGGCTTTCTCGCTGTTCACCCTGTACAACGATTACTTGCAAAGGAATGCGATCCGTAACGACCTGGAAAACTATCTGCAGGAAATGGGCGATGTCACCGCCAGTAATATCCAGAACTGGCTTTCGGGCCGGATTCTGCTGGTGGAAAGCGTGGCCGAATCCCTGGCCGCCAACCCTTCGCCTGACGCCGTACCGACCCTGTTGCAACAACGGGCATTGAGCTCCACCTTCGCCTTCACGTACTTCGGCACCCAGGACGGGCAATTCACCATGCGCCCGGACAGCGCAATGCCCGACGGCTACGACCCGCGCACCCGACCCTGGTATCAGGGCGCCAAGAGCGCCGGCGGCACCACCCTCACCGAACCCTATGTCGATGCAGCCACCGGCCAGCTGATCATGACCATCGCCACGCCGGTGCAGTCCCTCGGCGTGGCCGGCGGCGACCTGAGCCTGCAAACCCTGGTGCAGATCATCAACGCCCTGGACTTCGACGGCATGGGCTATGCCTTCCTGGTGAGCTCAGACGGCAAGGTCCTGGTGCACCCGAACAAGGACATGGTGATGAAGAATCTGCGGGAGATCTATCCGCAGAACACACCGGCCATCAATGCCGGCTTCAGCGAAGTGGAGGTGGAAGGCGTCACCCGCATCCTGACTTTCGCCCCGGTCAAGGGCCTGCCTTCGGTGAACTGGTACATCGGCGTGTCGGTGGACAAGGACAAGGCCTTCGGGATGCTCAGCGAGTTCCGCGCCTCGGCCATCATCGCAACGGTGATTGCCGTGGTGATCATCATCCTGTTGCTGGGCATGTTGATCCGGGTACTGATGCAGCCACTGCACATCATGGGTCGCGCCATGCAGGACATCGCCCAGGGTGAAGGCGACCTGACTCGCCGCCTGGCGATTCATGCGCAGGACGAGTTCGGTGAACTGGCCAGTGCCTTCAACCGCTTCCTCGAGCGTATCCACGGTTCCATCCGCGAAGTGTCTTCGGCCACCAACCACGTGAACCAGGTGGCCAAGCTGGTGCTGAACGCCTCCAACTCGTCCATGAGCAACTCCGACGAACAGGCCAACCGCACCAACAGCGTCGCCGCGGCGATCAACGAACTGGGCGCTGCCGCCCAGGAAATCGCCCGCAACGCCGCCGACGCCTCGCACCAGGCTTCCTCCGCCCGCACCCTGGCCGAGGACGGCCGTCAGGTGGTCGAGCGCACCATCCAGGCGATGAATGAGTTGTCCGGGAAGATCCGCGCTTCCTGCGGCAACATCGAGACGCTGAACAGCAAGACGGTGAACATCGGCCAGATCCTCGAAGTGATCAAAGGCATCTCCGAACAGACCAACCTGCTGGCGCTCAACGCCGCCATCGAAGCCGCCCGTGCCGGCGAGGCAGGCCGTGGTTTCGCCGTCGTGGCGGATGAAGTGCGCAACCTGGCCCACCGCACCCAGGAGTCGGCCCAGGAAATCCAGCAGATGATCGAGGAGCTGCAAGTCGGCGCCCGCGAGGCGGTCAGCACCATGACCGAGAGCCAGCGCTACAGCGAGCAGAGCGTGGAGATCGCCAACCAGGCCGGCCAGCGCCTGGGCAGCGTGACCCAGCGCATCGGCGAGATCGACGGCATGAACCAGTCGGTGGCCACCGCCACCGAAGAACAGACCGCCGTGGTCGACTCGCTGAACATGGACATCACCGAGATCAACACCCTCAACCAGGAAGGCGTGGAAAACCTCCAGGCCACGCTGCGTGCCTGTGCCGATCTGGATCAGCAGGCAGCACGCTTGCAGCATCTGGTGGGGAGTTTCCGGATCTAGATCGACGCCCTGCCATCCCACTACAGAGAAGGCGCCTAAGGCGCCTTCTTCTTTTCTTCCTCTTCCTGCACTTTTCGCCACAGCTCGGCAGCCCCGGGAAACTCGGTGCCGTTGTCCTCACTCAGCTCATCCGGGTCATAACGCCGTACGCAGCCTTCGCCCAATGTGGGCGGCGGCGTGGATGTAGCGCGGTCGCGTGGATCGGTCATGGGCGTTCCTCAGACTTCCGGCGGTTGCCCGGAATCGTGTTGGGCAAAGGCTTTTACGGCTCGCAGCACATCGCGGCGACTGATCTGGCCGACCAGCACACCCTCCTCCACCACAGGGAAACAACGGCGTTTGTCACGCAGGAAGCGCTGGCAAACATCGATGATATCGGTTTCCGGAGAAATGGTTTCCACCTGGGTGGACATATAGCCGCTGACGTTGCCGCCAATGGCCTCGTAATAGGCCCCGGAAAGAATGCCGCGCAGGCAATCGCCCTCCGAGATCATGCCGATGAGATGGCCCTGGGAATCCACCACCGGAGCGGCGGGAATGTGATGTTCCAGCAGGCGTTCGATAGCCAGGAAGAGGTCGGTGTCGGACCTGAAGGTCACCAGGTGGCGAGCCATGTAGTCGCGCACCTTGATGGATCTGAGCATGGGGCGGGCTCCTGTTCCAATTGACCGGAGCGGTGCCCGCCGAAGGGATCAGTCGAACACGACGGTCTTGTTATCGTGCACCAACACCCGGTCTTCAAGGTGATAGCGTAGCCCACGGGACAGCACCATCTTCTCCACGTCTTTGCCGAGTCGAACCATGTCCTCGACGCTGTCGCGGTGGGTTACGCGCACCACGTCCTGCTCGATGATGGGGCCGGCATCCAGCTCCTCGGTAACGTAGTGGCACGTGGCGCCGATCAGCTTCACCCCGCGCAACGACGCCTGGTGGTAGGGCTTGGCGCCAACGAAGGACGGCAGGAAGCTGTGGTGGATGTTGATCACCTGATGGGCGTAACGCTGGCACAGCTCCGGCGGGAGGATCTGCATGTAACGGGCGAGCACCACGGTATCGGCGCGATTCTCTTCCACCAGGCGGGAAACCTCGTCGAAGGCCGGCTGCTTGTTCTTCGGATCCACCGGGACGTGGACGTAGGGAATGCCATGCCACTCCACCATGCTTCGCAGGTCGTCATGGTTGGAGATCACGCAGGGGATCTCGCAATCCAGCTCGCCGCTATGCCAGCGGTGCAGCAGATCGGCCAGGCAATGGGACTCACGACTGGCCATCAGCACGACACGCTTTTTCACTTCGGAATCGGTCACCCGCCAGTCCATGGCGAACTCACGGGCGATCGGCGCGAACGCCTGGCGGAAACCATCCAGATCGAAAGGCAGGGAATCGGCACGGATTTCATGGCGCATGAGGAACCAGCCGCTCTGATTATCCGAATGATGGCTGGCCTCGGTGATCCAGCCGTTGTAGGTAGCCAGGAAGTTACTGACCTTGGCTACGATACCGACGCCGTCCGGACAGGCAATCACCAGACGAAATGTGCGCATGAGGGAACACTCCAAAGACTTCGCAAAGGCGGCCATTCTAGCTACTGCGCGCAGAAACTTCAGTAACCGCGTGCTTTGAAGGGGATTCCGCTGATCGCGGAGCAACACACAGCGCACAACTAAAGGGCACCATCCGACGCTGATATAGCGAGTATCCGAAGCACAATTACGCATTAGAACGGCAGCGGGACTAGTATCAAAGAAGAAGCCGACAACAATGCGTACAAAAGTTTTCGCGCTTATTTACTTACAGATAATCGCTGTCTATTATTGCTGACACTTCGCAATCGCAAGTCAACGTACGATTCCAACAAGGGACGCCGACATGTCGCTGATCAACGAATACCGGGCTACGGAAGAAGCCATCAAGGAGCTCCAAGAGCGCCTGAAGAACCTGTCCCAGGACGACAAGCTGAAGAAAGAACTGGAGTTCGAAGGCAAACTGCGCACTCTGATGGGCGAATATCAGAAATCCCTGCGCGACATCATTGCCCTGCTCGATCCGGATGCCCGCTCCAGCAAGGCTCCGCGCGCCGCAAAGGCCGGTGCTACTGGCAGCAAGCGCGCCCGCAAGGTCAAGCAGTACAAGAACCCGCACACGGGTGAAGTGATCGAAACCAAAGGCGGCAACCACAAGACTCTGAAAGAGTGGAAAGCCAAGTGGGGCGCCGAAGCCGTTGAAGGTTGGGCCACCATCCTGGGCTAAGCCCCTCGGCAATAAAGAACGCCAGCATCTGCTGGCGTTTTTTTATGGCGCAGGTAAACCCCGGAAAGTTCCTGGCCCGGTTATCACAACCGATAGCGATGACCCAGTTCCAGGGCATATCGGCGCCACTCCAGCAACACCGTCTGTTGCGACGGTTCGGCTTTGGCCTGGAACTCATCCAGCGCCGCGAAAAAACTCTCCAGGGTATTTGGCGCCCCGAATTCCGGGCTCTTCAGCCGATTCCTGCAGAACTCCTCCCAGCGCCATCGATCGGTTTCCGACAAAGTTTCAGGGAAGTTTCTCGCACGGTAACGGAACAGCAACTCCGGCAGGCGCGTGTCGTCGAACGGCCAATTTTCCCGGGACAATTGCTGCGGATCGGCACGTCGAACTTGTTCGCAGAGACGACGATCCCGGTCGCCGAGAAATCCGCCGTACAACTGCTGCTCAGGATCATCCAGCGAAGTGAACTCCTCCTCCGCATAAATAACCGGCAACTTCTCTTGCCAGATGGCGGCCAGTTCGGTGAGCTGCGCGGCACGACGCTGGCAGAGTTCCAGGTCGACGCCCAGGCGCTGGCGATCGGTTTCTCGCAGCACCGCCAGCGGTGCTACCACCGGACAACGGTTGATATGCAGCAGCTTCAGCGGCACGGGCAACTCACCTTCCGCCAACGCGTCACGTCGGGTGTACAGACGCTTTTGCAGAGCCTCCCCGTCGAGCTCCAGCAGCGGCGCAGGATCAGCTTGCAGGTCCAGCACGATCAAGGCATTGCGGTTGCGCGGATGCCAGGCCAGCGGCAGGACGACCGCCAGGTAATGGCGTTCGCCGGCAAAGCGCCCGGAGATATGCACCAGGGGCTGCAACAGGCGCACCTGCTCCTGCACCTTGTGCTTGCTGCGCAGTTGATAGAGATAGTCGAACAACCTCGGCTGACGCTCCCGCAGCAGGCGCGCCAGGGCGATGGTCGCACGCACATCGGACAGCGCATCGTGAGCCTGGCCGTGATCGATACCGTTGGCGGCGGTGAGCAGCTCCAGGCGCAGGCTGACACGGCCGTCCTGCTGAGGCCACTCGATACCTTCAGGACGCAGCGCGTAGGCGGTGCGAACCACGTCGATCAGGTCCCAGCGACTGTTGCCGCCTTGCCATTCGCGGGCATAGGGGTCGTAGAAATTGCGGTAGAGGCTGTAGCGAGTGACCTCATCGTCGAAGCGCAAGGTGTTGTAGCCGGCGCCACAGGTGCCTGGTAGCGCCAGTTCGGCATGCACCCGATGCATGAACTCGGCCTCACCCAGCCCCTTCTCCGCCAGGGTACCGGGCAGGATGCCAGTGACCAGGCAAGCTGCCGGATGAGGCAGGATGTCGTCGCTGGGCTTGCAGTAGAGGTTGATCGGCTCACCGATCTCGTTGAGCGCCTCGTCCGTGCGAATGCCGGCAACCTGCAGCGGACGGTCGCAGCGCGGGTTGATACCGGTGGTTTCGTAGTCGTGCCAGAAGATGCTGGATGTCACGGCGTCCCCCTTGTTCGTGAGCGGGTCAGTCTAACACCGGGGCGGGTCAGGCAATGGCGCCGAACAGGCTGGGAAATTTCGCCATCAGCCCGCTTGCTGGCCGGAATATGGCGGGCCTAGAATCGCCGCCACTGGATGATCGACCCCCGACAAGGACTGCCCCCATGCCTGTGCCTTGCGCACCTCGCGCACACTCTGCCTCGTCGAATATCCCACACCCTTCACAGCATGCAGGTTGAGTCCTTCCTGCCAGGTTGCCTGGATACCGGCCGGTCGCTAGCATCGGGCTTTCCCCTTGGCGCCCAGCCGATGCCCGCAACCCGATCCAGTTCCCATCCTGCCGAGCCCCAGGCCCTGCCGCTGGACACCCGCTACCAGGTAGAGACACCGGAAGGCATTGACCTGGTCCTGCGTCCCGCCGGCCTGTTACCCCGCGCGCTGGCCTATGCCATCGACCTGGCGATCCGCGGTGCCATCATGCTTGTGTTGTTCATCGCCCTGGCCCTGCTCGGGCAGTTCGGCATAGGTCTCGGGCTGATCCTTATGTTCCTGCTCAACTGGTGGTACATGGTGCTGTTCGAGGTGCTCAACCAGGGCCGCTCGCCGGGCAAGCACGTGATGGGCCTGCGGGTGGTGCATGACGACGGCACGCCCATTGGCTGGTCCGCCTCGCTGGTGCGCAATCTGCTGCGCTTCGTCGATATGCTGCCCTTCGCCTACACCCTGGGCGCCCTCAGTTGCCTGCTGCACCCGACCTTCAAGCGCCTGGGCGACATCGCCGCCGGCAGCCTGGTGGTCTACCGCGACGAAAAGCCCCAGCGTCCTGAACTGCCGGATGCCGAGCCGGAGCGCACGCCCTTCCCCCTGAGCCTGGCCGACCAGCGCGCCCTGCTCAGCTTCGCCGAGCGCCAGGCCAGCCTGTCGCCGGCCCGTCGCGCCGAACTCGCCGGCATCCTGGCCGAGCCGCTGGAAGTGCCACCGGAACAGGCGCAAACGCGTATAAACGGCATCGCCCGTGGCCTGTTGGGGGCGAACTCGCCATGAAACAGAACCTCTTCGAACGCCAGCACCAGGCAAGCTGGAAAGCCTTCGCCGAACTGCTCGATCGCCTCGAACGCGGCAAGGCCGATGCGCAGGCCTGTGCGACCTTCTCCGCCGACTACCGGCAGCTCTGCCAGCACCTGGCGCTCTCGCAGGAGCGCGGCTACAGCAGCCATCTGGTGGAGCACTTGCAGCAGCTGGCCATGCGCGGCCATCAGCAGTTCTACCGCCATCGCAGCCACCTCGGCGCGCGCCTGCTGGGCTTTCTTCTCGGCGGCTTCCCGCGCCTGGTACGCAGCCAGTGGCGCAGCGTCGCCGCCGCCAGCCTGCTGTTCTACGGCAGCCTGCTGCTCATGGGCGTGCTGGTGCATAACTGGCCTGACCTGGTCTACAGCGTGCTGGACCCGGAACAGGTGTCGTCGATGGAGTCCATGTATGACCCTGACGCCCGACGCATCGGCCCCATGAGCGAGCGAGACTCGGGGGATGACTGGATGATGTTCGGCCACTACATCATGAACAACATCGGCATCGCCTTTCAGACTTACGCCGGAGGCCTGCTCTTTGGTGTCGGCAGCCTGTTCTTCCTGCTGTTCAACGGCCTGCACATCGGCGCGGTGGCCGGCCATCTGACCCAGATCGGCTTCGGTGAAACCTTCTGGTCATTCGTCATCGGCCACGGCGCCTTCGAACTCACCGCCATTGCCTTCGCGGGCGCCGCCGGCCTGCAGCTGGGCTGGGCCCTGCTCGCCCCCGGCCGCCTGCCCCGTGGCGAAGCCCTGCGCCTGGCCGCCGGACGCAGCGTGCAACTGGTGGCCGGGGTGATCCTGCTGCTGGTGATCGCCGCCTTCGTCGAAGCCTACTGGTCCTCCATGACCCTGGTGGAGCCCCAGGTCAAATACCTGGTGGGCGCCGGCCTCTGGCTGCTCGTAGGCCTCTACTTCGGCCTGGTCGGCAGGAGGGCGCATGCGCCTGACTGATGCCAGCGTCGCCATTCGCCCGCGCAGCGCCTGGGAAGCCATGGACCTTGGCGTGTTGCTGGCCCGCCGTCACGCCGGCCTGCTGATGGCCAGCTGGGCCCTCATCACCTTGCCGGTGTTCGGCCTGCTCACCCTGATCTGCTGGAACTACCCGGGGCTGTCCGTCTTCCTGTTCTGGCTGCTCAAGCCGGCCTACGAACGCCTGCCGCTGTACATCCTCTCCCGCGCCCTGTTCGGCGATACGCCCACGCTCAAAGAAGCCCTGCGCGCCTATCCGCGCCTACTCAAGCCCCAGTTGCTCGCCAGCCTCACCTGGCGCCGCCTCAGCACCACCCGCAGTTTCGACTTGCCGGTACTGCAACTCGAAGGACTTTCCGGGCAGGCCCGCAGCCAGCGCCTGGTGGTACTGGGCCAGCGCGATGCGGGCGGCGCCACCTGGCTGACAGTGATCGGCGTGCACCTGGAGTCAGCGCTCTGGTTCGGCTTGGTCACACTGCTCTACCTGATGCTGCCCCAGCAGGTGGCAATCAACTGGGACTGGCAGAAGCTCTTGGAAATGGCCTCCGGCGAATGGCTCTGGCTGGAGCATCTATCCAATAGCCTCTACGTCCTGGTGCTGATGGCCTGGGGGCCGGTGTACGTTGCCTGTGGCTTTACCCTTTACCTGAACCGCCGCACCTCCCTGGAAGGCTGGGACATCGAGCTGCAGTTCCGCCGACTACGCCAGCGCCTGACCGGCACCGCCTATGCCTTGCTGCTGGGCGTGGGCCTGCTGTTGACCCAATTGCCGCAACCCGCCATGGCAGACGATGCCCCGACCCTTTGCCTCGCACCCCAGGCATTCCTCGACGGCCCCGATGCCGAACGCCTCACTCACCAGTCCCTGACCGGCAAGGCGGCGAAGGACAGCATCACCGCCCTGCTCGACGCCCCGCCCTTCCAGAACCGCGAAACCGTTACCCGCTGGCGCCTGGGCGAGGAAAACCCCGACCAGGATGTGAAGCCTGAAGACATGGAAGGCTGGGCTGAATTCATTCGCAACCTGCTCAAGCTGGCCGAGTACGCCAAGAGCCTGGATACCGTGGCCCTGGTGATCAAGGTGTTGCTCTGGGGCCTGCTGATCAGTCTGTTGGGCTTGCTGCTCTGGCGTTACCGCGACTGGCTCGCCGCCTTCGCAAGCCGCCTGGGTCTGCCGCAGCGCCGTCGACGCGAGGCGCCGTCGGTGCTGTTCGGCCTGGAGCTGGCGCCGGAAAGTCTGCCCGACGATGTCGCCGGAGAAGTCGAACGCCTCTGGGCCAGCCAGCCCCGCGAAGCCCTCGGCCTGCTCTACCGGGCCCTGCTCAGCCGCCTGTTGCACGACTTTCGCCTGCCGCTCAAGCAGTCCCACACCGAAGGTGAAGTGCTGCAACTGGTGCATCGCCTGGATAACACCGAACTGGAAGGCTACAGCCAGACCCTCACCGGCCACTGGCAGAACCTCGCCTACGGCCACCGCCTACCTGCCGCCGAGCAGCGCCAGGGCCTCTGCGATGGTTGGCGGCGTCTGTTCGTCACGGGAGCCGTGTCGTGAACCTGCGTCCGCGCTTCCTCATCGGTGCCGGCCTGTTCCTGCTGCTTGGGCTGGCGGCGATCTACATCGCTGGTCGCCTGCAGCCCTACCAGGACACCGTCGAACACGGCCCAGCGCCCGAAGTGCTGGGCAATCCCTATCTCGCCGCCGAACATTTCCTGCGCAAGCAGGGCCTGCAAGTGACCCGTGCCGACGGACTCGACGTGCTCGACGGCCTGCCCAGCGCGGGCCACAGCCTGCTCTTGCTCGGCAGTCGTTCGCGCATGACGCCTCGTCAGGCCAACCGCCTGCTGGAGTGGGCGAACAAAGGCGGCCACCTGCTGTTCATCGCCGAACGCCTCTATGAAGAAGAGGATGGCAAGAGCGGCGACCTGCTGGCCGACCGCCTGGGCGTCCAGCAGTACGAGACCAAGGACCTGGATGAAGACAAAAGCACCGAGCCAGGTGAGCCGGAGGAGCGCGAGGCCGAAGCACAGGCGATGGACGCCGCGGCCACGCAGGACGAGCAGGCCCCGACCGAGGAAGACCCCTTCCCCGAGCTGACCAAGCTCTACCTTGAAAATGAACAGGCCCCTGCCTACGCCAACTTCGATCCGGACTTCCACCTTTACGACAGCCAGAACCGAGCCCACGCCTGGGCCAACAGCGCCAAGGCCACGCACATGCTGCAACTGAACCACGGCGACGGACTGATCACAGTCCTCACCGACGGCTGGATCTGGCAGAACCGCGACATCATCGAATACGACAACGCCTGGCTCCTCTGGTACCTCACGCAGGACAGCGCCGTCACCCTGCTGTACCGCGCCGAGCGCGACAGCCTCGGCACCCTGCTCGGGCAGAACTTCCCCGAGGCCCTGGTGGCCCTGGTGCTGCTCATCGTCCTCGTGCTCTGGCATGTCGGCCAGCGCCAGGGTCCGCTGATGGCACCAGCCAACCGGGCACGCCGGCAACTCGAAGAACACCTGCGCGGCAGCGCCGACTTCCTGCTCCGCCGCAGTGGCCAAGCCAGCCTGCTACAAGGCCTGCAACGGGATATCCAGCGCCGCGCACGGCATCGCCACCCCGGTTTCGAACGACTTCCCGTGGCCGAGCAGTGGCAGGTGCTGGGCCGCCTGACCCGTCTGCCGCCCAGCGCCATCAGCCAGGCTATGCGGCCGCTGCCCAAGCAACGGCTCAACGCCAACGACTTCATCCGCCAGGTCGCCCACCTGCAAACCCTCAGGAATGCCCTATGAGCGAACAGATTTCCGACCCGTCGCAATCCGAAGCTGCCGGCGCCAACGCGGCCTCGGTCGCCACCCAGCGCCAGCGGGCCAGCCAGTTGGCCCAAGCCCTGCGCCTGGAACTGCAGAAGGCCGTGGTTGGCCAGGTCGCCGTGATCGAAGACGTACTCACCGCCTTGCTGGCTGGCGGTCACGTGTTGGTGGAAGGCGTGCCCGGGCTCGGCAAGACCCTGCTGGTACGTGCCTTGGCCCGCTGCTTCGGCGGCGAATTCTCGCGCATCCAGTTCACCCCCGACCTGATGCCCAGCGACGTTACCGGCCACGCCGTGTACGACATGCAGAGCGAGCAGTTCAAGCTGCGCAAAGGCCCGGTGTTCACCAACCTGCTGCTGGCGGACGAGATCAACCGCGCCCCGGCCAAGACCCAAGCCGCCCTGCTGGAAGTGATGCAGGAGCGCCAGGTGACCCTTGAAGGGCGCGCCTTGCCGGTGCCACAGCCGTTCCTGGTGCTGGCGACGCAGAACCCCATCGAGCAGGAAGGCACCTATCCCCTGCCGGAAGCCGAGCTCGACCGATTCATGCTCAAGCTGCGCATGGACTACCCGGCTGCGGACGAAGAACTCAACCTGGTACGCCAGGTCACCCGCTCTGCCCGCGCCGACATGCTCGAAGTGGCGCCGCTGCGCACCCTCCTCCAGGCCCGCGATGTGATGGCCCTGCAGAAAATCGCCAGCGAACTGCCGGTGGACGACCAGGTCCTCGATTACGCAGTGCGCCTGGCCCGCGCTACCCGTAGCTGGCCGGGCCTGGCGATGGGGGCCGGACCACGTGCGTCCATCGCTCTGGTCCGTGGCGGTCGCGCCCGTGCCCTCCTGCGTGGCGGCGATTTCGTGTTGCCGGATGACGTCAAGGGCTGCGCCCTGGCGGTACTGCGTCACCGCGTGCGTCTCTCGCCGGAACTGGATATAGAAGGCCTCTCGGTGGACCAGGTACTCCAGCAACTCCTCGATCAGGTGCCGGCGCCGCGTCTATGAAGCCTTCCCGCGCATTGCTCGCGCTGGTAGCCGGACTCTTCGGTCTGGCCCTGTTGCTCGGCGCCTTGCCAGTCCTGGGAATAGGCCTGCCGGCGCAGTTGCAGCCGCTCTGGTGGGGCCTGCTCTGTGCCCTGGCGCTGCTCGGCACGCTCGACGCCGTCTGGTTGCGCCGCCTGCCGTCGCCAAACCTGGAACGGGCACTGCCGGGGAACCTGGCACTGGGCCGCTGGAGTGAAGTCCGACTGACCCTGCACCATGGCTACGGCCGCCCCCTGATGGTCGAAGTTTTCGACCAGGTGCCGGCGACCATGGAGTTCGAACCCTTGCCACAGCAGGTGGCCCTGCACCCCGGCGAACACACCGAGTTCGGCTATCGAGTACGTCCGCTCAAGCGTGGCCACTTCCACTTCCCGGCTTGCGAAGTCCAGCTACCCAGCCCGCTGGGCCTGTGGCGCCACAAACGGGTGCTCGACCTCCGTGGCGAAGCGCGCGTCTATCCGGACTTCGCACGTCTCTACGGTGCCCAGCTGAAAGCGGTGGACGACTGGCTCAGCCAACTGGGCGTGCGCCAGCGGCCACGCCGTGGGCTCGGCCTGGAATTCCATCAGCTGCGGGAGTTCCGTGACGGCGACACCCTGCGCCAGATCGACTGGAAAGCCACCGCACGCAAACGCACGCCCATCGCTCGCGAGTACCAGGACGAGCGCGACCAACAGATCGTCTTCCTCCTCGACTGTGGCCGTCGCATGCGCAGCCAGGACGGCGATCTGTCCCACTTCGACCATGCGCTCAATGCCAGCCTGCTACTCAGCTATGTGGCCTTGCGCCAGGGGGATGCGGTGGGTCTGAGCACCTTCGCTGCGGAGCACGACCGCTTCGTGGCGCCGGTGAAGGGCCCAGCACAGCTGAATGTGCTGCTCAACGGCGTCTACGACCTGGACAGCACCCTGCGTCCGGCCGACTACAGCGCCGCTGCGGAAGCGCTTCTGGCGCGCCAACGCCGGCGCGCCCTGGTGGTGCTGGTGAGCAACCTGCGCGATGAAGACGATGCCGAGCTGTTCAGCGCGGTAAAACGCCTTGGCCGACAACACCGCCTACTGGTGGTCAGCCTGCGCGAGGAGGTCCTCGACAGCTTGCGCCACACGCCGGTGCAGGGCTTCGATGACGCCCTCGCCTATTGCGGCACGGTGGACTATCTCAATGCCCGAAACAGCCTCCATGAACGCCTGGCCGCCCACGGCGTACCTGTGCTGGACGCCCGCCCCAGCGAGCTGGGGCCGCAACTGGTGAGCCGCTACCTGGCGTGGAAGAAGGCTGGAGCGCTGTAGAAGGGGCGAATTAATTCATTCGCCAAGGAGACCGCAGGTCTCCCCTTCCCGCCGTGCAAACAAAAAAGGCGAAGCCTTCGCTTCGCCTTTTCTCATTCCGCCAAACCTCAGTGATGCTTGCGCGGTACCGACTTGAGCAGTTCGGTCGGGGGCATTTCGCAATTGATCTTGCGACCCAGCAGCTCCTCGATCGGCGGCAGGGCGAAAGCATCGTCCTCACCAGCGAAGCTGATGGAGGTGCCGCTGGCGCCAGCGCGACCGGTACGGCCGATGCGGTGGACGTAGTCGTCCGGGTCTTCCGGCAGGGTGAAGTTGATCACGTGGCTGATGCCATCGATGTGAATCCCACGACCGGCGACATCGGTCGCCACCAGCACGCGGATCTTTCCTTCACGGAAGCCTTCGAGGGTCCTGATGCGCTTATGCTGGGGCACGTCGCCGGACATCTGGGCGGCGCTGATGCCGTCCTTGGTCAGACGTTCCTCAATACGGCGCACTTCGTCCTTGCGGTTGGCGAAGACCATTACCCGGGTCCAGTCGTTCTGGGCGATCAGGTTGTAGAGCAGCTTGTACTTGTCGCTTCCGGCTACGGCATAGACATGCTGCTCAACGGTTTCGCTGGCAACGTTCTCCGGCTCGATCTCGACGATGGCCGGATCGACGGTCCATTGCTTGGCCAGGTTCATCACGTCTTCGGTGAAGGTGGCGGAGAACAGCAGGGTCTGACGCTCCCCCTTGAACGGGGTCTGCCGGATGATCTGGCGTACCTGCGGGATAAAGCCCATGTCCAGCATGCGGTCGGCTTCGTCCAGCACCATCACCTCGACCATGTCCAGGTGCACCTCGCCGCGCTGGTTGAAGTCCAGCAAACGGCCGGGGGTGGCAACCAGGATGTCGCAGAAGCGCGATTCCAGTTGTTTGAGCTGTTTGTCGAAGTCCATGCCACCGACGAAGCTCATCACACTGAGGCCGCTGTACTTGGTGAGGGCCTGGGCGTCCTTGGCGATCTGTACCACCAGCTCGCGGGTCGGCGCGATGATCAGTGCGCGCGGCTCGCCCATGTAGCGCTCTTTCGGCGGCGGGGTTTGCAGCAGCTGGGTGATGATGGAAATGAGGAAGGCGGCGGTCTTGCCGGTGCCGGTCTGGGCGCGGCCGATGGCGTCCTGGCCCTTGAGGGTGAAGCCCAGTACCTGGGCCTGGATCGGGGTGCAGTAGGGGAAGCCCAGATCATGGATGGCATGCATCAGCCGCGGATCGAGGTTGAAGTCGTGGAAACGGGTCTTGCCTTCCAGGGGCTCCACCGCGAAGTCTTCGAGCTTCCAATTGTCTGCCGGGGCGGCAGCCTTGGCCGGACGCTCTCGGCGCGGCTTGTCGGATTTGGGCTTGTCGCTGCGGGGTTTCTTCTCGCTACGCGGCGGGCGTTCGCTGGAGCCTTCGGCCTTTTCGCCTGCTTCGCGAGGCGCTTTCTTCGGTTTGGCCGGACGCTCTTCCTTCTCGGCATGGGCGTGGGCGGGTACAACGGGGGCGGGGCCGGATTGGGGCTCTTCGCCCTTGCTGAATATCTTCTTGAGTGCTTTGAGCACGGTGGTCTCGTCGATTGATTAAGGAATGAACGGCCGCCAGTGTAAAGCAAGATGCCCGCAGGGCGAAGAGCCGCGGGCATTCGAGGGCTTGACTTGGACTAAGGAAGGGTCTCCAGAAGCAATCTGCGCACGTTTCCGCCCATGATGGCGGCGATCTCCGCCTCGTTGAAACCGGCTTCCTTGAGCCCCTGGGTCAATTGCGCCAGGCCGCTGGTGTCGAAAGGCGTATGGACCGCGCCATCGAAGTCAGAACCCAGCGCCACATGGGCCACACCCACCTTGTCGGCAACGTAGCGGATGGCTTTGACGATGGCCTTGACCGAGGTTTCACAGACGGCGGTGTCCCAGTAGCCGATGCCGATGACCCCGCCGGTGGCGGCAATCCGCTGGACATGGGTATCGCTCAGGTTGCGGGTGCCCGGGCAGGTCCCTTCGACGCCGGTGTGGGATACCAGCACCGGACGCTCGGCCATGCTCAGCACATCGTCGATCAGTGCGCGTGAAGCGTGGGCGAGGTCCACCAGCATCTTCTTCTCTTCCAGGTGGGCAATCACCCGACGACCGAAGGGCGTCAGGCCGCCCTTCTCCAGGCCGTGGGCGGAGCCGCCTACTTCGTTATCGAAGAAATGGGTCAGCCCCATGATGCGGAAGCCCGCGTCGTACATCCGGTCAACGTTCTCCAGCTTGCCCTCCAGAGGGTGCAGGCCCTCGGTAGCGAGGAGGGCGGCAACCTGGTTCGGGTCCTTCTCCCAGGCTGCGAGGTACTTGGCGAAATCGTCGCGGCTGCGCACCAGGGTCAGCTTGCCCTGGCTGCCGGCGGCGGCTTCCTCGAGCTTCTTGCCTTGATAGAGGGCGCGCTCAAGCAGGCTGGTCCAGGTCGCACGGGGCCAGCGCTGGGCCATGACCAACAGGGTGATGTCGTCGGTGTCCGAACCATTGCGCTCGTAGTTGAGGCCACGCGGGGTCTTGGTGACGGTGGAGAACACCTGCAGGCCGACATGGCCTTCGAGCAGGCGCGGCAGGTCACTGTGGCCGAAGTCATGACGGTCCAGCAGGTTGCGGTTCCACAGCAGGGCGTCGTCGTGCAGGTCCGCGACGAACAGGGTCTTGTGCAGGCTCTCGGCCTCGTCCGAGGCGTGATAGGGCGGCGGTGCAGCCACCGTGTTCATCTCACGGTCGAGGAACCCCGGCAGGTAGAAGAAAATCCCCAGGCCAACGGCCACCAGCAGTAGCAAAGCGATCAGGAGTTTGCGCATGTCCAGCTTCCCGGCTGTCTTTTGTAGTGAACGGACTCTAGCAAACAGACGTTTGAACGAAGCGGAAATGTAGGCAAATGCTCTTTTGTGGCAGCGAACTCATTCGCTTGGGGCAGCGCGGCTGCCCAGGGGGGCCTGCTTGGCGAATGAATTCGCCCCTGCAACTGCCGGGGTTACTAACCGTTCAGGCGGTTTCGTCCATCCTGCTTGGCCTTATAGAGCGCCGTGTCGGCTCGGGCGATCAAGCCTTGCAGGCTGTCCGGCTGGCGCATTTCGGCCAGGCCGATGGAGACCGTCACGCCGGGCAGCACCCCCAGTGGTGAATAGAAGGAAGGAATCTGCTCCAGGCTGGAACGCAGTCGCTCACCGATGGTGCGGGCCTCTTCGCAGCTCATTTCCGGCAACAGGATGACGAACTCCTCCCCCCCGTAACGCGCCATGCTGTCCTTGGGACGCAGTTGGCTACGCAAGGTGTGGGACACCAGGCAGAGCGCGTAGTCGCCGGCCAGATGACCATGGCGGTCGTTGTAGGCCTTGAAGTGGTCGACATCGAGCATGAGCATCGACAGCGGTTGCTCGTTGAAAGCGCAACGGGTGCTTTCACGCTGATAGATCTGTTCCAGCCAGCGCCGATTGAACAGTCCGGTGAGGGTGTCGATCTTGGCATTCTGCTCGGTATCGAGAATGATCCGATTGCCCCGGCGCACACGGTCGCAAAGCACTTCCAGCAGGTTCTGCATCAACTGCGGCGATTGCTGGAACAGACTGACCAGGGATTGCCGATGCAGGCGCAGCGCGGTCGTGGGCTCGCAAGCCACCACGTAAGCCGAAGGATGCTCGTTGTCGATGAAGCTGATCTCACCGGCGCATTCGCCCGGTTCGATGTTGCTCACCGGGTTGTTGTCCAGGGACCCGAGGTAAACCTTCAGCCGGCCGCTCACTACCAGGTAGAGGTACTGGTTGCGATTGAACGGAGACAGCACCACTTCACCCGCCTCCAGATCGCAGGCGCGGAATTCCTTCAGTAGCTGCTCGAGACTTTTCGCGGCGACGTTCTGGAACAGGCGCAGTCGGCTCAGCAGGTGTAAGTCTTCTTGCCAGTGAACATGCTTCATAGCTGCAACAGCCTCGGATGGCAGTCGAAGCGGACGGCACCGCTAACGATCCCTGTCTTAGGTGTTAACTCCACGTGACAGTATTCCCGCACCTTTTAGCTGGCAATGCCCGCCAAAAGTTGGGCCGACAGACGGCGTCATATCGGTAAGGAACGCGACAATTCCTGATATTCGCCACAATTTCGCAACATATTTCTGCACGCACACAAAACCCGGAGGCGTAACGCATCCGGCGCGAGCCGCTCGATTCAGGTACTTGGAGCGCAACAGGCCGCCCTGGAAGGCGGCCTGTTGCCAGCCAGTATAGATGGCTTCAGGCCATCAGCCGGAACTTCACCGAAAAGCCAGCCATGCGGGCCTCCAGCCGCTCCTGGAGTTGCGAATCCAGATTCGGCACGTGGATCTCGGCGATCTGCCCGTGGCGATCATCGTTCACCACCTCCACCCGAACGCCCGGGGCGATTTCGCCCAGCACCTCTTCCAGCACTCGACGGGTGGCGTCGAAACGCAGCGTCGGCTTGAAGGTCTTGCCCACGGCGGTGACCGGAATGGCGTCGATAATCCAGACATCCTTGGGCACTGCTGCACGCTCGGGCACATGTTGCGCCGCATGTGCCAACAGCTCGGCTTCGCTGGCACGGGTGCCGGGCTTTAGCTGCACATAGGCCACCGGCAGTTCACCGACCTTGTCGTCCGGCTTGCCGACGGCGGCCGCCATGGCCACCGCCGGATGTCGATGCAAGGCTTCTTCGATCATCTGCGGATCGATGTTGTGACCGCCGCGAATGATCAGATCCTTGCTGCGGCCGGTGAGCCAGATATAGCCATCGGCGTCCATGCGGCCGAGGTCGCCGGTGTTGAACCAGTCCCCATCGACCCAGATGTCCTTGTTCTTGCTCGCCTGCAGGTAGCCCTTGAACACGGTCACGCCACGCACGCAGAGGTTACCGATCTCGTCAGTCGCGGCATCTCGCAGGTAGCTGCCCTGCTCGTCCAGCACCACCACCTTCACCTGGCAGTAAGGCATGCGCATGCCGATGGAGCCTGGCCGGCGTTCGCCATGGGCAGGGTTGCCACAGGTGCCGCAGGTGGCTTCGGTCAGGCCGTAGCCTTCGATCAGCTTGAGGCCGGTCTTGGCCTCGAACTGGCGGATCAGCTCCACCGGCATCGGCGCCGCACCGCACAGCGCATAACGCAGGCTGGACAGGTCATGCCCCTCGCTGGGCACCTGCAAGAGACCGGCATAGATAGTCGGTACGCCGCTGAAGAAGCTCACCCGGTAGCGCTCGATGACCTTCCAGAAGTTCTGGATCAGCCGCGCGTTGCGATAACCCTGGGGCGTGGCGATGAGGATCTCGGCGCCGGCGAAGAACGGCGCGAGGCCAGTGACCATCACGCCATTGACGTGGAACAGCGGCAAACCACAGAGGGTGTTGTCGCCCTCTCCCAGGTTGATGGCGTAGGCGAGGATCATCGCCATGGCCACTTCATTGCGATGACTGTGGGGCGCCAGCTTGGGCGTACCGGTGGTGCCGCCGGTATGGAAGTAGGAGGCGACATCTTCCGGCGCGATCACCCGGCCGCTTTGCAAATGGTCGGCCGGGAAGCGGTCGAGCAACTCGTCGAAGTCCAGCACGCCGTCCGGCAGCGGGCCGCGCTGAGCCTTGATTGCGCTGCGCTGAGGTTCCGGCAGCAGGTTGGAGAGATCGACGGTGACAATCGCCTCCAGTTCCGGCAGGCGCTCGCGCAGCCCTGCAACCTTGTCCCAGAGATCGGTGCCCGGAAACGGAGCCAGGGTCACCAGCACCTTGGAGTCGGCGGCATGGATCAGCTCGGCGATGTGCTCGGGCTCCAGCAGCGGGTTGATGGCGTTGACCACACCGGCCGCTTCACCGCCCCAAATGGTGAAGTGGGTGTGCGGCAGGTTCGGCAACAGGAACGACACCGCCTTGCCCGGCCGCACGCCCAGATGGTGGAAGGCGTTAGCAGCCTGGGTGACCCGCGCCAGCAGTTCCGCATAGGTCAGCTCGAAGGGCGCTTCCTCGGCGTCGCCCTGCAGCAGGAAGGTCATGGCGCGTTTGTGCGGGTGGCGTTCGGCACTGCGACGGATCAGCTCGTAGGTGCTGTCCGGCATGCCGCGTTCTTCCAGCGAAAGGCGTTCGATGTCTTCAATATCGCGCAGGTTGGCGATAGGCGGAGCGGAGGTCTGGGCCATGGTCGGTTCTTGTTCTGTTGGATTGGGATCAGCTGTGCAGTCGTTCCACCAACCAGATGCCGATGTCACGAATCTGCTGCGGCAACACTTCATGGGCCATCGGATAGTCGCGCCACTCCACGGGAACGCCGGCGGCCGCCAGGCGATCGTGGGCAGCGCGGCCCATCGCGGGCAGCACCACGTCGTCGAAAGTGCCATGCAAGCAAAGGACCGGCAGTTGTCGTTTTGTATCCGACAGTTTCATTTCGTCAGTGAAGGTCGGCGCGTAAGTGGACAGCGCCAGCACGCCACCCAGCTCATCCGGCCAGCGCAGGAAGGCGGTGTGCAGCACCACAGCGCCGCCTTGGGAGAACCCGGCGAGGAGGATGCGGCGAGGCTCGATGCCGCCGTCGATCTGCGCCTGTACCAGGGCCATCACCTGCTCCGCCGATTCTTCCAGCTGGGCCTCATTGATGGCGCGTTCGGGGCGCATGGCCAGGATGTCGTACCAGGACGGCATGGCCCAGCCGCCATTGATGGTCACCGCGCGGGTCGGCGCCTGGGGCATCACGAAGCGGGTGGTGCCCAGGACTTCCTGCAGGGCCTCGGCCACCGGCAGGAAGTCATAGCGATCCGCACCCAATCCGTGGAGCCAGATGACGCAGGCATCGGCGCGATGTGTGGGCTCAAGGATCAATGTGTCGCTCATGTGTGGCTCCGTTGTGGTGCATCTGCACAGTTGTGGGGCGAATGCATCAGACAGGGTGGTTTGATAACTGAAATATATGTCGCAAGGCTAAAACTTTACCTATTGACCTATCGGAATAGTCCTACTGGCATCTTGCTGGTACGGCCTTTGCTATCTAGCTGCAGACTGAAACATGCCCGCGGCAAGGTAACACTTGCCCGGCGTGCAACGGGTTGGGCAGCGGCTCCGGCCGAAGCCTTGCAGGCGGTCATCTGGCGACATTCGTGGCGTCGGGGTGGGCGCAATCCGTCTCCAGCCCATTTGACCAATGGGCGAGGAAGCGTCTGGTGGCGAGCGGAGCAGCGCCAACTAGACTCCTTCCTTAGGTCCGACACCCCGGTTGACCTTTTCCAGTGCATGAAAGGTTGAACCTGCCTCACGAGGGTACGGCGGTGGGACCGAGACTCCAACACCAATAAAAGCAACTGGAGGTTTTAATGAAGATGGTGAAATCCACCCTGGCCGTGCTGACCGCGGCAACCGTTCTCGGTGTCAGCGGATTCGCACAGGCAGGCGCTACCCTGGACGCAGTGAAGAAAAAAGGCTTCGTGCAATGCGGCATCAGCGATGGCCTCCCGGGCTTCTCCTATGCCGACAGCAAGGGCGCCTACAAGGGCATTGACGTCGATGTCTGCCGCGCCGTTGCGGCCGCTGTGTTCGGCGACGCCAACAAGGTCAAGTACAGCCCGCTCACCGCCAAGGAGCGTTTCACCGCGCTGCAGTCCGGCGAAGTGGACGTACTTTCCCGCAACAGCACCTGGACCAGCTCCCGCGATGCGGCTCTGGGCCTGAACTTCACCGGCGTGACCTACTACGACGGCCAGGGCTTCCTGGTGAACAAGAAGCTCGGCGTTTCCAGCGCCAAGGAACTCGATGGCGCCACCGTCTGCATCCAGGCCGGCACCACTACCGAGCTGAACCTGTCCGACTACTTCCGCGCCAACAACCTGAAGTACACCCCCATCACCTACGACACCTCCGACGAGAGCGCCAAGTCGCTTGAGTCCGGTCGTTGCGACGTACTGACCTCCGACCAGTCCCAGCTCTATGCACAACGCATCAAGCTGGCCGCGCCGGATGAGTACGTGGTACTGCCGGAAGTCATCTCCAAGGAGCCTCTGGGCCCAGCCGTGCGCCAGGGTGACGAGGAATGGTTCGACATCGTGCGCTGGTCCCTGTTCGCCATGGTGAACGCCGAGGAACTGGGCATCGACTCGAAGAACGTCGAGGAAATGGCCAAGTCCACCAAGAACCCCGACATTGCCCGTCTGCTGGGCACTGAAGGCGAGTTCGGCAAGGACCTGAAACTGCCGAAGGACTGGGCGGTGCAGATCGTCAAGCAAGTGGGTAACTACGGTGAAATCTTCGATCGCAATATCGGTGCCGGTAGCGAGCTGAAGATCGAACGTGGTCTCAACGCCCTGTGGAACAAGGGCGGTCTGCAGTACGCACCGCCGGTGCGCTGACCGTCTCCCGGCGGCCACATGACGTGGCTGCCGGGTTCGAGTTCCGTAGAAACGCGAACCCTGGCCGCCGTCCCCCATCCGGCCGGCCAGCGGTTCCCAGAGGGCTGTCATGCAAAAAACTGCCAACGCCCCGCGTGCCCCGAAAGGTTCGGTCTGGACCGATCCCAAGGCACGCGCGTGGCTATTTCAGATAATCGCCGTATTCGGTGTCGCCGCGCTGGGCTGGTATCTGTTCCAGAACACCCAGCACAACCTTGAACAACGCGGCATTCTGTCCGGCTTCGACTTTCTCGAGCAGAGCGCCGGTTTCGGGATATCCCAACACCTGATCGACTACAACGAAAGCAACAGCTACGGCCGCGTTTTCGTCATCGGTCTACTCAATACCCTGCTGGTTTCGGGTATCGGTATCTTCTTCGCCACCATCCTCGGGTTCATCCTGGGCGTAGCGCGGCTGTCGCCGAACTGGCTGGTGCGCAAGCTGGCGACCGTCTACATCGAGACCTTCCGCAACATCCCGCCGCTGCTGCAGATCTTCTTCTGGTACTTCGCGGTGATGCTGCCCATGCCGGGGCCACGCCAGAGCATGGCCATCGGCGAGCACTTCTTCCTCAACAATCGTGGCCTGTACATGCCGGCGCCAATCGCTACCGACGGCTTCTGGCCTTTCCTGGTCAGCGTGGTGCTGGTCATCCTGGCGATCATCGTCATGGCGCGCTGGGCCAAGGCCAGGCGTGAGGCCACCGGCCAGCGCTTCCCGGTACTGATTACCTCACTGGCGCTGCTGGTGGTGATTCCCGGCCTGGTGTCACTGGTCTTCGGTCCGCCGTTCGCCTGGAGCCTGCCTTCGCTGCAGGGCTTCAACTTCCGCGGCGGCTGGGTGGTGATTCCGGAACTGATCGCCCTGACCCTGGCGCTGACCGTGTACACCGCAGCCTTCATCGCAGAAAACGTGCGCTCCGGCATCCAGGCGGTCAGCCACGGACAGACCGAAGCGGCCCGCTCCCTGGGGCTTCCCGCCGCCAAGATCCTGCGCCTGGTCATCATCCCGCAGGCCCTGCGCGTGATCATTCCGCCGCTCACCAGCCAGTACCTGAACCTGGCCAAGAACTCGTCCCTGGCGGCCGGCATCGGCTACCCGGATATGGTCTCGCTGTTCGCCGGTACGGTACTCAACCAGACCGGCCAGGCAATCGAGGTGATCGCTATCACCATGAGTGTCTACCTGGCCATCAGCATCAGCATTTCGCTGCTGATGAACTGGTACAACAAGCGCATTGCGCTGATCGAGCGGTGAGGTCCGAGTCATGACGACACACGTATTCAAGCCCGACCAGCCACCACCCCGCAGCACCGTGGGCGTAGTCGGCTGGCTGCGCGGCAACCTGTTCTCCAACTGGTTCAACACCCTGCTGACCCTGTTCGCCGTCTACCTGGTGTGGCTGATCGTGCCGCCGTTGCTCCAGTGGGCCTTCTTCCAGGCCGACTGGAATGGCAGCACCCGCGCCGATTGCACCAGCGAAGGCGCCTGCTGGGTCTTCATCAAGATGCGCTTCGCCCAGTTCATGTATGGCTTCTATCCCGAAGCGCTGCGCTGGCGAGTGGACCTGGCGGTGTGGATCGCGATCATCGGCGCCGCGCCGCTGTTCATTCCGCGCTTCCAGCAAAAGGCCAAGTACGGCCTGGCGTTCCTGGTGATCTACCCCCTCGTCGCCTACTGGCTGCTGCACGGCGGCTTCCTCGGCATGAGCACCGTCTCCACCAGCCAGTGGGGCGGCCTGATGCTGACCCTGGTGATCGCCGCGGTGGGTATCGTCGGCGCGCTGCCACTAGGCATCCTGCTGGCACTGGGACGGCGTTCCAACCTGCCGGCGATCAAGGTCATCTGCGTGACCTTCATCGAGTTCTGGCGCGGCGTTCCGCTGATCACCGTGCTGTTCATGTCCTCGGTGATGCTGCCGCTGTTCCTGCCGGAAGGCCTGTCCTTCGACAAGCTGCTGCGGGCGCTGATTGGCGTGATCATGTTCCAGTCGGCCTACATCGCCGAGGTGGTGCGTGGCGGCCTGCAGGCGATCCCCAAGGGCCAGTACGAAGCCGCAGCCGCCATGGGCCTGGGCTACTGGCGGATGATGGGCCTGGTGATCCTGCCGCAAGCCCTGAAGCTGGTAATCCCCGGCATCGTCAACACCTTCATTGCGCTGTTCAAGGACACCAGCCTGGTGATCATCATCGGCCTGTTCGACCTGCTCAACAGCATCAAGCAAGCCACCACCGACCCGGCCTGGCTGGGGATGGCCACCGAAGGCTACGTCTTCGCCGCCCTGGTGTTCTGGATCTTCTGTTTCGGCATGTCCCGCTACTCCATGAGCCTGGAGCGCAAGCTGGACACCGGCCACAAGCGTTAGGAGTCACTCCATGACTGAAGCAAGCAAGAAAACCGCCGGCGAGCCGATCATCCGTCTGCAGGGCGTGAACAAGTGGTACGGCCAGTTCCACGTGCTGAAGGACATCAACCTCGACGTGCAGCAGGGCGAACGCATCGTCCTCTGCGGTCCGTCCGGTTCCGGCAAGTCCACCACCATCCGCTGCATCAACCGTCTCGAAGAGCACCAGCAGGGCCGCATCATCGTCGACGGCACCGAGCTGACCGGCGACCTCAAGCACATCGAGGCGATCCGCAGCGAAGTGGGCATGGTGTTCCAGCACTTCAACCTGTTCCCGCACCTCACCGTGTTGCAGAACTGCACCCTGGCGCCGATGTGGGTGCGCAAGATGCCCAAGCGCCAGGCCGAGGAAATCGCCATGCACTACCTGGAGCGTGTGCGCATTCCCGAGCAGGCCCTGAAATACCCGGGACAACTCTCCGGCGGGCAGCAGCAGCGTGTAGCCATCGCCCGCGCGCTGTGCATGAAGCCGAAGATCATGCTGTTCGACGAACCGACCTCGGCGCTGGACCCGGAGATGGTGAAGGAAGTGCTCGACACCATGATCGGCCTGGCCCACGACGGCATGACCATGCTCTGCGTGACCCACGAGATGGGCTTCGCTCGCACCGTGGCCGACCGGGTGATCTTCATGGACAAGGGCGAGATCGTCGAACAGAACGAGCCTCACGCCTTCTTCGATAACCCACAGAACGAGCGGACCAAGCTGTTCCTGGGGCAGATCCTGCATTGAGGATTGGACGCTGAACGAGAAAGGGAACCTTCGGGTTCCCTTTTTCATTTCGCAGGGTGGCGCTGAGCGAAGCGAAGCCCAACAGTTCCCCCAGCATCGTCGGGACGAAAGCATCAGCCGCTTACCAGAATGAAAAAGCCGCGCAATCGCGCGGCTCGTTCGGCAGGGTTCAGCCCTTCAATCGCCGTAGATATCGAAGTCGAAATACTTGGCCTGGATCGCCTGGTACTTGCCGTTCTCACGCAGGGTCTTGATGGCGCTGTTGAATTTCTCCCGCAGCTCGTTATCACCCTTACGTACCGCGATGCCGGCACCCTCGCCGAAATACTGCGGATCGTTCAGCACCGGGCCGACGAACTCGAAGCCCTTGCCGCTATCGGTCTTGAGGAAGCCTTCGTTGAGCGGGAAGACGTCAGCCAGCACGCCATCCAGACGACCGGAAAGCACATCCAGGTAGATTTCGTTCTGGGTGCTGTAGCGCACGATCTTCACGCCCTTGGGCTCCAGCACCTCGGTGGCGAAGCGGTCGGTGGTGGTGGAGCGCTGGGTGCCGATGGTCTTGCCCACCAGGCTCTTGAACTCGGAATCGACCACGACGCCCTTCTTCATCGCCAGACGCGCCGGGCTGTAGTAGTACTTACCGGTGAAGTCCACGGACTTCTTCCGCTCTTCGGTGATGGTCATGGACGACAGCACAGCGTCCACTTTCTTCACCTTGAGAGAGGGAATCAGGCCATCGAACTCTTGTTCGACCCATTGGCACTTGACCTTCATTTCCTCGCACATGGCGTTGCCGATGTCGTAGTCAAAGCCGGAAATCTGCCCCTCTGGTGTCTTGAAGGCGAAAGGCGGATAAGCAGCTTCGATGCCGATGCGCAGGGGCTTGTCGGCGGCGAAAACGCTGGAGGCCAGCAGGCTCAGGGCAAGGCTGCCCAGCAGAACGAGTTTCTTCATGGTGCGACTCCCGCAGTACGGATGGATGCCCGCCACAGGGCTTGGCGAGCAGGTTCGAAATGGGTTTGCGAGGCAGAAGAAGACGCCGCCGGGGCTGGCCGGCATGGGAATGCTATGGGTAGCTGGCGATGGATCATCGTGTAGGCCGCTAACTTGTACTTATGAGTCCATACTGGACTCAAATGTACACATCGTCAATCACCCATGAAAAAGCCCGGCTGACCGGGCTTTTTCGAACCTACAGAAAAGCAGTTTGCACCAGGCTCATTTCCAGCGCTCGGCCGCCGCCTTGTCGCTGCAGCGCCCTTCTACCCAGCGCGGGCCTTCGGCGGTGTCTTCCCTCTTCCAGAAGGGCGCGCGGGTCTTGAGGTAGTCCATGATGAAGTTGCAGGCGTCGAACGCGGCCTGCCGGTGGGCGCTGGCGGTGCCGACGAAGACGATGGGCTCGCCAGGTTCCAGGCGGCCGACGCGGTGGAGGATATCCACATTGAGCAGCGGCCAGCGCTCCCGTGCCTCAACAGCGATTTTCTCCAGGGCTTTCTCGGTCATGCCCGGATAGTGTTCGAGGAACATCCCCGCCACGTCCTGACCCTCATTGAAATCGCGCACGTAGCCAACGAAGCCGACCACCGCGCCAATGCCGACATTGGCCGCGTGCAGTGCGTTGAGCTCAACACCGGGATCGAAGGCGGTTTCCTGCACGCGAATGGCCATCTCAGCCTCCGGTGACCGTGGGGAAGAAGGCAACCTCGTCGCCATCGGCGAGGGCCTCGTCCAGGCTGCACAGTTCCTGGTTACGGGCGCACATCAGGTTCTGCTCGGCGAGCACCTCCCAAACGCCGCCACGGGCCAACAGGTGCTGACGCAGATCATCCAGCTTCGCGAACGCCGGGTCACAGTTGAGCTGCTCGCCTTCAATGCCGAGCGCTTCACGGTAACGGGCGAAATACTGCACGCGAATCATCATTACTCCCCGGCCTGGTAGTGGCCGCTCTTGCCGCCCAGCTTTTCCAGCAGGCGAACGGTTTCGATGGTCATGCCGCGGTCCACGGCCTTGCACATGTCATAGATGGTCAGGGCGGCAACGCTGGCAGCGGTCAGTGCCTCCATTTCCACACCGGTCTGCCCGGCGAGCTTGCAACGGGCGACGATGCGCACGCAGTCCTCCCCTTCCGCTTCCAGCTCTACCTTGACGCTGGTGAGCATCAGCGGGTGACACAAAGGGATGAGGTCGGAAGTCTTCTTTGCCGCCTGGATGCCGGCAATGCGCGCCACGGCGAACACGTCGCCCTTGGGATGGCCGCCGGCCTGGATCATGGCAAGGGTTTCCGGGCGCATGCGCACACGGGCTTCAGCCGTCGCCTCACGAGAAGTCACCGCTTTGTCGGTGACATCGACCATGTTGGCGCGACCTTCGGAATCGAGATGGGTAAGCACTGCAAGTCTCCTCGGACAGGAGACAGATTGTATACAGAAACCCATACCGGGCGGCAGGTGCCGCCCGGCGGGAGGTGAGGGTCACATGTGAGCTTCGGCGTACTCGGCCAGCACGGAACGCGGCACACCCTGGAGGGTGATGTGCACACCGTGGGGGAAGTCCTTGAAGCGTTCGGTCAGGTAGGTCAGGCCCGAGCTGGGCGCAGAAAGGTAAGGAGTATCGATCTGCGCCAGGTTGCCCAGGCAGATCACCTTGGACCCGGTGCCGGCACGGGTGATGATGGTTTTCATCTGGTGCGGCGTCAGGTTCTGGCACTCATCGATGATGATCAGGCTCTGCTGGAAGCTGCGGCCGCGGATGTAGTTCAGGGATTTGAACTGCAGCGGCACCTTGCTGAGGATGTAATCCACGCTGCCGTGGGTGTTCTCGTCATCCATGTGCAAGGCTTCAAGGTTGTCGGTGATCGCTCCCAGCCAAGGCTCCATCTTCTCCGCCTCGGTGCCGGGCAGGAAGCCGATTTCCTGGTCCAGGCCCTGCACGCTGCGGGTGGCGATGATGCGACGGTAACGCTTGCTGACCATGGTCTGCTCGATAGCCGCGGCCAGCGCCAGGATGGTCTTGCCGGAACCCGCCGCGCCGCTGAGGTTGACCAGGTGGATATCCGGGTCCAACAACGCGTAGAGCGCCAACGCCTGATACACATCGCGCGGACGCAGGCCCCAGGCTTCCTGATGCAGCAGTGGCTCCTGGTGCAGGTCGAGGATCAGCAGTTCATCGGCCTTGATGCCCTTGATCCAGCCAACGAAACCCTGCTCGTCGACGATGAACTCGTTGACGTGTACCGCCGGCAGGTTGTCGGTGAGCTGTACCCGGTGCCAGGTGCGTCCGTGGTCCTGACGGGTCTCGACCTTGCTCACGCGATCCCAGAAAGAGCCCGGCATGTCGTGATAGCCACGGGACAGCAGGGACACATCGTCCACCAACTGGTCGGTGTGGTAGTCCTCCGAGTCGATCCCGCACGCCCGCGCCTTCAGGCGCATGTTGATGTCCTTGGTCACCAACACCACGGACATGCCCGGCCTGCGGCTCTTCAGCTCCACCAGTTGGTTGATGATCTTGTTGTCGTTGAGGTCTTCGGGCAGCCAGGTGATGGGGGCTGCGCTCTTGCTCATGAGGATCGAGAGGAAGCCGCAAGGGCCGCTTTTCTCTCGCTGGATGGGTACTCCGTGCTCCACTTCCTCAGGGGTGGCGCCACTGAGGATCTTGTCGATGTTACGGATGGCCTGCCTGCATTCAGCGGCAACGCCCTGTTTACCGGTCTTGAGCTTGTCCAGTTCCTCCAGCACGGTCATCGGAATGGCCACGTGGTGTTCCTGGAAATTGAACAATGCGTTGGGATCGTGAATCAGGACGTTGGTGTCGAGCGCGTACAAGGTTGGAGCGGTAGGGCGGGAGCGTCCGTGGTCATCCATACTCGGTCACCTTCTTATAGGGCCAAGCGACGGAATGCCAGGCTGGCGCTCCGCCGCGGAGCGCCGCCGACTTCCCCCTTCCGGGTCATGCCGTTCGGGGGATGCTGCCAACAGGGTGAGGGCCGATGGCCGCCACCTGTCTGCAGGGTTCGGCGGTCTGCTTTGTTAATACTCCATTCGGGATGACAGAAAAAAGAACTTTTTTGCCTGTACGCGTCTTTTTTCACACCACGACAAAAACCCCTTGGCGCGTAGGAAAGTGCCCGTTAAAGTCGAAAGTCCCCTCCCCAAGAATCCCCCCGAATTTTCCGTCCCTGGCGGTCGATCCGCCTGAGGCGTCCCGTCTGCCTATCGGCGGTATAGGTGGAGCCAACACACGCAAATCCCTAGAATCGTCGCGTTCCCGAAGGAGACGATTCGATGCTGTTGGTGATTTCCCCTGCCAAGACCCTGGACTACCAGACCCCGCCGGTCACCTCGCGCCATACCCAGCCTGAGTTCCTCGACCACGCCCAGGAGCTGATCCAGCAACTGCGCGAGCTCAGCCCTGCGCAGATCGCCGAGCTGATGCACCTGTCCGACAAACTCGCCGGCCTCAACGCCGCCCGCTATGGCAGCTGGCACCCGGACTTCACCCCGGACAACGCCAAACAGGCCCTGTTGGCCTTCAAGGGCGACGTCTACACCGGACTCAACGCCGAAGATTTCAGCGAAGCCGACTTCGACTTCGCCCAGCAGCACCTGCGCATGCTCTCCGGCCTTTACGGCCTGCTGCGCCCGCTGGACCTGATGCAGCCCTACCGCCTGGAAATGGGCACCAAGCTGGCCAATGCCCGCGGCAAGGACCTCTACGCCTTCTGGGGCGAGCGCATCAGTGGCTGGCTCAGCGAAGCCCTGGCGGCCCAGGGCGACGACATCCTGCTCAACCTGGCCTCTAACGAATACTTCAGCTCGGTGAAGCGCAAGGCGCTGAACGCCCGCATCATCGACACCGAGTTCAAGGACCTGAAGAACGACCAGTACAAGATCATCAGCTTCTACGCCAAGAAGGCCCGTGGCCTGATGGCCCGCTACGTGATCAAGGAGCGCCTGCGGGACCCCGAAGGCCTGAAGGACTTCAATTACCAGGGCTACCGCTACTCCGTGGAGCATTCCAAGCCGGACAGCCTGGTGTTCCTGCGCGACCATCCCGAAGATTGATGCAAACAACCCCGCCGCCCGGCGGGGTTCTTGTTTCCGCCCCTGGAAGCGTAACTTCCCGCC
>NZ_SCOK01000037.1:0-55858 GCF_005502555.1 Pseudomonas sp. D(2018)
ACCAGAACGTCCTCCACCATCCCACGCAACCGCGCCACCCCCGCCGACAGCTCATCCGTCCGCCCCGGCGCCTCCCCCAACCAGAACGGAATATTCGGCGGCTGCCCCTGGGCGTCTTCCACCCGCACGCGGCCCGGCTCGACCCGCAGGATGCGATAGGACTGGTTGCCGAGCTGGAACACATCCCCAGCCAGGCTTTCCACGGCGAAATCCTCGTGCACGCTGCCCACCGGCACGCCCTGGGGTTCCAGCACCACGGCGTAGTCGGCGGTCTCGGGAATGGCGCCGCCGGAGGTGATGGCCGTCAGGCGTGCGGAGCGGCGACCGCGTAAACGTCGATTCACCGCATCACGGTGCAGGTAGGCACCGCGAACGCCCTGCCGGCCGTTGTAGCCCTCGGACAGCATCCTCACGAGGGCATCGAACTGCTCTCGCGCCAGATCCACATAGGGCATGGCGCGGGTCATCAACTGGTACAGCGCGTCTTCGCCCCATTCCTCGCAGGCCACCTCGGCCACCATCTGCTGGGCCAGCACATCCAGCGGCGCATGGGGGATGACCAGGGCATCCAGCTCATCACGGCGTACGCAATCCAGCAGCGCCGCGCACTCGATCAGGTCGTCGCGTGATTGCGGGAAAAGCCGCCCCTTGGGCGTACCGCCAACACTGTGGCCGGAACGCCCGACCCGTTGCAGGAACGCGGCAATGCTGCGTGGCGAGCCGAGCTGGCAGACCAGCTCCACCTCGCCGATGTCGATGCCTAGCTCCAGCGACGCCGTCGCCACCAGCACCTTGAGTTCACCGCGTTTGAGACGCTGCTCGGCATCCAGACGCAGGTCCCGCGCCAGGCTGCCGTGGTGGGCGGCCACCGCAGCGTTGCCTAGGCGCTCGGAAAGGTGGCGGCTGGCGCGTTCGGCCAGGCGTCGGGTGTTGACGAAGACCAGGGTGGTGCGATGCGCGGCCACCAGCTCAGCCAGGCGGTCGTAGACCTTCTCCCAGGCCTCATGGCTTAGCACCGCCTCCAGCGGTACCGGCGGCACCTCGATTGCCAGATCGCGTTGGCGGCTGTAGCCCACATCCACCAGGGTGCAAGCATCGCGCCCCTGGCCCACGAGGAACTCGGCCACCCGCTCGATGGGTTTCTGCGTGGCCGACAGGCCGATGCGCTGCAACGTGCGTCCGCACAGGTTCTCCAACCGCTCGGCACTGAGCATCAGGTGGCTGCCGCGCTTGCTGCCGGCGATAGCATGGATCTCATCGATGATCAGGCTGCGGCAGCCGGCCAGCATGGCGCGACCTGACTCGGAGCCAAGCAGGATGTAGAGCGACTCCGGCGTGGTCACCAGGATATGCGGCGGGCGCTTGCGCATGGCGTCGCGCTCGGCCTGGGACGTATCGCCGGTGCGCACCGCGGTGCGGATATCCACATCGGCCAGGCCCTGGCGTACCAGCTCGGCCCGGATGCCGGCCAGGGGCTCTTCAAGGTTGATGCGGATGTCGTTGGACAATGCTTTGAGCGGCGATACGTAGACCACCGTGCAGCGGTCCGGCAGCCCGCTCTGTTCCAGCCCTTCGTGGATCAGTTCGTCGATGGCGGAGAGGAAGGCCGTAAGCGTCTTGCCCGAGCCGGTGGGCGCCGCCACCAGTGTGCTCGCGCCCGCTCGAATGGCCGGCCAGGCACGGGCCTGGGCCGCCGTCGGGGCGGGGAAGCTGGCATGGAACCAGGCGGCGACGGCGGGATGAAAACCGTCCAGTGCGGCCGGGTCGGATTGGCAGGTCAAGGTCATGGCCCTCACTATGGTTGGCCCCCGGCGGAGGCTCAAGGGGGACGGACCGATGGTCGCCCCCTCCAGCGGCAGGCCCTTGCCCGGAGGCGGCAAGACCCTGCCGACAGACTGGTACTAACGTCCAGCAAACACCAGCAACCATGGGCCCCTCAGCGAGCTGGCCCGATTCCTGCTGAGCCGGTGGCCAGATCGAGCAGAGGACCTGCCATGACCACCATTTCCAACCAATCGGCCCTGACCAGCTACCTGGGACTTGCCTCAAGGAGCAGCACCGCCACCAGCAACACCGGCGGCACCAGCACGACCAAGGCCGAAGACAAATCGACCACCACCCAGGATCCGGTCGCCGACCTGCGCCGCTATGCCAACGCACTGATCGCCCAGAGCCGTGGCGGCCTGTTTCGCGCCATGAGCGGTGGCGGAGCCATCAGCGGTAGCCAGCCCACCAGTACGCGCGCCACGGACAATACTCAGTCGAACACCGGCAACAGCAAGATCGAGCTACCGGACGTGTCCGAACTGGACCGCGACGATGCCCTGAAACTGAAAGACAAGGTGCAGAAGCTGATCGATGCCGGTTTCGACGAGAAAGACAGCGGCATCGGTTTCATCGGCTACGACGGCGACAAGGAAACCACCTCCCTGACCACCTACCGCGACTGGTTGCAGGCCAAGGGCGGGGTCAGCATCTACGTCTGAGCGACTGCACCGCTTATCGGCTGCCAGTGCTCGCCAGCATTTGGCCAGCGGTGGGCCACTAAACTAAGAGTGTCCCGCGATTGTGGGACAAGGAAGGGGCCACTCCAGCTTCGCACGACTCGGCTGCCGCGGCTCCTTCCACCCTTGCGCCGTATCTCCCCCCGCCGCCGCATTTCGCTGTCGCCCCGGCCAGATGATTGCCCCCTTGCCAGAGGAGGACAGGCAGTGGACGAATCCAGACTCAATGACTTCATGGGCAAGCTGGTCGCTGATATGGGCGGCGCCGCCATGCTCGCCAACATCGTTCTCGGTGAAGAGCTCGGCCTGTATCGCGCCATGGCCGACAGCCAGCCGATCAGCCCGGACGACCTGGCCGCCAAAACCGGCTGCAATGCACGCCTGTTGCGCGAATGGCTGAGCGCTCACGCCGCCTCCGGCTACATGGAACACGACAACGGACGCTTCCGCCTGCCGGAAGAACAGGCATTGGCGCTGGCCCAGGAAGACTCGCCGGTTTACGTGGCCGGCGGCGCTTCGGTGATTGCCTCGCTCTTCCACGACAAGGACAAGCTGGTGAAAGCGATGCGCGGTGACGGCGGACTGGCCTGGGGCGACCACCACCCTTGCATGTTCAGCGGCACCGAACGCTTCTTCCGGCCCGGCTACCGGGCGCACCTGGTGGCCGAGTGGCTGCCGGCCCTGGACGGCGTGGTCGACAAGCTGAAGGCCGGCGCCAAGGTGGCCGATGTCGGCTGCGGTCACGGCGCCTCCACCGTGATCCTGGCACAGGCTTTCCCGGCCTCGCGCTTCATCGGTTTCGACTATCACGGCCCGTCCATCGAAACGGCCAATCGGCGCGCTGCTGAGGGCGGTGTGGCGGATCGTGCGACCTTCGCCCAGGCCAGTGCCAAGGACTATCCAGGCGACGGCTACGACCTGATCTGCTATTTCGACTGCCTGCACGACATGGGCGACCCGGTGGGAGCCGCCAGGCACGCCTACCAGACGCTGAAACCGGATGGCACCGTGCTGCTGGTGGAGCCCTACGCCAACGATGATCTCGATGACAACATGACCCCGGTCGGCCGCCTGTTCTACTCGGCCTCCACCTTCATTTGCACGCCCAACTCACTGTCCCAGGAAGTGGGCCTCGGCCTCGGCGCCCAGGCCGGCGAGGCCCGCCTGCGCAAGGTGTTCGAAGAGGCCGGATTCACCCACTTCCGGCGGGCCACGGAAACGCCCTTCAACCTGATCCTGGAAGCCCGCAAGTGAGCCGCAGGTGGACCGTACACCAACGGTCCACCACGCCGCGCCACTGAACATCGCCAAGAAACTCCTTGTCAGACAGCTACTAATCTCGTTATTACCTGACTCCGTGCGCGGGAAGGATCTCTGCGACACAATTCCGTAACCTCGCAATGCACAGATAAGAATCACCGCCTCAGCCCGCGCCATGGACAACGGCGCCCCGCATTCCGCCGCGTGTGGCCGTCCGGCCCGCCGGCATCGCTCCAAGGAAATCTCGAATGGCCAGAAGACACGTCATCAATGCCCAGGTCAGCCCGAAGGGCAGCCTCGAAACCCTCTCCCAACTCGAAGTGCAACAGCTCAGCGAAGCCGGTTCCGGCCGCATGTACCAGCTGTTCCGCCAGTGCGCCCTGGCCATCCTCAATACCGGCGCGCAGATCGACAACGCCAAGACCATCCTCGACGCCTACAAGGATTTCGAAGTCCGCATCCACCAGCAGGACCGTGGCGTGCGCCTGGAACTGATCAACGCCCCGGCCGATGCCTTCGTCGATGGCGAGATGATTGCCAGCACCCGCGAGATGCTGTTCAGCGCCCTGCGCGACATCGTCTACACCGAGAACGAACTGGACAGCCTGCGCATCGACCTGGAGAGCTCGCAGGGCATCACCGACTACGTCTTCCACCTGCTGCGCAACGCCCGCACCCTGCGCGCCGGCGTGGAGCCAAAAATCGTCGTGTGCTGGGGCGGCCACTCCATCAGCACCGATGAGTACAAGTACACCAAGAAGGTCGGCCACGAACTGGGCCTGCGCAGCCTGGACGTCTGCACGGGCTGCGGCCCCGGCGTGATGAAGGGTCCGATGAAGGGCGCCACCATCGGCCATACCAAGCAACGCATCCACGGTGGCCGCTACCTGGGCCTGACCGAGCCGGGCATCATCGCCGCCGAGGCGCCCAATCCCATCGTCAACGAGCTGGTGATCCTGCCGGACATCGAGAAGCGCCTGGAGGCCTTCGTCCGCGTCGGCCACGGCATCATCATCTTCCCGGGCGGCGTGGGCACGGCGGAGGAGTTCCTCTACCTGCTGGGCATCCTGATGCACCCGGACAACCAGGACCTGCCGTTCCCGCTGGTGCTCACCGGGCCGAAGAGCGCCGCCGCCTACCTGGAGCAGCTGCACGCCTTCGTCGGCGCGACACTCGGTGAAGACGCGCAGCGCCGCTACAGGATCATCATCGACAACCCGGCGGAAGTGGCCATCGAAATGGCCCAGGGCCTGAAGGCGGTGAAGCAGTTCCGCCGCGAGCGCGCGGATGCCTTCCACTTCAACTGGTTGCTGAAGATCGACGAAAGCTTCCAGCGCCCCTTCGAACCCACCCACGAAAACATGGCCAGCCTCAACCTGAGCCGTAGCCTGCCGCCCCACGAACTCGCCGCGAACCTGCGCCGAGCGTTTTCCGGCATCGTTGCCGGCAACGTGAAAGACAAGGGCATCCGCCTGATCGAACAACACGGTCCATACGAGATCCACGGCGACGCCGTGGTCATGCAGCCGCTGGACGAGTTGCTCCAGGCCTTCGTCCGCCAGCACCGGATGAAGTTGCCGGGCGGCGCGGCCTACGTGCCGTGCTACCGGGTCGTACAGAGCGGCGCGTAGTACCAGGGCACGTTCGCCAGACGGTCAGGCACCCTGGCATATCGCTTGCTAATGCTTCTGCCATAGAACCCACTCCAACGGCGGAGTCGGTTCACAGACGATGGCGTCGTTTCCCGTCACCACCCCCATGGTGGCGGGAGCGGCGCCTTTTTCGTTCAGTGGCGGGACAAACGACATGACCGACAAGAGTTGCACCCGTAACGACAACCTCGCCTGGGTCGCGGGCAGCGATGCCCCGGAAAAGCGCACAGTCAACCTGGGGTTCATGGCCCTTTCCGACGCGGCCTCGCTGATCGTCGCGGCCACCCAGGGCTTCGCCCAGCCCTGCGGCCTGACCCTGGAGCTGAAGCGGCAAACGTCCTGGGCCGGCCTGCGCGACCGGCTGCTGTGCGGTGAACTGGATGCCGCGCATTCGCTCTATGGCCAGGTCTATGGCATCCACCTTGGCCTGGCGGGCGTTCCCACCGAGATGGCAATCCTCATGGGGCTGTGCCAGAACGGCCAGGCGATCAACCTTTCCGAGCCACTGCGCCAGGCTGGCGTGACACGCGCCGAGGCCCTCGTCGCCCATATGCGCCAGCGCGGTGGGAAGCTGACCTTCGCCCAGACGTTCCCCACGGGCACCCATGCCATGTGGCTCAACTACTGGTTGGCAGCCCACGGCATTCACCCCCTGGAGGATGTGAACACCGTGGTAGTGCCACCCGCGCAGATGGTCCAGCACCTGCGCGCCGGTCGCATCGACGGTTTCTGCGCCGGCGGCCCCTGGGGAGCGCTGGCCGTGGACGAAAAGCAGGGCTTCACCCTGGCCACCAGCCAGATGATCTGGCCCGACCATCCGGAGAAGGTACTTGGCTGTACCCGCGCGTTCGTGGAGCAATACCCCAACACCGCCCGCGCGCTGACCATGGCCGTACTGGAAGCCAGCCGCTTCATCGATGCGAACGAAGAGAACAAGCGCAGCACGGCCCGCCTGATCAGCGGCAGCGAGTACCTCGATGCACCGCTTTCGGCGATCGAGCCGCGCTTCCTCGGACACTATGAAGACGGCCTCGGCTATGCCTGGCGCGATGCCCACCCGCTGCGCTTCTTCGCCAGCGGCGAGGCGACCATGCCCTGGCTGTCCGACGGCATCTGGTTCATGACGCAGTTCCGCCGTTGGGGGCTGCTCAGGGAAGACCCGGACTATCTCGGTGTGGCCCGTCGAATCCACCAGCTCGCGCTCTACCGGGAAGCCGCCGACGCGCTGGGCATCGACGTACCGGTGCGACCCATGCGCAGCGCCAGACTGTTCGACGGCCATATCTGGGATGGCAGCGATCCGGCCGGTTATGCCCGCAGCTTCGCCATCCACGCCCGCAGCTCCAGGGCTGCCGCCCCTTCCCCATGACACGTGGAGATGACCGCAGCATGCTTCGCATCCTCCTGATCAATGACACGCCGAAGAAGGTCGGCCGCCTGCGCCAGGCCCTCGTCGAGTCGGGCTTCGACGTCATCGACGAGACCGGATTGACCATCGACCTGCCCGAGCGCATCGAGGCGACGCGCCCCGATGTCGTGCTGATCGACACCGAATCCGCCGGCCGCGACATGATGGAACAAGTGGTGATGGTCAGCCGCGACCGGCCCCGCCCGATCGTCATGTTCACCGACGATCACGACCCCGGCCTGATGCGCCAGGCGATCCAGGCCGGGGTCAGTGCCTACGTGGTCGAAGGCATCCTCGCCGAGCGCCTGCGACCGATCGTGGACGTGGCGATGGCCCGATTCGAGGCCGACCAAGCCCTGCGCGCCCAGTTGCTCGAGCGTGACAGCCAGTTGGCTGAACGCAAGCGGGTCGAACTCGCCAAGGGACTACTGATGAAGATGAAGGCCTGCAGCGAGGACGACGCGTACACCCTGATGCGGCGCCAGGCCATGAGCCGGCAGCAGAAGCTGATCCAGGTCGCCGAGCAGATCATCGCCACTCATGAAATGCTGGGGGTCTGACGACGCAACGCCGCTTGCCCCTGCGTCGAGCCAGCGTCCCACCACCGGGACGCTGGCTTACCCCCTCCGTCTTGCCTATCACCCCCTGCCGAACCATTGCAGCAACCCGCCCCGGCGACCCGATACCGTTCAGTGCCCCGTCGCCGCGCACCCATATGGCCCACGGGCTCAAGCCCGGTCGCCTCTCGCCACATCTGATTGATGCTCAGCAAGCTGCTGATTCGGCTAGCTTTTCGCTGCTTTCTGCAGCGTTGAGCAGCCCTCTGGCGCGGCACGGAAAAATACTGGCAAGGCCTTTGCAAATCCTTCTGCAGATTCCTGCGTAGCGCGCCAACGGCGGTGGGCCGCGGATCACGGACAACGGCGTCCGTCAGAGCTCCTTCCCCTATCGGGAGCTCTGGCGTACGCCGTTTTTGTTTTGCCCTCCAATCAGGACAACACCATGAGCGAACGTGATTCCAAAGAGCCGGTGAACAACAGCCGTCGCAACTTCCTCAAGCAGTCCATCGCCATCGCCAGCACCGTCGGAGGTGTGGCCGCCCTCGGGCTTTCCGCGCCCGACCTCCTGCGCAGCGCCGCCTGGGCTGCCGGCTCGGATGCCCCCGAGAAGGCCGCACTGAAGGTCGGCTTCATTCCGCTGACCGACTGCGCCTCGGTGGTCGTAGCCGCCACCCAGGGGTTCGCCGCCAAGTACGGCCTGTCCATCACCCCCAGCAAGGAAGCCTCCTGGGCCGGTGTGCGCGACAAGCTGAACACTGGTGAGCTGGATGCGTCCCACGTGCTCTACGGCATGATGTACGGCTCCCAGCTCGGCGTCGCCGGACCGCAAAAGAACATGGCGGTGCTCATGGGCCTCAACCAGAACGGCCAGGGCATCACCCTTTCCCGCCAACTGAAGGAAGCGGGCGTGACCAACGGCGAGCAACTCGCCGCGCATATCCGCAAAGGCGGTAACCCGCTGACCTTCGCCCAGACCTTCCCCACCGGCACCCACGCCATGTGGCTCTATTACTGGCTGGCGAACTACGGCATCAACCCGATGACCGACGTCAAGACCATCACCGTGCCGCCGCCGCAAATGGTCGCCAACATGCGTGTCGGCAACATGGACGGCTTCTGCGTTGGTGAGCCCTGGGGCGCGCGGGCCATCTCCGACAAGATCGGCTTCACCGCCGCCACCACCCAGCAGATCTGGGCGGACCACCCGGAGAAAGTCCTGGGATGCTCGCGTGAGTTCGTCGAACAGAACCCCAACACCGCACGGGCGCTGGTGATGGCCCTGCTCGATGCCAGCCGCTTCATCGAAGCCAGCACGGAAAACAAGAAAGCCACCGCCAAGCTGATTTCCGGCAAGGCCTACGTGAACGCCCCGGTGGACGTGATCGAACAGCGCTTCCTCGGCCATTACGAAGACGGCCTGGGCAACCAATGGGACGACCCGCACGCCATGGCCTTCTGCAAGGAATGCCAGGTGAACTTTCCGTACCTCTCCGACGGCATGTGGTTCATGACCCAGTTCCGCCGCTGGGGCCTGATCAAGGAGGACCCCGACTACGCCGCCGTCGCTGCCCAGGTCAACCAGACCCGGCTGTTCAGCGAAGCGGCCGGCGCCCTCGGCCTGCCGGTGCCGGCCACCCAGATGCGCAGCAACACGCTGATTGACGGCAAGGTGTGGGATGGCTCGAACCCGGCCGCCTACGCCCAGTCCTTTGCCATCAAAGTCTGACTCGGGAGGCCACCATGAATGCACCCCTGAACACCCCGTTGCCAGCGGCCACCAAGGTCGCTCCCAGCGACGCCCCGCGCCCGGCCCGACCCGGCGCGGAGGTCTTGCGCAACCTCGCGCGCACGCTGGTCCCACCGCTGCTTGGCCTGCTTTTGTTCATCGGCCTCTGGGCCCTGGTCGCCGCCCGCAGCGAAGGGCTGCCGGGACCGCTGTCGACCTGGCATTCGGCGCTGGAACTGTTCGCCGATCCCTTCTACGACAACGGCCCCAACGACATGGGCATCGGCTGGAACATCCTGCACTCGCTGGGCCGGGTCGGCCTGGGCTTTGGCATGGCCGCGCTGGTGGGCATTCCACTGGGCTTCGCCATCGGCCGCTTTGCCTTCCTGGCCGGCATGCTCTCGCCCATCATCAGCCTGCTGCGACCGGTTTCCCCGCTGGCCTGGCTGCCCATTGGCCTGCTGGTATTCGAAGCCGCCGGCCCGGCATCGATCTGGGTGATCTTTATCAGCTCCATCTGGCCGATCATCCTCAATACCGCCGCGGGCGTCGCCAGCGTGCCGCAGGACTACCTCAACGTGGCGAGGGTCCTGAAACTCTCCGAGTTCAAGGTGCTCACCCGCATCCTCTTCCCCGCCGTGCTGCCACACCTGATGACCGGCATCCGCCTGGCCATCGGCGTCGCCTGGCTGGTGATAGTGGCGGCGGAAATGCTCACCGGTGGCACCGGCCTGGGCTTCTGGGTGTGGGACGAATGGAACAACCTGAACGTCGAGCACATCCTCATCGCCATCATCATCGTCGGTCTGGTGGGGTTGGCCCTGGAACAGAGCCTGCTATGGCTGGCCAAGCGCTTCGACTACGCCAACTGACCCGGAGAGAGACCATGGACAAGTTCGTCGAGCTGACCGGTGTCAGCAAGCATTTCGATACCCGCAAGGGCCGCTTCCAGGCCCTCAGCAACGTCAACCTCTGCATCGCCCGCGGCGAGTTCGTCTCGCTGATCGGCCACTCCGGCTGTGGCAAGTCCACGGTGCTCAACCTCATCGCCGGCCTGCTGGACGCCAGCGAAGGCGGGCTGATCTGCAACGGGCGGGAAATCGACGGCCCCGGACCGGAACGTGGCGTGGTTTTCCAGAACCACAGCCTGCTGCCCTGGATGACCTGTTTCGGCAACGTTTACCTGGCGGTGGAGCGGGTCTTCGGCAATCGCGAAGGCAAGGCCCGGCTCAAGGAGCGCACGGCGGCGGCGTTGCAGATGGTCGGCCTGGAGCATGCGGCGCACAAGCACCCCAACGAGATATCCGGCGGCATGAAGCAGCGCGTGGGTATCGCCCGTGCCCTGGCGATGGAGCCCAAGGTGCTGCTGATGGACGAGCCCTTCGGCGCACTGGACGCCCTCACCCGCGCCCACCTGCAGGACGAACTGCTACGGATCGTCGGCGAAACGCGCAGCACGGTGGTGATGGTCACCCATGACGTGGACGAGGCCGTGCTACTTTCCGACCGCATCGTGATGATGACCAACGGGCCGGCTGCCACCATAGGCGACATCGTCGAGGTCGGACTGCCGCGCCCGCGCGACCGCCTGACCCTGGCCAACGATGCCCACTACCACGCGTACCGCACCGCTGTACTGGAGTTCCTCTACCAACGCCAGCAGCGCCCCGCCGCCTAGGCATCCGCCCCAAGAGACCCGCCCGGCCTCGCGCCGGGCTTTTTGTTTCTCTCTGCCCCGCAGAGGCAACACTGTTTTCCAGCCGGTAGCCCGGATGAAATCCGGGGAAAGTTCAACCGGCACTCACGGCATTCATCCGGGCTGCGACGTGCCCGCCTGCTACGAAGGTTGGCCACGCCCCTTTCGCCTTTCCGCCGGCTCACATGCCCCATGCAGGGGCTCCTGTGGCGTGCCTCGCACCCGTCCAATGCAACCTGGCCCACGAATGTCCAGGGCGTAATCGCGAAATGTTCTTTACGCTGAATAAATTCCTTTTAAATCAGCCTCTTGAACAAGCTGGCACAGAGCCTGCTATGACCTCCCCCGGTCAGCACAACGGCGTGTCTGCCACTTAACCGACAACGACGTCGCGGTCACCCCTCCACTTCCGGAGCTGGGGTGCCGCGGCGTTTTTTTTTGCGCTTTCCAGACTTAGGAAGACCGCTATGCACATGCTGAAGCCCGCCCTGTTGTCGCTGGCCGTTGCCGGCACCAGTCACGCCGCCCTGGCCGCCGAGGATCTGGGCAACCTGTTCACCCAGGGCAAGCCCATCCTCGATGCCCGCTACCGCTACGAGAACGTCGAGCAGGACAACAACCTGCGTAACGCCAATGCCCAGACCCTGCGCACCCGCGTGGGCTTCCAGAGCGGCAAGTGGTACGGCCTCTCCGGCCTGGTGGAAGTGGACAACGTCAGCCGCCTGGGCGATGCCGCCTACAACAGTAGTCGCAACGGCCAGACCGACTACGCCATGGTGGTCGATCCGGACGGCAGTGAAGTCAACCAGGCCCTGCTGCGCTACGACCAGGCGTTCGGTAGCGCCGTGCTAGGCCGACAGCGCATCAACCTGGACAACCAGCGCTTCGTCGGCGGCGTCGCCTGGCGCCAGAACGAGCAGACCTACGATGCGGCCCTCGGCCAACTCAAGCCTCTCGAAGGCCTGACCCTGACCTATGCCTATCTCGACAACATCAACAGCATTTTCGGCCCGGACAACGGCCGCTTCGACAACCGCACCAACCCGGCCAACATCGAAGGCCACAGCCACCTGTTCAATGCCCAGTACCTGGTCATGCCCGAACTCACGGTGACCGCCTACAGCTACCTGCTCGGCCTGGACAACATCGCCGTCACCGCCAGCGCTCCCTTGGGCAGCCTGTCCAGTGCAACCCGAGGCCTGCGTTTGAACGGCGCCCTGGCCGGTTTCAGTTATGTCTTTGAGTACGCGCGCCAGCAGGACTACGCCGACAACCCGCAGGACCTGGACAGCGAGTACTACCTCGCCGAGCTGGGCTACACCCTCAAGGGGCTGCAGTTGAAAGCCGGCTACGAGGTGCTGGGCGGAGACAGCGGACCGGGCAACCGCGCCTTCCAGACGCCGCTGGCGACCAAGCACCTGTTCCAGGGCTGGGCCGACCAGTTCCTCACCACCCCGGCCGACGGCATCGAGGACGCCTACTTCGGCGTCACCGCGCCACTGGCCGGCGGCAGCCTGCAGGCCTGGTACCACGACTTCGAGACCGAGCGGAACGGCGACAGCTACGGCAGCGAAATCGACCTGTCCTATGCCCATCCGATTCCCGGGGTGAAGGGCCTGGTCGGGCTGATCAAGTACGCCGCCTACGAGTCGGATGATCGAAGCCGGACGGTGGATACCGACAAGTTCTGGCTGCAGGCGCAGTACAGCTACTGAGTGAATCCGGCCCATAGCGGGCTGGCCTTCGGTGCGCGGCCGCCATGCCGCGCACCGTATCGTCCCGGTCCGCGGGAAAAGCAAGCGCGATACAGGAGCCGACCATGAAAGACATTCCGCTTCCGGCAGGGCAACGCACCGGCCAGGTGCCCGATGCACCCAGCGCGGCCCTGCCGCCTTCGCGCATCTGGCGGGGATTCGAACCGGGCAGCGCCTTGCTGGCGGCCACCGGTGCGGGCCTATGGCTGCCCCTGGGCCTGGCTCTCTGCGCGACCGCCAGCGCACGCGCCGGACTGGCGCCGGTTACCCTCGGGTTGCTGCTCTGCACCCTCTACTTCGCGTTCGCCCTGCGGTTGCTGGAGCGTCACCAGCGACGCCGCGATGCGTTCTGGCTCGACGAACTGGCCCGCCTCCTGGATGCCCCACCGGGCTGCGATCCGGCCACCCTGCTGGTGAGCTGCGACCAGCAGTTGCGCGGTGCCGAGCGGTTGCAGAGTGAGGTCCGCTTCTCCAGCCAGGCCCTCGAACAGTTGGCCCAGACAGCCCATGTCCAGGGCAGCGAGCAGAGTCAGCGGGTGACCATGATCGCCGCTGCCAGCGAACAGATCGAACGCAGCCTGGCCAGCATCGACGAACTGGCCAGCGACGCTCGCACCGCGTTCGCCGCCGCGCTGGCCCAGGGCGAAGACGGCTGCCGCGCGGCAGAAGCGCTTGGCGAAGGCATGGGCGACATTCGCGACAGCCTGGGCGATACGGCCAATGCCGTGAAAAACCTGCTGCACAGCACGGCGCTGGTCGAGCAGTCGGTGCAAAGCATCCAGGATCTGGCCAAGCAAACCCAGTTGCTGGCCCTGAACGCTTCCATAGAAGCGGCCCGCGCCGGCGAACATGGCCGCGGCTTCGCCGTCGTCGCCGAAGAGGTCCGGCGAATGGCCACTGCCACCGATGCAACCACACGCGGCATCACCGCGGCGGCCACGGCCATCACGGCAGCGGTCGGCCAGGTCGACCGGGAAGTCGCCCATCACCGCGAACTGCTGGAGCAGGGCAGCGGGCAAAGCAGCCAACTGGCGGAGAGCCTGGACCGGCTGGCGGGGAAGAGCCGGGAGAACCTGCAACGCTTCGGCAGCATGCAGCAAGCCCTGGGTGAGCATCATCAGGCGAACCAGGCGCTTTGCGAGCAACTGCAGCAGATCAGCGACAGCCTTGAAACCCAGAGCGGCCAGACGCGCAGCCTCCACGGCCTGACCCGTTACCTGTCGCGACTGAGCGGGGAGGTCGCGCGATGATCCTGCAAGCCTTGCTGATAGTCGCCTGCCTGCTGGCCGCCTGCGCACTCCCCTGGAACCTCAGCCAGCGCCGGCAACACCGCGTCGTCCACACGCTGAACCGTGACCTGCTGCTGGGCCTTGAGTTGATGCAGGGCGTGCAGCGCCATCGTGCGCTGGGCGGCCAGACGGGCCAGGACGCCGTGCGGGACCGCCAGTGCCTGGAACTACAACTTGAACGCAGCTGGCAGGCCTGGCCAGATGCCGACCACCAGCGGGCCTGGCGGTCTCTGCTCCAGGCTCCGGCGGACTTCGAAGGCCACTGCCGCCTCCTGGAGTCCCTGCTCGCCCGAATCCGGTTCCTGGAGCTGCACATGTGCCGTTTGCTCCAGCGCACGCCAGGCATCGCCGATCGCTGTTGGCAGGTAGAGGATCTGGGCCGTCTACGCGGCCTGTCGATTCGGGCCGCCGCCCTGCCGGAGTGTCCGTTGGAACTGCGCATCCAGCTGCAGTACCTGCACGATCGCCTGCTCGGCAGCGCCGATACCGAGCTGCGCGAAGCCTTGGCACAACTGGCCCGTAACCTGTTCAGCACGCGCAGCCTGGCACTCCAGCCCGCTCAACTCTATGCCCTGTTCACGCCGCTGATCGACAAACGCATCGAGGCCCTGCGAAGCAGCCTGGACTGAGCCGGGGGCCAAGTCGCGCGCTGGACAGCGTCATTCCGTCCAGGGTTTGCGCACGACCTTCCCGGAGGTCTTGCGCGACTCCAGCAGCCGGACGGCGACCGAACGCGAACAGGGTGAAAAAGCGCCACGGTCGCGTGATGGCGCGGGTGGGGCTAGGCTCTCCGGGACGCTCGACAGGGGAAAAGTGCCATGCGATCCAGCCTTGCCACCGGTGTGACGCGCCGGGAAATCTGGGCCTGGGCGATGTTCGACTTCGCCAACTCCGGCTACACCACGGTGATCATCACCGCTGTCTTCAACGCCTATTTCGTTGCCGTGGTCGCCGAGGGGAAACCCTGGGGCACCCTGGCCTGGACCAGCACCCTCGCCATCTCCTACGCCCTGGTGATCCTCACCGCGCCCTTGATCGGGGCCTACGCCGACGCTGCCGCCTGCAAGAAACGCCTACTGTTGTTCAGCGCTCTGGGCTGTGTGGTCTTCACCGCCGCGCTGGCCCTGGCCGGACCCGGCGCCCTGGCACTGGCGGTGCTGTTCGTGGTGCTGTCGAACTTTTTCTTCGGCACCGGGGAGAACCTGATTGCCGCCTTCCTGCCCGAGCTTGCCCGCGACGATGCGCTGGGTCGGGTATCCGGCTGGGGTTGGGGGCTGGGCTATATCGGCGGGCTGGTCAGCCTGGGCGCCTGCCTGGGCTATGTCAGCTGGGCGCAGGGCCAGGGGCAAACCGCCGCGCAGTTCGTGCCGGTGTGCGTGCTCATCACCGCCCTGCTCTTCGCCCTGGCCAGCACCCCGACCTTTCTCTACCTGAAGGAACGCAGCCAGCCGCAACCGGCAGCGGAAGGTGGGGCCTGGAGACGTTTTGCCCAGACGATGCGCGACGCCGGGCGCTACCGCGATTTGATGCGTTTCCTGGCCTGTACCGTCTGCTACCAGGCCGGTATCGCCGCGGTGATCAGCCTGGCGGCCATCTACGCCAATCAGGTAATGGGGTTCACCACCCAGGACACTCTGCTGCTGATTTTCATCGTCAACATCACCGCCTCGGTCGGCGCCGTGCTCTTCGGTTGGCTGCAAGACCGCATCGGCCACCGCCCCACCCTGGCGCTGACCCTGCTGGGCTGGCTGGCCATGGTGGGGATGGTCTGGCTGGCCAGCGGCCCGGCGCTGTTCTGGGCCGCCGCCAATATTGCCGGCCTGTGCATGGGCGCCAGCCAGTCGGCAGGGCGCGCCATTGTCGGCCTGCTCGCCCCACCCACGCGGCTGGCGGAGTTCTTCGGACTCTGGGGCCAGGCGGTAAAGCTCTCCGCGATCCTCGGCCCGATGACCTACGGCCTGGCCAGTTGGTTGTCCGGCGGCGACCACCGCCTGGCCATGCTCATCACCGGCAGCTACTTCGTGGTTGGCCTGCTGCTGCTGGCTACCGTGCGACTGGATCGAGGACGGCGGGCGGCGTTGACGGGGTGATGCCGACAACGGAAGCGTCCTGAACGGTCAACTCGCGCTTTTCTCGGCGCCAACCCAATTCAAGGTTCCGCCCCCACCCCGGTCTAGACTGCTTCCTATCCCGATGAAAGGAAGCGCCATGCCCGACGCTACGGATGTCCTGCTCGACTTCGCCAGCGCCCTTGCCGTCGGCCTGCTGATTGGCGCCGAGCGCGGTTGGCGCGAGCGCAACAAGGAGGCCCTGCGGCTGGTGGCGGGCATCCGATCCTTCGGCCTCACCGGGCTGCTCGGCGGGTTCGCCGCCTTTCTTGGCGAGCAGTTTGGCACCGCGGTCTGGGTAGCGATCTTCGCCTGCTTCGCCGTGCTGGTGATCGCGTCGTACTTCGGCGAACTCGTCTATGTGGGCGACCTGGGACTCTCCAGCGAGTTGACCCTGCTCATCACCTTTCTTCTGGGCAGCCTGGCGGTGGCTGGCTATCACACGTTGTCCGCGTCCGGAGCCGTGGTCGTTGCGCTGCTGTTGAGCCTCAAGGATGAACTGCACAAGGCGCTGTTCCGTCTGCAGGAGACGGAGCTCTCGGCGGCCCTGAAGCTGCTGTTCATCTCTGTGGTGATGCTCCCGGTGTTGCCCAATAAAGGCTACGGACCGTGGGAAGTCTTCAACCCCTACGCCACCTGGTGGATGGTGGTGCTGATCGCCGCGCTGGGGTTCGCCGCGTACTTTGCCATCCGCCTGGTGGGCACCCAGCGCGGCCTGCTGCTGACAGCATTGCTGGGCGGCACGGTGTCCTCGACAGCGATGACCATCACGCTGTCCCACCTCACCGGGCACCGGTCCCTGCGCCCGCTGCTGGCCGCCGGCCTGCTGGCCACGTCGGCGCTGATGTTTCCCCGGGTGCTGCTGGAGGTCGGTCTGGTGAACCCCGCCCTGCTGCCCAGGCTGGGCTGGCCCCTGGGTATTACAGCGCTGGTATACGCCGCCGGCGCGTTCTTCTACTGGAGAATGGCCGCCGAGGATGAATCACCCAAAGCCGAGCCGCCCCTGAAAAACCCATTCGAGCTGGGCCCGGCCCTGCGCTTCGCCGCGTTGCTGGCGCTGATCCTGTTCCTGGTTGAGGCAGCGCGCCGCTACCTGGGAGATGTGGGCGTCTACCTGGTCTCGCTGCTCTCGGGCCTCACGGATGTGGATGCCATTACCCTGTCGCTGGCCAGGGGTGCCAACCGTGAGCTCGGGGCGGAAGTGGCCGTGCGCGGCATCTTCCTCGCGGTGCTGAGCAATAGCCTGGTGAAAGCGGGCCTGATTGCGGTGATCGGCGGCAAAGGACTGGCGCTGCGCACCTTTCCCTTTATCGGTGGAGGGTTGCTGGCGGGTACCGTTGTCCTGCTGATGGCCTGAAGGTTCAGCGCTTCAGGAACCCCTTGAGCAATTCCCCTACGCGCTCTCCCAACTCCTGATTGGCCGAGAGTTGCAGGCCACGCGCCAGTTCGCTGTCCACTACCTGTTCCACCAGCGGGCGCAGGGCCAGCAACTGGCGATTGAGGTCATCCAGCTCGCTGACGTGGGGCAGGCTGCTGGAGAGCAGCGGGTTGACCAGGTGCTCGACGATCATCCGCACGATGCCGGCCGACACCGGCTCCACCTGGCGGCGGATAGCCGCGAACTGGTCCAGCAGCGCATCCAGTGGAATCCCCGAGCGGTAGAGCTGCACCCCGGCATTGAACACGCGCGGGTTGAGCACCCGCAGATGGTCGCCGGCGAACTCGATCAGACCCAGTTCACGAGCGCGGTCCATGTTGTCGTCGGTGAGGTCGGCGCCGAACAGCGCCTGCACTTCGTCGAAGCCCAACCGCGTCGGTTCCACCAGGTTCCAGGCGCCGACTATGGCCTGTTCCAGCCCCAGTACATGGGCGAGATCCTGCCCTTGCTCCCAGGCCTCCAGCAGCTCGCGGATGCTGGCGATGCTGTAGCCGCGTTCCAGCAACTGGCCGATCAGCCGCAACCGCGCCAGGTGCTCGCCGTTGTAGATCCCCACACGCCCGCGCCGCTCCGGCGGCGGCAACAGGCCGCGATCCTGATAGGCGCGCAGGTTGCGCACTGTGGTACCGGCCTCGACGGCCAGTTCATCCACCGTGTATTCGGCATCCGGCAGCACCGGAGCCTCGGCGGCCTGGTTGAGCAACTTACTGAGAAAGGAAGGGACATTTTTCATGGGCCGGATCATATCGCCGCCTCTCGCCCCCCAACAACAACGCCTGGGTTGGCCCAACCATTGGCTGGACTTGCCGCAGGGCGTGATCCGGCACAGCGCAAAAACCTCATCGCAACCGCTCTATATCAAGCCTTGACGCTCGGCGGTAACGCGGTAACAGCACGTACGCCGAGCAGGGCGCGGCTATGGCCAGGGTCGGATTTCCTGTTCAAGAATGACCGTGACATTGACTGATGTAACAGTCACGACACGGAGATCACCATGCCTGCCCCTGCCCTCAGTGCCCAAGACCTGTCCGAGTTCCGCAACGCGCAGCAACTGGCCTATCGCTGCGCGGAAACCATCGCCGGCGAACTCAAGCCCGGGGTCAGTGAAAAGGAAGCCGCTGCCCTGATGAAGACCTGGTTGCAGGATCACGGCGTGAAGGACTGGTTCGGCCCGCGCACCGTGTTCAAGGGCTTCGACGGGCTGCGCCACTTGGGCGGCTTCAATCTGGCTTTCTATCCGGGCAAGCAGCAGCTGGAGGAAGGCATGCCCCATGTTCGCCGCGGCCAGGCCAGGCAGGTGGCCGCATGAACGCGCCACTGATGCTCGAACCCCAGCGCTTGGCCGTGAAAGGCGATGGCGTGGAACTGGCCGCCTACCGCTGGGGCAATGCCGCCGGGCCAACCCTGCTGCTGGTACACGGCTACCCCGATAACCAAGAAGTCTGGCTGCCGCTGATCCGCGAACTGGCCGCCGACTACCAGATCATCGCCTACGACGTGCGCGGCGCCGGTGCCTCGGATATCCCACGCAAGACCCGCGACTACCGCCTGGAGAAGCTGGCCAACGACCTGGAGGCCGTGATCAAGGCCGTCAGCCCGGATCGCCCGGTGCATCTCGTGGCCCATGACTGGGGTTCGATCCAGTCCTGGGAAGCGGTCACCGAGCCACGTATCCAGCCGTTGCTGGCCTCCTACACCACGGTGTCCGGCCCCTGCCTCGACCACGTGGGCCACTGGATGCGCGCGCGCCTGAAGGAAAAGCGCCCACGCGCGCTCGGCCAGGTGATCGGGCAGTTGGTCAGCTCCTGGTATATCGCGTTCTTCCACACCCCGCTGCTGCCGGAGTTGCTCTGGCGTGTCGGACTCGCCCGCGCCTGGCCGACCTTGCTGCGGCGCCTGGAGGGCGTGCGCGAATCACGCCCCAACCCCACCCAGGCATCCGATGGCCAACACGGCGTGAAGCTCTATCGCGCCAACTTCATCACCAGCCTGTTCCGCCCGCGCCAGCGCCCGACCGAGGTGCCGGTGCAACTGATCGTCCCCACCCGCGACCGCTTCGTGCGCCCGCAGCTGTTCCAGTACCTGGATCGATGGGTTCCACGCCTGTGGCGTCGTGAGGTGGCCGCCGGGCACTGGCAACTGATGGCCGACCCGAGCCGCCTGGCCGGGTGGATTCGGGAGTTCGTCGATCACCTCGAAGGCGGCAACGCCAGCCGTGCCCTGGATCTGGCGAAGATACGGCCCGGCAGTGGCCGCTTCGCCGGCAAGCTGGTGCTGATAACTGGCGCTGGTGGCGGCATTGGCCGCGCCACCCTGTTGGAGTTCGCCGAACGCGGCGCCAGCGTTCTGGCTGCCGATATCGACCTGGGCGCCGCCGAACGCAGTGCCGAACTGGCCCGCGCCCTGGGCGCCGAGGCCTGGGCGTGGCAACTGGATGTCAGCGACAGCGCGCAGATGGAGGCCTTCGCCCATTCGGTACAGGCAGAGTTCGGCTGCCCCGACCTGGTGATCAACAACGCCGGCATCGGCATGGCCGGCGCCATGCTCGATACCCGAGCCGAGGACTGGGAGCGCCTGCTGCGGGTCAACCTGTGGAGCGTGATCGACGGTTGCCGCCTGTTCGCCCAACAGATGGTCGATGCCGGTAAGCGCGGGCACATCGTCAACGTCGCCTCGGCAGCGGCCTTCGTGCCGTCACGCAACTACGCGGCTTACGCCACCAGCAAGGCCGCGGTACTGATGCTCAGCGAATGCCTGCGCGCCGAACTCGCCGGCAAGGGCATCGGCGTCACCGCCATCTGCCCCGGCCTGGTCAACACCGGAATCATCCAGGCTACCCGCTTCAACGGCCTGGACAGCGAAGCCGAAGCCAAGCGCAAGGCCAAGGTGCAGCGGCTCTACCGGCGCCGCAACCTCAGCGCCGAAACCGTGGCCGCGCGCATTGCCGATGCGGTGGAGCGCAACAAGGCCGTGCAGGCGGTGGGCAGCGAAGCCCATCTCAGCGTCGCCCAATGGCGCTTCGCTCCCTGGCTGTCGCGCCTGCTGGCGCGCATGAACCTTTCTGCCTGAGGCCCTCTCCATGAGCCATGAGCATCACCGCCTGGAACAGCGCAAGGTGCGTTTCGACTTCGCCGACACGCCGCTGCATTGGGTGCCCGGCGAGCCAGAGGCCTCGCACATCATGAACACCCTGCACCTGATCCTGCCGGCTGGAGAATTCTGGTTCTGCCGGGTCTACAACAAGGCCCTGCCGCTGATTACCGATGAGCGCCTGCACGAGGACGTGCGCGGTTTCGTGCGCCAGGAGGCGCAGCACGCCCGCGCCCATGACAGCGCCCTCACGCCCTACCTGGAGCGCCACGGCATCGACCCGACGCCGTTCACCAAGGGCATCTACTGGCTGTTCGAGAAGGTGCTGTGCGACTACCCGCTGGGCGAAAACGCCGTCACCCGCTGGCTGCAGCCCTGGTGGCTGCGGCAGCGCGTTGGGCTGATTGCCGCGGTGGAGCATTTCACCTGCGTACTGGGCAACTGGATCATCACCACCCGCAGCCTGGACAACGCCGACCCGGTGATGCTCGACCTGCTGCGCTGGCACGGTGCCGAGGAAGTGGAACACCGCTGCGTGGCCCACGACCTGCACGTGCACCTGAAAGGCAGCCTGCTGATGCGCTGGTTCTACATGCTGGTGGCCAGCGGCGCGCTGATCTTCCTGTTCAGCCGCTCCATGCGCACCCTGATGCGCCAGGACCCGGCCACCCGCTACCACTGGGGCTTCCTGCGGCTCTGGCACGCCCTGGGCAAGCGCGACCTGCTGCCTGCCATGGGCAGCATCGGCGTGGCGGTGCTGCGGTATTTCAAACCGGATTTTCACCCGCGCAGCGAAGGCGATCTGCAGGTGGCGCTGGATTACCTGGCCAGCTCACCGGCCGCCCAAAGGGCAGCGGCGGAGGCGACGGGTTGACCATGTGGGAGTGAATTCATTCGCCAAGCAGACCGAAGGTCTGCCCAACAACCTCAGCCCTCTATCTGCTCATCCAGCAGCGGCAACCCCGCCGCCCGCTCAAGCAGGTCATTGGGCAGGCTCTTGCTGGCGCGGGCGCCGAGGAGCTTGAGGTTTTCCACCCGGCTGATCAGGTTGCCGCGGCCTTCCACCAGCTTGTTGCGGGCGTTGGCATAAGCCTTGTCCAGTTGCTGCAGACGGCTGCCCATCTCGTCCAGGTCTTGGACGAAGGCAACGAACTTGTCGTATAGCGCTCCCGCTCGCTCGGCGATTTCCCGGGCGTTCTGGCTTTGCCGCTCCTGGCGCCAGAGGCTGTCGATCACCCGCAGGGTGGCCAGCAGAGTGGTCGGGCTGACGATCACGATGTGTTGCTCGAAAGCCTCCTGGAACAACCCCGGGTCCGCCTGCAAGGCGGCGGCGAAGGCCGCTTCGATGGGCACGAAGAGCAGCACGAAGTCCAGGCTGTGCAGGCCCTCCAGGCGCTGGTAGTCCTTCACCGACAGCCCCTTGAGGTGGCTGCGCAAGGACAGTACGTGCTGTTTCAGGGCCTGGCTGCGGGTGTTTTCGTCCTCGGCTGCGACCAGCGCCTGGTAGGCCGTCAGGCTGACCTTGGCGTCCACCACCACCTGCTTGTCCCCCGGCAACTGGATCAGCACGTCGGGCTGGAAGCGCTCGCCATCGGCGCTCTTCAGGCTGACCTGGGTCTGGTACTCGCGGCCCTTCTCAAGGCCGGCATGCTCCAGTACCCGTTCCAGCACCAGCTCGCCCCAGTTGCCCTGGGTCTTCTGGCCTTTGAGGGCGCGGGTGAGGTTGGTGGCTTCGTCCCCCAGGCGCTGGTTGAGCTGTTGCAGACGCTCCAGCTCTTTGCCGAGAGAGAAGCGCTCGCGGGCTTCCTGTTGATAGCTTTCTTCCACCCGCTTCTCGAAGGCCTGGATGCGCTCCTTGAGCGGGTCGAGCAACTGGCCGAGGCGCTGCTGGCTGGTTTCGGCGAACCGCTGTTCGCGCTCGTCGAAGATCTTCCCCGCCAGTTCGGCGAACTGTGCGCGCAGGTCGTCGCGGGCGGCCTGCAGGTCGCCCAGGCGCTGTTCGTGGGCCTCACGCTGTTCACGCAGTTCGGCCTCCAGTCCGGCGCGATCGGCATCCAGGCGGCGCAGCTCGGCATCCTTGCGCTCGCGTTCCTGGTTCCACGCCAGCAAGGCTTCGCGGGCGCTCTGGCGTTCGACGCCGAGCAATTCGGCCTCACGGCGCAAAGCCGCCAACTCAGCCTGCTGGGCGGCATTGAGCTGGCTGAGCTCGCGGTTCTCGTCGCGGCTGTCGTCCAGTTGCACGGCCAGGCCGTCCTGGGCCAGTTGGGCATTGGCCAGGCGCTCTTCAAGGAGTGTGTGTTCGGTCTGGAGGGCGTTGAGCTTGCGGTGCTGCTGCCAGGCCAGGCCCAGCAGGGGCACGGCGGCGGCCAGCAGGCCAATCAACAGGTTGGGGATATCTAGGGGCATGAGCGGCTCCGCGCTGGAATGCCGCGAGTATACCCAGCGGCGCGCGGCGCGATCAGGATTGCAGCGGGAGGCGGCTGAGCAGGCGTTTGGCTTCGTGGGACCCCTGGGCAGCGGCCTGTTCCAGCCAGTGGCGGGCTTGTTCCGGCTCGTTGATGCGCGGCTGGCTGCACAGGCGGCCCAGCTCGAGCTGCGCACGGCGATCACCGGCACGGGCGGCCTGTCGCAGCATGTCCAGACCGATGCGGCGGTCACGCTGGTTGCCGCAGTCGCGGCAGAGCATTTGCCCGAGACGGCTCTGGGCCGCCACCACACCTTCTCGTGCCGGCTGCTTGAGCAGCTTGCCGGCGAACCGCTTCACGCTCCGCGTCTGGCCCAGGCGCGGGCTGTCCAGCAGCCAGAGGGCGACTCGGGTCGGCAAGGTTTGCTGATTGGCAATGGAGTCGGCGGGAACGCGGTACTTCATGAAAAAAGAGGCAGGTGGCCGGAAAGGCGCGCAACTCTACTCCTTTTTCGTAGCAGGTAAAGTCTTGCAATTGCCGCAGGTCGCGTTCTAGAGCAAGTGCTCGGGACAATCCACAGAAGCTGTGGATAACTCTGTGAAGAAGATGCTCGAAACGTCACCAAGTGCCTATGCAGCGTGGCTTCCGCTCAAACTGATGATTTTTTCACCAATTATAAAAATCCTTATTTTTCATGCACTTACGAATTCATCATAGAGAATCAAGCGCTTACAGGGGATTTCGGTAGCCGTTTGCGAGGCTGCTTCGCGACTGTGCACAACTTGAAACTGTCAATACCCTGCCCGCCCCGTTGCGGGGCATTTTCCTCGGAAAGGCGGCTAGAACCTATGTTGCACGGGTGTTCCAGACGACGACGAATGGCATGAAATGGGGCCGCCGGGTCTTTCGCCAAGCTGGTACGAAGGTACTTCTGCGCCAACTCTGTGCACAGGTTCGTCCCTTCTTGTACAGACCCGTTTCCCGCCACCGCGCTTGGCCCCTTAGAATGCGTCGCCTGCCCCTTCAGCCTCGACCTTCCCCATGGACAAAGCCCGTATCCATCGCCTGATCCTCGACAAGCTCGCCGCCGACCTGCACGTGCTGCAACGCGCGGCGCAGACTGCCTACGAGGCGGCGACCCACGCCGAGAACATCGCGGAAAACAAATACGACACCCTTGGCCTGGAAGCCTCCTACCTGGCCACCGGCCAGGCCCGCCGGGCCGCGGAGATCAAGCAGGCGCTGGGGCTGTTCGAACACCTCAATCTGCGCCCCTTCGATCCCGCACGCGGCATTCAGCTCAGCGCCCTGGTGCTACTGGCGGCAGAAGACGGCAGCGAGCAGCGGTTGTTCCTCGGCCCCGAAGCCGCTGGCCTGAAAGTGGTGGACGACGGCGAGGAAATCACGGTGATCAGCCCCCGTTCGCCTCTGGGCCAGGCCCTGCTGGGCAAAGTCGAAGGCGCAGAGGTGACGCTGACCATTGGCAACGGCAGCCAAACCTTCGAGGTGCTGGAGGTACACTGAAACAGCCGCCCATCGCCTCGGAGGCTCCATGGCTCGCCCACGTCGCATCCTGCGCATCAGCTTCAATCCTGCGGTCCTGACCCTCAGCGTCGCGCTGGGAGTCTGGCTCGGCTTTATCGCCATCAGCCTGACCGCCTACCTCGGCTACCAGTTCTACATGGCCGATAGCGAGACCCCGGTTGCCCAGGTCTTCACCCCACCACCCGCGTCACCGCCGCAGCCGGCGCCAACGCCACCGAGCACGGGCGAAGAACGCCTGCAGACGTACGAGGAGCGCTACAACGCCACCCAGCGCGCGGACAACGAGCGCCTGGAACGCCTGGAGGAGCAGCGTCGGCTGAACGATGCCAAATGTCAGTTCTGGACCGAGCAGTACCGAAACGCACCCACCGAGAAGGCCAAGCGCAACATGGACCAGGAGTGCGGATAGGCGTCTCGTCTGATTCCATCGTGCCAGCCGACCAAAGGCAGCCGGCTTCAAGTGACCGTCACAATGGCGCGGCTAGACTCCGGTTGTGCGTCCTTCACTTTGGCGCCAGAGGCGGTTTGCAATGGGTCCCGAATTCTTCATAGCCCTGATGATCATGGGTTGGCTGCTGGCAGCGGTCGCGCTGCTGTGGGCCATGCTCAGGATCTCTCACCATCACCACCATCACCACAGCCGGCCTTCGCCGCCCCACTCCTCCCGCTCGTTCCGGCGGCACAAGGCGAAAGACTCTCCGATTACTCCGCACTGAACGTCTTGTAGAACGGGGGTGCAATGCGCCCCTTGGCGAATGAATTCACCCCTACAAAATCCACCAAACGTCGGCATCTTCGGCGAAATACGCATTTTTGTGGACGCTGCTCTTCGTAGGATGTGGTTGAGCGCAGCGAAACCCATCAGTGCTGGGCGATGGGTTCGCAAGCCCTACCCATCCGGATGGAGCGTCTGCCTAGTGGAAATCCCGGCTTTTCACATCAAGGCCGCTGAGCAGCGGCGTGAGGTCGTGCAGGCGTCGGGCAATGAGGTGGCGCACGCCGTCCACCGACTCCAGGCGGCCATCCACCTGCAGCAGTTGCGAGCCCACCAGCACACGGCGCTGGCGTTCCGCCAGGTCGTGCCAGACCACCACATTGACCATGCCGTGCTCGTCTTCCAGGGTGACGAAAATCACCCCGCTGGCGGTCTGCGGACGCTGCCGACCCACCACCAGGCCGGCGACGCTGACCTGCCGCCCATGTTCCACCGCCAACAGTTCCCGCGAACTGCGGCAACGCCGCTTGCGCAGCGCACTCCGTAGCAACGCCATGGGGTGCGGCCCGAGGGTGGTGCCCAGCGTTGCGTAGTCAGTGAGCATGTCTTCAGCCACGCTGGGTAGCGGCAGCGCCACTTGCGCTTCCTCCTGCTCCGGCAGATCGGCGAAGAGTGGCGCCTGCACCTCCACCCCGGCCATCGCCCAGCGCGCTCGATGGCGATGACCGGCCAGATCGCGCAGGGCGCCGGAATCGGCCAGCAGTTCGCGAGCGCGAGCATCCAGATGGGCGCGTTGGCTGAGGTCGCTCACACTGCTGAATGGCGCAGCCTGCCGCGTCACCTCAATGCGTCGTGCATCGTCCTCGCGAAAGCCTTTCACCATGCGCAGCCCAAGACGGATGGCCGGTTCGCCCCCCAACGCCAGCGGCTCCAGCGAGCAGTCCCAGTCGGAGTGCTGCACATCCACCGGACGCACTTCGATGCCATGACGGCGGGCGTCCTGCAGCACCTGGTCGGGGCTGTAGAACCCCATGGGCCAGCTGTTGATCAAGGCGCAGGCGTAGGCGGCCGGCTCATGGCATTTCAGCCAGCAGCTGGCGTAGGTGAGCAGGGCGAAACTGGCCGCATGGGACTCGGGAAAACCGTAGCTGCCAAAGCCCTTGATCTGCTCGAAGATCCGCTCGATGAACGCCTGTTCATACCCCTTGGCGAGCATTCGCGAAGTGAGCCGCTGGCGATGGTGCTCCAGGCCGCCATGGCGCTTCCAGGCCGCCATGTTGCGGCGCAACTCATCGGCCTCGCCGGGGGTGTAGTCGGCGGCAACCATGGCCAGTTGCATCACCTGTTCCTGGAACAGTGGCACGCCGAGGGTCCGCTCGAAAACGGGAATGAGTTCTTCCTTCGGATAGGTCACCGGCTCTTCCTTGTTACGCCGGCGCAAGTAGGGATGGACCATGTTGCCCTGGATCGGCCCCGGCCGGACGATGGCGACCTGTATCACCAGGTCGTAGAAGGTCCTGGGCTTGAGGCGCGGCAGCATGGACATCTGCGCCCGCGACTCGATCTGGAATACGCCGATGGTGTCGGCGCGGCTGATCATTTCGTAGGTGGCGGTGTCTTCCTTGGGCAGCGTGGCCAGGGTCCATTGGGTGCCGCGATAGCGCTCGATCAGGGCGAAGCAGCGACGTAACGCGCTGAGCATGCCGAGCGCCAGCACGTCCACCTTGAGCAGCCCCACCAGATCGAGGTCGTCCTTGTCCCACTGGATCACGGTGCGCTCGGCCATGCTGGCGTTTTCCACCGGCACCAGGCTGTCCAGCGGCGCTTCGGAAATCACGAAACCGCCGGGGTGCTGCGAGAGGTGGCGGGGAAAGCCGATCAGCTCGTTGGTCAGCGCCAGCACCGGGCGCAACACCGGGCTGTCGGGGTCGAAACCCACCTCGCGCAGGCGCTCTGCCGAGGGGGCCTGGTCGCTCCAGCCGCCACAGCAGTCGGCCAGAGCGTTGACCTGGTCGGGCGGCAGCCCCAGGGCCTTGGCCACATCGCGAATGGCACCGGCCCCGTGATAGGTGCTGACCACGGCGGTAAGCGCCGCCCTGCCCCGCCCATAACGGCGGAACACGTACTGGATGACTTCCTCGCGGCGTTCGTGCTCGAAGTCGACGTCGATGTCCGGTGGCTCGTTGCGTTCCCGGGACATGAAGCGTTCGAACAGGAGTTCAGTGGCATCGCATGGGTTCAATTCGGTGATGCCCAGGGCAAAGCACACCACCGAGTTGGCCGCCGAACCGCGCCCCTGGCAGAGGATGTTCTCTCTGCGGGCGAACTCGACGATGTCATATACCGTGAGGAAATAGCTTTCGTAGCCCAGCTCGGCGATCAGTGCGAGCTCCTTCTCCACCAGCATCCGGGCTTTCTCCGGCGCACCATCGGGCCAGCGGCGGACCATCCCCTTCTCGGTGACGATACGCAGCCAGGTGGTGGGGCTTTGGCCGTCCGGCACTAGTTCACGGGGATACTGGTAGTTCAGTTGGTCCAGGTTGAAACCGCAACGGCGAGCGATGCGCACCGATTCGGCAAGCAGCTCCGGCGGATAGAGACTGGCCAGCACTTCGCGGCGACGCAGGTGGCGCTCGCCATTGGGGAACAGCCGGTGCCCCGCTTCGGCCAGGGTGCAATGGTGGCGCACGGCAGTCATGCAATCCTGCAGGGCGCGGCGGCCACGGGCATGCATATGCACATCGCCGGTCGCCACCGCAGGAATCCCGAGGCGTTCGGCCAGGCCCAGCAGTCGAGCCAGGCGGCTGGCGTCATCCGGACCCTGGTGCAGCTCCACTGCCAGCCACAGGCGTTCGGGGAAGCACGCGCGCAGCCAGGGGCCTTCATGGTCGTCGTCTTCCCGGTCGGGCACCCAGATTGCCAGCAAGCCGTTGGAGGATTCGCTCAGGTCCTCACGAAGTAATCGGTATTCCCCCTTCTTCGCCCGCCGCCGGGCCTGGGTAATGAGCCGGCAGAGGTGCTGGTAACCCGTCAGGTTCTCCACCAGCAGTACCAGCTTGGGCCCGCCATCGACGCGCACCTCGCTGCCGATCACCAGGGGCAGCTCAACCTTCTTCGCCGCCTGCCAGGAGCGGACGATACCGGCCAGGGTGCATTCGTCAGTGATCGCCAGGGCAGCGTAACCATGACGCGCTGCCCGCTGGAACAATTCGTCGGCACTGGAGGCGCCGCGCTGGAAGCTGAAATTGGACAGGCAATGCAACTCGGCGTAGGCGCTCATGCGAACCAGCCGTGCAACAGCAACGGCCCCTCCCCGTTCACCGCCCGGAAGGCCCAACCACGCTGGCCGCCACGGGTTTCCACCAGGTAGTAATCACGGCGTACATCGCTGCCATCCCACCAGCCGGACTCGATGCGCTCGGGGCCGGCCAGGATGCGCACGCTGCCCTCCCGCAGCAGCACCGGGTCACGCAGCAGCCAACCGGGACGCGGTGGGCCAGCCGGGATCGGCGCCTGCGGGGCATCGACGTCCAGCTGCCAGGCGCATTCGGGGCGGTGATCGGCACGAGCGGCCAGGCTGTGCACGGCATCGTCCCCCAGCCGTGCCCGCAGACGTTCGCGCAATTGCTCCCAGGGCAGGGATTGGTGCGGGCGCTCATCGAACAGCTCACGCCGTTCCGGCACGAAGGCCGGTAGGTCCCGCGCCTGCAGGCGGAAAGCGCGCACCGGCGCCGGTACCTGCAACTGCTCCAGGCGCCCACGAGCCAGTTCGAAGAGCATGGCCGCCTCGCGCTCGGCGCTGAGCAAACCCACTGGCACCTGTGTGTCCGGGATGTCGCGGTGTTCCAGATAGAGGGTAAAGCGCTGTACCCCGCTGTCGCGGCTGGCGAGGAAGGCGGCCAGGTCGGCGGTGAGACGGCGCAGGGGAAAGAGCAACGCCTGGTGGGATTCCACCTCGAAATTCAGCTCGATACGCAGGTCGAACTCATCCGGCGGCCGGTAGCACTCCAGCGCCAGCGGACGCTCGCCGAGCAGGGTATCAAGGTGCTGCAGCACCTCGGCCGGAAAGCGCCGGGCGACCGTGCTCCGGGGCAGCGCCAGCACCTGCTCGACCGTACGCAGGCCCATGCGGATGAAAGCGGTAACGGTTTCCCGAGCCAGGCCAGCTCGCTCCACCGGCATCCGCCCCAGGACCTCGCGCAACTCACCCTGGTTCGCCACTGCCAGGCCATCGTAGGCATTGGCCAACATCCGCGCCGCCACCGGGTTGGGCGCCACTACGATGCGGTGACGAAACCCCAGGGCCGCCAGCTCCCCCCGCAGCCGAGCCTCGAAGCGCGGCCATGGGCCGAACAGGGCGAAGCTGGACTCCACCTCCAACAACAGGCAACGCGGATAGCGCAGGCTGACCTGGGAGCTGAAGCCATAGGCCCAGGCAGCGAGCAATTGCTGCCAGCGCTCGATGGATGCCGGGTCGTATTCCACCAGGGTGAAATCGCGGGTCAGGGCATGGGCAGCAGTCAATGACTGCCCGGGACGCAAGCCCAGGCTCCTGGCCGCCGGGTTGAGCGCACGCAGCACGCGGCGCTGGGGGGTGCCGGTCACCAGCGCCAGGGGCGACTCGGGGTCGGGGTGGCCGCGCAGCACGCCATCCAGCGCCAATTGCGGCAGCAATATGCAGGCCCAGCGCATGAGGATTTACCGAGCCAGAGCGATGGGCGCGGCAGGTGGCAGCCCACCCCGGCACTTGAGCACCCGCAACTGCGCCGGCTGTCCATCAACGGCAACGCGCAGGGCCGCTGGCGAGGGGTTGAGGGCGGCATCGAGCGGCCGGTAGGCAAAGGCCAGGGTCTGCCCGGTTTCGGCGGCCACCTGCAAGCGGCGCAGGGCACGGTCGTCGGCCTGCTGCGGCCAGCAGAGCACGGCGCCGCAACTGCCGGAGCGCAGGCATTGCTCAGCCGCCCAGAGCGCATCACGGCCGCTGGCCTCCACCAGCGCCAGCCAGCGCAAGTCCACGCCGGCTGCCCGCCAGGCCTGTGGATAAGGAATATGCGGTGGCGCCACCAGCACCACGCGCTCGGCACTGGCGGTCAGCCGTGCCAGCGTGGGCCAGAGCAGGCGCAACTCACCCAGGCCCGCGGCTGGAACCAGGATTTCGCTGAGCGCGGCTTCAGGCCAGCCACCGCCCGGCAGCACGCTGTCCAGAATGCGATGGCCGGTGGGTTGCTCGCGGCCGGCCGGCTGCGCACCGGACTGGCCTTTCCAGACCCGCCGCTCGTTGAGCAGGACGTCGAGGGCAACGACAGCGCCCATCAGGCCCGTCCATTGCCGGTAGAGAAAAACGGCAGCCCCGGGGAAGGGCTGCCGAAAGGGCCAGGAACAATCATCAAGGCCATTGGGGGAAATCCTAAGAATACTGTACTTATATACAGTAAATAGCAGAGACTTCTCCCGGTCAATCCAGAAAAGACAGAAGGCCTGCGGGAGCGCGTGGCTCCTTGTAAAGAACGTGCATTTTGTTGCCTTTTTCGCAGAATTTCACCGCAGATATACAGCCACCTGGCCATTAAACAGGTTGCCATCTCATGTCATTCACCCCTGCCAAGGCTGCGCAGGACCTATGCTCAATCCATCCCCGGATACAGGAACCTGCCATGTGCGGCCGCTATGTCAGCCCCTCGGAACGCGCCATCGAAGACTACTGGCACATCGGCGCCCGCGACTCCGGACGCTGGATCCAGAGCTTCAACGTGGCGCCCTCCAGCATCGTCCCGATGCTGCGCCTTGACGAACAGGGCGAACTGCAATTGGCATCCGCCCGCTGGGGCCTGATCCCTGCCTGGTGGAAGGAAGCGAAGCCACCGACCATGTCCTGTAATGCCCGCAGCGAAGAAGCCGCCAGCAAGCCCCTTTGGCGACAGAGCCTGCGCACCCAGCGCTGCCTGATGCCGGCCCTGGGTTGGTATGAGTGGAACCCACGCGAGGAAGTCCGCAACGCCCGCGGCCGACTGGTCCACCAGCCCTATTACCTCTACAGCCCGAACGACGCCGTGCTGGCATTCGCCGCCATGTGGGCCACCTGGCACGCCCCGGATGGCCAGCCCATCACCTCCTGCGCCCTGCTCACCCGGGAAGCCGCCCCCTCCATCAGTGCGATCCACAACCGTATGCCAGTGGTCCTGGCGTCCGAGCAGTTCGACCTGTGGCTGGCGCCCGATACAACTGACGAGCAGGTACAGCGCGCCATGGCCACGGCGCGCAGTGACTTCGTGGGGCGTGCAGTGTCCACGCGGGTAAATGATGTGCGCAATGATGATGAAGGGTTGATCGAGGGAGTGGCCGAGCCGCCGTCCTGAAGCCAGTCAGAACCCCTACGAAAGCCTACTCACCAACAGCCAGCCGCAATCGGGCCGGCGCCAACGTTGGACTCGCAAGGCGTGAACAGCAGGTTGTGTACGCGCTGATTGCCATCCGTTCAGCCAACACGAGCCGCGCAAAATCCGCCATCTGGTCATCCGACCAAGGGACTGTCGCTTCTTCCAGGAAGGCCACCATGGCGATATGCGCGGCAGATGCGTTCAGAGAGAGCTGACGCAGCTCTGCCCAGTAATCCGGTTCGATCACGAATCGCTCCTGGTGCACCACATTGTCAGATGCATTTGATAAGCAATAGCGCACGAACGTCAGAATCTCCAGGGAAAATCCGATGACTGGTGGAGAGGCGGAAGAAAAACGATCTTCAAGACCAGTAATCGCCCGGCCAAACAATGGCGAACGTCGGGAATACACTTGATTCGCATAGGCAGTGGTCACCGGGGGGGAGGATTCTCGCCCCTCCCGTCGATTACCTCCGCTCCCAGGCGCCCTGCCCGAACGGCCAGCCGGCCACACACCGGCCGGCCAAATGCACCAGCCTGGAGCAACCGCCATGAAAAACATGACCCCTGGCCCCTCTTCAGCATCGATCCGTAGCGGCAGTTTGGTGCTTCTTTCCGCCCTGCTGGTCGCAACAGGCTGTACGCACAACCCCGACATCAGAGCCAGCCGCGACGGAACCTCCGGCATCACGACCAGGGCGAACCCTGACTACATAAGCTGCGTGAAGGACGGTATTCGGCAAGACGCCCAGACCTTCACCACGGAGGAAAGTGGCAAGACACTGCTGTTCGTTGGCAGCACTGAACCCGACAAGGCATCCGGGCTTGTCGAACTCACCAGCGGCCAAGGCCAGAATCACTACTCCGTGTACCAGCGCAATGCCTGGCAGGACAAAGGGCGGCTGATCAATGCGGCGCGGATGTGCTCCAGTGCTTAGGGCGCTGGGCCTCTTCAGTCCTTGAAAGCAACAAAGCCCCGCAGACCTTTGTCTGCGGGGCTTTGCATGTATGACAGGAACACAGCGATTTGAGCCCTGAAAGGCAGCGGCTCGCTGCGTCACAAACTCACGCGGAACTCAGGGCGCGTTCGGATTCATCCAGGTGCTCCAGCAATTCCGCCCTCGCCGCATCCCGCAGGCTGATAGCCCCCGACCAGCCGGGCCCTTGCGCCAGCAATGGCGCGCACAGGCTGACGTGGATCGCTTCCCTCAACGGGAACCACTGGCCGTCACGCAGTACCGTGCGCGTGCCACGGATGGCGACCGGTACCAGAGGAACGCCCGCATTCGCGGCGAGCATGAAGGCGCCCATGTGGAAGGGGCGCAGACCCTGCGCGCGGCTGAAAGTCCCTTCCGGGAAGAACACCAGGGCCTGGCCAGACCCCAGCGCCTCGGTCAGGGCCTCACTGTCCGCGACGCTGCGTTGCAGGTCGAAGCGCTCGACGAAGCGCGCGCCGAGCTTGCGCAGGAACAAGCCCGCGATCCACTGGCTGGCCAGCTCGCGCTTGGCAACGAAGGCGAACCGTGGCGGCAGCGCCGCGCAAAGGATGACACCGTCGAGGTAGCTGGCATGATTGGCGGCCAGCACGCTCGGCCCACTCCTTGGCATGTGCTCCACGCCCTCGACGCTGAACGGCACCCCGGCCAGGCGCACAAACAGACGCGCGGCCAGCTGGGTAAAGACGCGGCACCAGCGCTGACTCGGCAGTATCACCACGCCCAGCCAGGTCAGCGGCGCGACCAGCCAGAACAGCAGCCAGATATAGACGGCGTACGGTAGGTTACGGCCCGATCGCCAAGCACGTCCGAGATAGCCGTGGAGGGTCTGCGCCAGCAAGCGCAGCACCTGGCGCCACGGGGCCAGGCCAGGCCGACCCACTTCGTCACGCAGGTACAGCTCGCGGCAGGCGGCCCGGCGGATCTTGCCGCTGGAGGTTTTGAGCACGCTCCGGGGCGGCGCCAGGACGATGTCGTCAGGCGGCACTCCGGCAAGGTCGACCACCACTCGATTGATCGCCTGACGCAAACGCTGCCGCGCAGCCGGGTCCTTCTCGGCACTTTCCGCCATCACCACCAGTCGATCGGTGCCCGTGGCCGGATCCGGGCTGCCGAATACCGCAATGCAGCCCTTCCGCAGGCCCGCGAGGCCTCCGACAGCCGCTTCGACATCGTAGGGGTAGATGTTGCGTCCAGCGCGGATGATCAAGTCCTTGGACCGCCCGGTGAGGTAGAGCTCGCCATCAGCCATGTAGGCCAGGTCGAGGGAGTCCATCCAACCATCGCGCAGCACCCGGTGAGTCTCCTCCGAAGCGCGGTAGTAACCGGCGCTGGTGGACGGCCCGCTGAATTGCAGACGGCCTTCCCGGCGCTCGGGCAACTCGATGCCATTGCCATCGACTATGCGCAGTTGGTGGCCCGGCAAGGGCCGGCCGCAGGAGGCGAAGCTCAGGGTGGCGCCGTCGTCGATTTCTGCGGGAAGGGCCTGCCCCCGGACCTGGAAAGCCTCGCGCTGCACCCGATCGACCCGCAGCCCACGCCCCAGTGGCGGGAAGGCTACACCCAAGGTGCCTTCGGCAAGGCCGTAGACCGGTGCCAGCGCACCGGGCTCCAGGCCGTAGGGGGCAAAACGCTCGGCAAAGCGCTGCAAAGTGCCCGGGTTGACCGGCTCAGCGCCATTGAGGGCTAGGCGCCAACTGCTCAGGTCCAGCCCTTCGAGCTCGGCGTCATTGATCTTGCTCAGGCACAGTTCGTAGGCGAAGTTGGGGGCCGCCGACAGGGTGCCGCGAAAACGATGGATCTCCCACAACCAACGTGCCGGCCTGGCCAGGAAAGCCAGCGGCGACATCAGCACGAGGCTGAAGCCGTAGTACAGGCTGCCCAGCCAGGCGCCTATCAGCCCCATGTCGTGGTACATGGGCAACCAACTGACGAACACATCCCGCGGCCCCACCTGGAGCGAAGTACCCATCGCGCGAAGGTTGGCCAGCAGGTTGGCATGACTCACCATCACCCCCTTGGGCTGGCCGGTGCTGCCTGAGGTGTACTGCAGGAAAGCAATATCTGCGGGTAGCCGCGTCGGCGTCATGCATTCCTGTTCCTCGCCCTCCAACTCGGCCACGCTGACGACTCTCGCAAGGCTCGGAACCTGGGACCGGAGCAACTGGGCAAGCAGCTTCGCCTCCGTCACCGTGACCAGGACCCTGGCCTCGGCATTGCGCAGAATGCCAGCCTGGCGCCGCAGGTGATCCTCGATCTGCGACAGGCGCAACGGCGGGTAGATGGGCACCGGGATGCCACCGGCCAGCAGGATGCCGAAGAAGCCCCGAAGAAAATCGCGACCGGTCGGCAACATCAGCGCCGCGGTTTGTCCGGCGCGCAAGCCACCGCGTTGCAGCCCCGCCGCCACCCGCCGCGCTTCGCGCTGCAAGTCCCCGTAGCTGATGTCCTCCGGGCGGTCGCCATCACCCAGCAGGCGCACATGGGTATGCCCTGGCTGATGATCTGCATGCCAGTTCAATACATCGACCAGGGTGCGTGCGGTATCCGGGGCCTGCCACTCGACGATCTCGGGTGCAACGGGATCTGCCGTGGAGGCTGGCTGGCCAGACCGGCCGGCGGAGCGGCCGCGTAGCACCTGCAGCACATCAGCGGGTGTATTGGCCGAGGCGAACAGCTCCTGCGGCAGACGCACGCCGAACTCGTGTTCGATACGCGACCAGAGCTCGACCCGCGCCAGACTGTCCACGCCTAAGTCGCGGTCAAGCACGCTGTGCAAACTGACGCGCAATCCCGGCGCCGCTTGTGGCCGCAACTCGGCCACGGTGCGCTGGACGACTCCGAGCAGTTTTTCCGCGTCCTCATCGAAGCCAGGAACGCCGTGGGTTACCGGAGGCGGATGAGACATCGAAGGCCCTCGCCAGGAAGGAAACTCGATGCCTTCCAGTATGCGCCCATGCCGGCGCTTTCGGACCTGTCGAAGACTTTCGACACTTCTTCGACAGTTGGCAGAAGCCAGAACGCAAAAACCCCTGAAACTCTAAGAATTTCAGGGGCTTAGGCTATCGAATATGGCGGGAAGATAGGGATTTGAACGCTACTAGCAGAACGCCACCGCCGCCCTGCGCAGACCCGATACCAGAGCAGTCAAAGGGTTACGGTTTGCAGCGTTCTGCACCGGTCTGGATTTTGCCCCAACGGTTTGCCCCAGAAATCTTGGGGCAAACGCCCCTGCCCCCCAGCCTCCGCAGTTGAGCAGCTAGCCAACAACTACATCCCGGAGGAGTCCTTACCGTATTGCCCTCCGTCATATCGTTTAACACTTTATGGCGACCCAGGCTGCTTATGTGTGCACATACCCCCGACGCCCCGTTCTTAACCTACAACTCATGCGTCACCGGGCGAGACGACGGCACGTTTGACCGAGTACTTGAGCGATTGCACGTCCGGTTGAATCAGGAAGGCTTGATCGATCTGGACACCTGGATAATCGACTCCACTGCGGTACGTGCAAGCCTCTTCAGGCGCCGGGAAAAAAGGGGGGGCAGAAGAACCGGTAGACCATACGTTGGGACGTAGTCGAGGCGGCTTGACCACCAAGATTCACCTGATCTGCGATGCCAATGGGATACCTCTTCGCTTCGTGCCGTGACCAGGGCAGGCCAGCGACATTGCACATGCTCAGCCGCTCTTGGATCAGGTGCGTCTCCCCGGAAAGTCGGGACGGCCTCGTAAGCGCTGCCGTTGGTTACTGGCAGGCAAAGGTTACGATGCCGAGCATCTGCGCCAGTACTGCGACCGCTACCGCATGCAGCCGGTGATTCCGCAGCGCACCATGAAGCGCAAACCCAAGCCAGGACTACCCCGGCTGTTTGATCGTCCGAAATACCGGCAACGGAACATCATCGAGCGGATGTTTGGCTGGCTGAAAGAGAACCGGAGAATCGGCACCCGCTACGACAAGCTCGCCAGAAGTTTTGGCGCGATGGTCACGCTGGCTTGCACGCTGCGATGCCTACGGCTGAATCGCCCCTAATTTCGTAGACACCTCCAAGCCTCATAATGAGGCCCGTTAGGAGGTGCCATGAGCAACCAGCGTTACCCCAAAGAATTCAAAATCGAAGCGGTCAAGCAAGTGACCGAGCGCGGCCTCCCCGTGGCCGAGGTGGCAGCGCGGTCAACCCACTGTCCGGGATGGGTTGACTACTACACTGCACTCTCCCGCCATCACAAGGTATTGTTGTGCGCAACGCGCAAAGCGCGCTGATGACGTCAGTTCCGTTGCCACTCCAAATTGCGCAGTGGATGTCGTCAGCCTGCGTCAACGAAGGTACTGCTTGGCTCAGGGAAAGGAGTAACAAGTGTCGGCATCTCAACACAGCGCTAAACGCCCCGACAAAACAGCCCGCCGGCTGCTGCACATGCTCACGATTCTGCCGCAGCGCCGCGAGGACGCGATCAGTACGCCGGACTTACACGAAAAGCTGCTCCAGGCCAAATTCAAGCTCAGCAAGCGCACCTTGGAGCGCAACCTCTGTAACCTGACGCAGCTCGACGAGTTCAGCTACTTGCATTCGTATGTGGATGGCCGCACGAATCGCTGGTGGTTGAGTAAGAAAGTGCCGCAACTGGCCTTGCCGCCCAACACAGCGCTGACGCTGTCCATGCTCATTGACCACGCCCGCCCGTTCTGTGCCTCGGCCTTGCTGGACGACTTGGAACCCTTGTATCGCCATGCCAAGGGCATCGTGGAAAGTCACTCCTCGGATTGGGGCAGTGACCGCGACTGGTCGAAGAAGATCGTCAGTCACACGCGTTTCGTGCAGTTGCAACCCGCAGCGGTCGACCCCGATGTGCTGGGCAACATCCAAAGTGCGCTGCGTACCAACTGCGCCGTCAAGGCCCTGTACCACTCGCGCAACAAGGGTACCGATCACGAGATCGAAATCAACCCGCTGGGCCTATCATTCCAGGACGGCAATCTCTATCTGGCCTGCACCTACCGGGGAGAATCGCTCGTTCGCGCCCTACCCCTCCACCGCTTCAAGCGGGTCGATCCACCCGGCTGGGCCTTCGCGGAGATCCCGGCCAATTTTGATATGCGGGAGGAGGTGAAGAAGCACAGCTTTGTCACACTGATGTCCGACGTGCCGATCAGGCTCGAGCTGCATGTCAACAAGGCGATGTTCGAACGGCTCTCAGAAAACCCCCTGCACCCGCAGCAGACCCTAACGCCCGACAGCCAAGGTGGCGGGGTGTTGAGCTGTGACATCCTGCACAGCCAGGGCCTGGAGTTATGGCTGTTGGCGCAGGGCGACAGCGTGGAAGTTCTGGCGCCGGCGGCCCTGCGCCACGAGGTGGGGGAAAAGGCGCGCAAGACGGCTTCGCTGTATTCCGCGTGAACCGGCTGACGCAGATGCCCGCTGGATAACAGACCGGCGCGGTTGGGCCTATTCCTCCACCCCCGCCGAGGGTGCCTTATCAGGGGAAGCGGCAGGTACCGGTCTGCGGATCAACAGCGCGAGCGCCAGGAGCACGATAGGGACGGCAATGACCCAACTGTGCACCGTCCTCAAACCGAAGCCCGCTGCGGTTGCGCCCAGCGCCCCCACAACGCTAAAGATTACGGTCATGGCGACAGCCCCCACGGCAAACGCGACGCCGCCCGTGGCAACGCCCAAAGTGCCCAGAAAAAGCGACGCAACATATCCCGCAAGTCCACCCGCGCCTGCGCCGGCAGCGATTCCGCGTCCCCCGGGAAGGACAAGCTCGGTTGTGACGCCAAGCATCCAGGCAGAAGCTGTTCCGATGATCAGGAACATCACGGCAAGCATGACTTGAACGGTTCGCTTGAGCCGTCGAAGTGCCAGGAATAACAGGCAACAACCAACCAAGACGCCCAAGACCAGCACACCAAGTTTCATGCTGACGCTCCTCTCGATTTGCTGAACTGAACATTAGCAATGTGAGGCACAGGTCGCCCCACTTGGTCGAGATCGACCGACTGCGCCGCCTTACCGCCCCAGCGCGAGTGAGCGACGCAGATAGCGGTAGAACACCTCAAACGATGCAGTCGGCAGGTCATCGGTGTCCAACAGGCCGAAGTGTTGCCCCACGCTGCGCCCGACATACAGCAGCGTGCTGGCGGAGCTCTCCGTGCCGGCAAAGCCAAGCAAGACCAACAGTTCCTGCGGGCGCTGACCTGCCTGCCGCGCACACTCGGTCAGATACCCCACCAGCCAAACGTCCACCAAACAGACGTGCTCCCCCGCAAGACCCGGCAGGAAGCAGTCTTGCCCTCCCGTGGCTTCGAGCAATCCTTCCCAACCGCCATGGGCAATGATCTCGAGGCTCGGCACGGTGCGAGCGGTCAGGTCGAACTCCGTCGTCCGCAGGGGGAAACAATAGGCCTGCGCGGTGGAGGCCTTGTTGATTAGCTGGCCACCGATCAACCAGTCCTGGAAATCGCTCGCAGTCGTACGGCCCGTCGCTTGCTTGCGGAAACTGAGGTAGTGCCCCAGCACCTTCGGGAACGGATGGCCGGTCGGTACCCAGTTGATGGTTGCATCGTCACGCTGTGCCACGGGGGATTCTCCTTGCTCAGTGAGCGCCCGGTATAGTAACGGATTGGATTGCTTAAGCGGCGAGCGGATTAGCGAGCGCCTTGGCGTCCAAACATCGGGCTGCTTGCCGCCCAGAGCCCATCTTCTATCGCCTGAATGACCTCCTTGGGCACGTCTGCGGCAAAACGCCAAACCTGGATCTTAAGGTCACCCTCGATGGCGGGTAGCCAATGGCAGATCTGCATCGCATACGTCCCTTTGGGCCCGAACCCCAGATGCTGTTTGAGTCGGCTCATCAAGGCGCTCGAACTGCCCACGTACAGCATGTGCGAGGCCTGATGGAGTCGCGCGTAGGCACGTCCCCCCAACTTCTGATCCTTGGCGTCGCGGAAGGCCGCATGCAGGGTGTCCCGCGCAACCTGCTCCGACACGGCAATTCGGTAGATGTATTGAGCGCCGGCCTGGGCGCTCTCGGCCCAGTCATCCAGTCCGGCCAAGCCGTCCCGTGGATAACCTTCACGTATCGCGGCGAACGGCAGCGACAGGGTACGGCAGGATTCGACAGAGGCGCCCTCGATGCGTGCCGCGAGCGCACTGAGGTTCGCGGCAATCTGGGTCAGCAGGGTTTGATCGATCATTGTTCCGACTCACGTTCACAGATCCAGGACGGCGCGCGCGAGGGTGGCCCCACCCCACCAGCGGCCATTGCCCGAGTACGTCACCGGGACGCGCCGGGGGTTCCGAAGTCAATCAACTTGCACAGTGTATTCACCAGCGCCATCTCCTCAGGCGTCCGGCACCGAATCGCTGTCAGCGCTGGGCTGGCGACCACGCACGCTAAGGATTTGGCGCGACTGACCGCAACGTTCAGGCGATTACGCGAATACAAAAAACCGATGTCGCGGGGCAGGTAGTCTTCACTGGAGGTGGTCATCGAGACAATGACGATTTCCGCTTCCTGACCTTGGAACTTGTCCACTGTCCCCACCCGGGCCCCGTTCGGCAACTGGGCTTTCAACAACTGTACTTGCAGGTTGTAGGGAGCCACCACCAGGATGTTGTCCGGCCGAATCGGATGCTCATGGCCGTGCTTGTCCACATAGCGTTGACTCAGGAAGTACCGGTACAGCTCGCCCACCACCGCAGCTTCTTCGGCGGAACTCTGGCTATTGGCATCATGCACCACGGGATGGAAGTACAACCCCGTCGCCGGCACCTCTGGGCGGGCACCATCCAAGACCAGCACTTGGTGCTCGGTGCCCGGGGCAGCCGACAGTTGGCCGTCGTAGACGGCCGCTGAGATGAAGGCGCACACGTCCGGGTGCATGCGCCACGACTGCCCCAGAAAAATGCCGCGATCCGCCGGGATCGCCGCCACGCCGTCGAGCAAATAATCCAACGCCGAGTCGCCCGAACGTCCCGGGTGTTGCCCCTTGATCGGCTGCGCCAGCTGCATTTGATCGCCCAGCAAGACAAGGTTGCGAGCCGCCATCCCCATGGCAACCAGATTGGCCACGCTCACTTGGCCAGCTTCGTCGACAAAGAGGTAATCCAGCTGCTCAACCAGGTCGGCGTCGGCAAACAACCAGGCCGTACCAGCAATCAACGACGCCCCCGCCTGCCAGCGCTTCAGTATCTCCCCTTTGGCGTCATACGAGGTGATGCAGGTGCCGGAAAACTGCGTCTCCTCCGCCCCGGCCGTGGATTTTTTCAGTCCGGTAAAGCGGAATGACGCTTCTGCCGCGCGGCTCTCCACTGCATGCAGCAGGTTGTTGATCGCATGATGGGAGTTGGAGGTAATCCCGATCCGCATGCCGGCTTGCAACAGATCAAGGATCACGTGTGAACCGGTGAAGGTTTTCCCGGCACCGGGCGGGCCTTGGATAAACAGCACGCTGGCGTCCAGGTTGCGCACCGCCTGCTTCACCGCGTCCAGCGGTGCCAGTCCAGGGCGCAGCAGGGATAGTCCCGCATCCACACCGACCAAGCGCGGGCGACGACGGACGAGGAAATCATCAATGGCCTGGAAGGTGGGGACGCCGGTCAACACCGCGTCGGCATAGCGAAAGAGCGCCTCGCGCAGCACGTTCGAGTTCAGCGGGCCACCCGGGCCCATGTCGAAGTAAGGCGGTGGCTGCCGATCTGCGCTGCTCTTGAAGGTGGCCAGGCGCGCCTCCAGATCCAGTTCATGCAAGGTGACATCCTGGAGGCTTTCAATGACCTTGCCAGTCGAGCCACTTCTCAGCTTGGTTTCCTGCTCCGGGAAACGGTACTGAAACAGGTAGGAACGCTTCTCCGGTATGGGCGGCTGCGCGGTGCGCTCCAGGCCAGCCAAACTTTCAATGTCTTGGAGCAGTTCGTCGTTGTCCATGTCCTGGCGCTGGAACATGCCCCACCACACCGGCTTGTCTGCCCGGCGATGAAAGTCCAGAAGCTGGGAAACCAGCTCCCTGGCGCGCGCGTCATCGCCCCACTGACTGCGATCCTCCGACAACCCGGCCAGCAGGCGCTGGCGATAGCGCTCAAGGCGCACCTCAAGCTCACTGGCCCCTGCCTCAACCATCTCAGTCGACGCACCGTCCGCGTCGTGCCGCATGGCTACGCCCTCCGGGCGGATCGACAGCAACCAATTGCGCAACAGGTAGGTAGAACGCACGTCGTCTTCGTTGTAGCGCTCAATCATCTCCAACAGCGCGGGGTCTTGGGTTTGCTTCCATCGTTCGTAAAACACGATGCTGGCGCCGGCATTGGTCACGTCCCCGGCCCGGCGTCCCATGTAGAAATGCTCGATGTACTTGATGGAATAGCTGGGCTCGGAAACCCGAATGGCTTCCCGTACCACCTTGTACAGATCGATCAACTTGCCGTTTCGCAGCAGCCAATCGACCTGAGCCTCGCGGGTTCCATGCATGGTCATCAGACGCTTGAGCGCCGTCTCTTCATAGCTGGCGTAGTGATAGATGTGGGCTTGGGGGTAACGCCCGAGATGCGCCATCACGAAGTCTATGAAGGACTCGAAAGCCTGCTTCTCGGCGAGTCGCGAATGCGACCAAAAGGGTTGGAACCGCAGCCCCTCGGCATCATGGACGTACAGCCCAAACAGGTACTCGAGGCCGCCGTCCTCCAAAGGATCCCCTTCCATATCGAAGAACAGATCGCCCAGGACAGGCGCCGGGATTCGCTGAAATCCGCGTAGCCCCGGCTGTTGCGGCAGCAGCTCATACAATGACTCACCGCGCAGTCGCCCTTGGTGTTGCAAGCGCGCCTGGTGCCGTAGCTTGGCCAAGGTGTCGACGTTGAGCTTGGCAACCCGCATCTCATCGGTGGATTCCGCCAGTTGCCGCAATGTCCGGATGCCCGCGTGGTACAACTTTTGAATCTGCGTCCTACTGATGTTGGCCACCGCCGAGAGGTGGTCATCCTGAGCACGTTGCACGGTACAACGCTCGCGCCAGCTACAAAAATTGCAGTGCTCACAGGGCTCTGGATAGGTTTCGGGGTGTTCCTGCTGGGCGACGAAAGCCTCGAATCGCCGCAGCACACTTTCGAGGTAGTCGGCATAGTCTGCAACCCGGAACGACCGCTCACTCTGCGCCGAGCCCCCCAGCACGACATGCATCTGAAGGGGAGTGACTCCTTGGAGCCAGGCCAGCAGGCGCGAGTAGAGGGCCAACTGCACCAGGAATTTCGCCTTGGGGGCTTTGGCCAGCTTGGTGTCGATGACCTCGTAGCTGTAATCACCCAAGACGGAAGGGTGCGGCACTTTGCGGAGGAAGTCCGCGTGACCGATGTACATGCCGTCACGCAGCGTCGCCTGGAACAGGATGTCGACGCCCTGCTCCATCGCTTGACGAGTGCGCTCTACCCTCTCATCCAACGATCCGGCGCCGCTGGCGGCGATATCGACCACGGTTAGGTGCTGCTGTCTGAGGTGGTCGAGATAAGCCGCCTCGTGCTCCAGGCCCTTCTCCTGGATCAGGCGATTTTCATCGCTGTCTGCCGCCTTCTCCAGCGGCGATACCAGGTGGATCAGATCGGTGGCGGTGAGGTGCTGACATTCCAGGTAATTACAGATGTCAGACGCCGAGAACAATCGGACTCCATCAACGCGGTGCATGCACGTGACTCCTTGGCAGATTTCGCCCAATTCACCCCAGGCGCAGAAGCAGGCTAACGCCCACCTCCGACATTTAGTGTCGCATTGCTTCGGCCGCTGTCCGTCGGGCGCCGATCCAACCGGCGTAGTTCGCCGGGAGGTAGCGCGCCCGCGCAGGATTACAGTTGGCCAGCTAGTGTCTACTCCGGCTTCCGATCCCGCTCTCTTGCTTCGAGCATCTCGAGCTGGCGCTCCAGGTCAGCGATGAAATCATCAGCATCGATTTCGAAAAACTCCCCTCTGGCAGCCTCCAAAATACGCTGGGCGAACTCTTCGCTGTACTCGACCGGTACTCCCGCTTCCTCGGCTTGCGCTTCCAACTCTCGGCAAGGCTCCTGAGCGACACCAGCAACCTCGGGAGAACCGTTTACTTTTTGAGTTTTTTTATCGCACATAAGCCACTCGTCCCCTTGAACTATGGAGCCCCTGCCGACGACCTTCAGGAAAACGCTCTGATCATGCAGGAACCTTAAGAAATAGTCTGAAGCACTGCTTTTTGGTTCACCCTCTGCCTCTGCCTCTGCCTCTGCCTCAGGCTTGGCTGGTCACAAGAAGAGTAAAGCCATACCGCTCCTCCTCGCCCGCCAACGTGCAAACGCTCACACGGCAGTCCATCGGCAGGACGTCCTCCAGCAATTGGCAGACATCGACATAATTGCCAATGGTCAGTGAGTAACCCTCAAGGAACAGCAAGGCAGACAGAACTTGGGAGCCACTTGAAATCAGTCCCCTGATCGACTGACGCAACTCATCCCAACTACCAGCTTGAATGTAAGTGCCGCGCCTATGCCCGAGCTGATTACGGTGCGCCAAATAATCACGCCAAGATAAGCCAAAAAAGCTGCTGCCACTCAGCACAAGAAGCAGGTGAGCGAGGTAGGCTGCCAGCGCTGCTTCCGATGACCAGTTGAATCCAGGATTTACCGTCGGCGGTGCGAGGTAGTGGAGACTAAATAGCTCAGTCTGCGTCGAGAGCTCTGCAAGTAGCTCAGTCGGCAATCCGCTCGCGTCAGCGACGTGGATCTCGTCGAAGGTTCCCAGTAAGGGCAGGCACCAACTCTGCACATGCAGTGCTATCGACACCTCTGGCCAACGACTGCCCACCGGCCTCTGGATCAACGGCATCAGCAGCCTCGCCCAGGCTCTCGCCTGGGCGTCCGTGGCAGTGAGCACGGCAATCCTTAGCGTTTGGCCATGGTGCTCCGTTCTACAGGACGGAACGTCTGTCTTGTGCCGTTCAACATCGCCAGTCGCTACCAGGCATCGGCGCAGGCTAGAGGCCATTTCGTCCACAATGGCCATGCTTTAACGTACCTGCACCGGTGCGCTAGCACATTTATACCCGGGGTACTGAGCCTCTGCCGTCACGCGTGCCATTTCCGAACTGATAGCCCGGACGCTGATGGTGAGATTCGCTTTTTGCCCGGCATTCGGGACAACCCGTTGCAGAAACGCGGAATAAGTTTTCATGACCAGCCTCCTGAGTCGTACCGGAGACAGTCTCTAACCACATCGCGACATAGCGTGTCGCAAGAGTCGACTTGAATTGCGAGCAATGCATTCAGCGGCTTCGTACACCGAAGTTCATGCGTGAAGCAGAACCTGCCTGCATTGACCAAGTGCAGCGTAATGGGTAAGCATCAAGGTGCATAGAAATTAAGCACCTTGAATAAAACTGGCATGCTTTGGCATCGCCGCCACGAACGAACGGGTTCCACGGAACCGCCAAGGATTTGATCATGACCGCATCCTCGCTTGAGGACGTGTTCGCACGTCCACACCCGCAACTTGACCAAGCAACGCAACAGTTCCAGTACTGCGCCTATCGCGAAGCGCTGACCTTGCTCTTATCGAGCGAGCAGTCCGTCATTCATTCGATTCCCGCTGGCGCCGGCTCCGGAAAAACCCGCCTGCTCGTGGCACTCATTAACGGCTTGCTCCGCTGCGGCATATCCAGCGACCGCATCGAAGCCATTTCATTTACCAACGCCTCAGCCAACGACTTTCGCCGCAAGCACATTGAGTCCTCCATTGAGGCACCCACCGATCTGGGCCTGGCAGCAGAAAATATTTGCTTCAGCACGATTCACCAAAGCGCGATGAACATGCTGAAGAAACTGCAACCCCATATGGGCGGGGTCGCGTACTACTTCGAAGATGCGGGAACTGGCGCCCAGGATGATGAGGACGAGGAGCGGCGACGGGCTGTACGGTTGGCCCTGTACTCGTCGGTAGTCTATTCCAACGGCGACTCGGCGCTGTTGGACACGCTGGCCAACTACGCCGACCAAGACGAGAAAACCTTCATCCTGGGTGACCTCGGTACCAGCAATCACCTGGAGCGCGCCCGCAAACTCATCCGCGAGGATATTGCCAGCGACGCCGGGCTGGGTGCCTTCACCAACATGGCCGAGGGTGGGCCAGACTATTGCATCGCGGTCGCCACCGACGCCCTGATGCGGTTGTACAACGCCAAGATTCCCCTGAACCAAAAGCGCGACATTTACGGGGTGCCACAGTTTCTGGCCGTCGATGAGGCGCAGGATCTCGACTTCCTGCAACTGCTAATGCTGCGCGCACTGGCTCTGAATGGAGCCTCGATCATTCTGGTGGGGGATAGCCGCCAGACGCTCTACGAGTTTCGCCAATCGCTGTCGGACTACCCCTTCCTCCAGCGATTTATGAACGACTTTGTGAAAGGCACGGACATCCTGGCCAGCATCAGCAACCATGCCTTACAGACCAACTATCGCTGCCGTTCCGAAATCATCGAAGCTGCCGAAGAAATATCGAAACGCGCCGTCGACTACAGCGAAGAGCGGCAACGAAGGTTCACCAACCAAGGCAATATCCAGACCATCGTCGACCCAGAGCACATTGCCCTAGGCAAGCCCTTCATCACGGAAGACACGGCAGCCGAGAAACAACGCGCAGCCATCACCGTGATAATTGGCGAGCCGGCCAAGCCGACTACGCACCAAGCGCCAGCCCCAGTGCGCCGCCAGGGGGGCGCACTCGGCTTGCTGCCTGAGTTCGCCGCACCGTCTCCGCAAGCGAAACCGAAAGCCAAACCCAGTAAGCGCACGCCGATCCAGAGCCTGAGCGGCGGAGAGAACGCTGCTCGGATTCGCGCCCAGCTCGCCAACCTCTATGAACGGGCTAAGGCTGGAGAGACCGCCGCCATCATCACACGCGTGGGCATACGAGATGACGATGTGCGCTTTCTCGAAAGCCTAATCAGCAGCGTCGATCCGGAGGCGCGCGACAGACTCACCTTCAACCTGATAAGCCCGCCTAAGCACACGCCACTGGCAGAGTACTGGTTCCCCGACAGCAACCATGAGGCCAAACACCAGCTCCCCTTTTCCAGCCTCATGGTTGCAGGCGCGCTAACCTACATTCTGACGTCCGATAAAACCACCCAGGATCGCTTGCGCATCGCAGGACGCAGGAGCCTCAACAGTATCTACATCACCCCCGAAGGGATCCGCGAACAACGGCAGCAGGGGGAGCACGTCCACACCATCGCCGAAGAACTGAAGCTTTTCTTCAATGCGCTGCATTCCAAGCTGGACGACCTGTTGCCTGACGTCGACGCAACTGAGTTCATCGCAAACACTGATGCGCTGCGACTTATGGTTGCTCGCTTCACCTTTGACGTCATTGCTCAATACGGGCGACTCCTCTGGAAGGTGCGACAGAAACCGGACTCGCACCCTTGCCGCTTCCACCAGATCGCCTGCGAATTCCTCTCCGGTCGCTATGAGGGCAATGCCATTCGCCCGCTGGCGGAAACCAAGGGCTATCTGAAGCTCATGTGGCGCGCCCTGGCGTCCACGCGCTTTGCCCTTTCGGAGCTCGACCGCACAACCCTGCGCAATGCGGGCCTGGCCCCCGAGCATATGGACGCGGACACAAGCCTGGCCAGCTTCGCCCAGCACCTGAATGACTACTGCTGCGTGAAAGGCCAGCGCCATCGCGGGCTCCTGGAGCAGCGCGAACGCTTCCTCCAAGACCGCGAGACGATCTACGACGAGTTCTCCCAACTCTGGCACATCAAAACCCGCACCTACATGCGGGAAATCGCCCGCTGCCTGGGACGCGAGGTTCGGGCCAATCCCAGCTCGGCCGAAGAAGGTTATCGCCGTGCGGTCTGGGACGAGGCATATCAAAACGCCAAGTACAAGGGTCGACTGACGCTCACCTACAAGCCAGATAAAGACCAGTACGGCGGCCTGTTCGCCGACTTGGTTGGCGGGATGAAACATGATGCTGTGCTTCAGAAGCGCAATGGCAAAGCCCAGCCCCCCGCCGACAAGATTGTCATCGACCTGACCACGATTCACTCCTCAAAAGGCTTGGAGTGGGATCACGTGCTGCTTTACTTTCCGCAGCCGAACGCCAGAGACAAAGACACCAGTTTCAAGGCGTGCCGCGATCTGATCTATGTCGCCATCACCCGCGCAGCCCGCACCCTCTGCATCGTGCTCCAGAAGCGCAAGAAGTGGGATGAGAGCCCTTCAGATACCGGTATCAAGGTGTTCGTAGAGCTGATGCACCGATGGGCGGATGACTTCGGCTACTACAACCGGGAGTTGGACTGGGGCGAACTGACGGCTCACGAGAGCCCGGAGACAGTACGCGTCTTTGACGAGACCTCCCACAGTGAATTGGAGCGCTCGCAAACCTGCCGCATGCATCACTACTTCCAAGACATGCGACGCGTCTCCACCATGGTGCCGCTGACACCTCCCGCCTACGCCTTCTTCTTCCACAGCACCATGTCGGCCATCTGCGCGGCGTTCATTAATCAGCGCCTGCCCTCCCAAGTCGACCCGGCCATCCTCATCTCGGGCGCGGTCGCGCAGATTGTCGAACGCCGACTGGACGAAAGCTCGGCATACCGATTTCTCAAGGCCCAGGTACCCGATGACCTCTATGTCCTGATGGAAAGCATGATCCCCATGTACTTTCTGGGCGACCGTACACGCCACCACGACGTGCTCCACTTCTATACCGAGGCCTTTGCCCACCACCTGGCCGCCATTACGACTAACTCGCAGCTGTTTGTACTGCTAAAGGAATACCGCCATCGAGCTGGCTATCGAATCCTGATCGAGAAAAGCATGCGGAAAGTCCTGAGCGGCACCGCTGATGGTTTGCTGCCTGTCGTCGGTATTCCCGATATCAAAATCGTGGGGCCAGATCTGATCTATGTCGCCGACTACAAAACCGTGCCTCGCCTCGAAGAGCAACAGCGAAGCGATGACGAGCTCGAAGCCTACGAGCAGATGCTCTCGAGCAAAACGCAGCAGCAGGTGAATTACTACCAAGGCATGATCGACGTTGGCCGCGCGTGCAGATACTTGGCGGAAATATTGTACGTGGCAGACATCACGCTGATGGAGCATGAGTCACCGCCCGATACCTGTGCGACGCTACCGGACATCAACCAAGGCCCCAATTACAAGGTTGTGGTCGGAATAGAGCACGCACGCGTGCTGTACACCGACCGGTTTGACGCGGAGCAGTTCGGCGAAACCGCGCAGCAAATCCAGACGCTTCGCGAGACGTACCGCAACAGCACAACGCGACCAGAGGGCATGTTCCGCCCCGAACCACTGGTCAGTGGTGGCCTGGGTGAGGTCACCGCCGATCAGTGCCGGCAATGCAGCAGCGGTGTCCATTGCCCCTTCAACAAGCATCTGAATCTGGCGGAGGTGCTGGCATAATGAACACCCTCCAACTTCGCCTGTTTCAGGTCACCCCCTCCGAGCGGCTCTTGGATCAACCCGCGCGCCCAGCAGCAACGGCCCTCCTGGACAGCAGCCTCATAGAAGACATAGGCACCCGACAGCGCGTGGCAGAGTCCCGCACTGTGCGCGAGCTCTTCATGTGCTTCACACCGGGCACTAAAGACGGCAATCGGCGCCTGACACAGGCAATGCACCATGTCCTGGCAACACTCGAGACACCAATAGCCTGGGACGCCATTCAACGCGGTATACGCGTGAGTGACTACGCCGAGCTGGTGAGCGGAACCTATCGCAACTTCCAGTCCGCGCGATTCGCCAAGGTCAGCGCCGACCACGCCGCAGACGGCAAGCTCATTTTTAACGTTGCGGTGCGCAACCAAGGCCTGTTCAGTGAACGACTGGCTGTCGCTGACATCATCGAAGATTTACTGCAAGTCAGCGGATCACGCCCTCTCCATTTGCCTGGGTTTGATCAGCTCCGCAACCACAGCTGCGTCATCACGGGATTCAGCCGCAAACCTTTGTACTATCACCTGGAAGGTAGCCAGGAACGGTGGGCAGACTTCTTCGTTCGCCACGGTCGCCTCGCGCCTGCTGAGATAGAACGACGCATGGCATCCTATGAGGCCGGACACAAAGCAGACGCTGAGATTCCTATCGCCTGGTGCCGCCACGGACGAAGCGGGAAGACCTATGCCTACCCTGCTGGCGACTTGGCTCTGACCGCCAGCACCGCGCTGCAAGGCTTTGTCGAGGATCGTCGTAGCAAGCGCCTTCCCGCCCAGTTGGAGGAAGCGGGGGATCTCTGTGCGGCAGGCTTCAAGACCATCCGGGCCGGCATGGAAGACAAGTCTCTGGTCTTCGACGCCCTCGAATCGGCCCTCCAGGAGTGGTTCACTCCGGCGCCCCCCCGCTCAGCCCGCTACATTGAGCTGAACTACGAACAATCGCGAGATCTGCGCCGGAAAGCTAAATACAGCCTCAAGACTCAGGTCGCCTCTTCTGCCGAGCTTGCGGAGCTGAACCGTCAGAACGTGCTGCTCTACCCTATTGATGGCACCAGCGAACAAAGCAAGAAAGTGTTCCTGGGTTTTTTCAATGGCGGCCAAGCCGCGAAATTAGGCTTGAACTTCGAGGTACTGGATTACCACCAGCAGATCGCCGTTGAGCAGCCTCTAACCCTTGTGCAGCGCATCATTGAAACCGTCGGGCCAGGCGCAAATGTGGTGATGGCCTGGCGACGCCGGAGCAATGGCCAGCTGGCTAACAACCGAATGATCGAATTCGAGTTCATGCGACACGGTATCGCTGTCCAGCACGTTGTCGATGAGGGCCAGCGCGGCAATGCCAACAAGGTGGGACACCTGCTCCAGGGCATGCGCGAGAAATTCGCGCTTCACCCGCCCCGTGCACTCCAGTCTGACATGCCCTTTGATCTGGCACTGGGCTTGGATGTGTCTCGTTATGGAGGGCTGGACATACCTGCGTTCCCGGTAATGGTAGACAAACATGGGCAGGCGACACTGCACATGCCGGAGACCTTTGAGCGGGGCATCAAGGAACGACGCTCGACCAACGAGCTGATTACCGCCCTGGACAACGCCACCTGCGGTCGCCCATTGAAAGTGCTTTTCTTGCGCGACGGGTACGCCTACGAAGACTATGACGCCATTGCGGCGGCCCTGCCCCACCTCGAACTCACTGTGTTGTCATTGAGAAAAAATTTACTTGGCGCGTTTGCGACGGACATGCCAACGGGCGAACTCTATGCGCTGTATGCCGATCACGATGCCAATCGCTTTGTTTTTGGCGTGAATGCCCGTCTGGGTGAGATGGCTCGCGTGAACAGCGTGCACATGGTGGAAATTGTTCGCAACCCCAGCGCCTACGATAAAGAAATGCTCGGCAACGTACTGATTGAACTCTCGCAACAGAACCGCAGCAGCGAACTTGAAATTGCCAGCCTGCCCTTCCCCATCGCCTATGCGGATCGAAGTGCCTGGGTGATAAGGGATATGATGCAGGACAGACAACTTCGCAAATACGTACGCATACACTATCCCAACGCAGTGAATGCACTTGGTGATGAAGGGATTTACATCTACTCGCTGATTAGGGAGTATGTGCTTAACCGTTCTAACGGGTATGCATTCGCTGTGTAGCGAAAGTAGTACATACTTCAGCGATCGGATTGGCCACCACCAGATCAAGCATTAGCGCTTCGTCGACCTTGAGGTTCAGCCGGTTGGATTACATAGCCCTACGTATGGATTTGTCCCCACCGAACAGCAACATACAACCGACTATGACCCAACCCCCATCTACTGCCGAGCCGAGCGGCTACTTCTTGCGCCCCACCCGGACAAATAGGCAGAGCCAGGCCCAGACGAGCACGCCCATGAGCTTTGCCGCCTCCACGAGAATGGCGCGATCAAGTGCTAGCACTTCCTGGGCGAATGTGTGGAACGGGTGGTCGGTCAGGAAGGGAGCTTCAATCCCCCAGACCAACACGACAGCCCACCCAACACCGACCAGCCATAGAGTCATCCATAGCGACCACTCAACAAATAACCTCTGGGCATTGTTCATTGCGCAATCCCTTGCCTTCAGCTCCGAGTTAGCTTAGCCACGAAAACCGAAACTACCCCATGCCCGCCTGACCTACTGTCACCACACCGGCAAGCCACCCGCTCCCTGCTATCGCTTGCTCTGCCGCCCGTTTGGACTCGCCCCTATTCCCCACAGCTTGGCGTATCGCCAGAGAGGGCTTTGCGATATCCGCAGAAAACCACGCGGCCTACCAGGTCGCATACACCAGCACTACCTTTCACACCGACCTCAGTGTCCGAGGCACGCCGGATCAGCAATCGTCCGGATGGTGTGTGCTGGTAACGCGGCCAGCAGCAGCCTGGCCCGGGCGAACTCTTTACGCATCCTGAAACCCCCTTCAGCCGGCTGGGTTACATAGCCCTACGTATGGATTCGTCCTAAATGGCAGACACTACTGGACGCGCGGAGGTGTCAGGTGAACGCCTTGGGCGCAAAGTTTGAGAAACGTCTGAAGCGATTGCCAACCACCACGCGGGTGGAAGCTGACGATCACGTAGAAGCTCCCGCTGAGGGTGCGCAAAATCCAAAAGGATCCCCGCTGCTCAGCATGGAGAATGTCAGACGTTCTCATCCTATGACCATCTTGAAACCGACCGGTAGGCTCCGCTTTAACATGCCGATGCACCACGCCGATACCACAGCAGGAAACTATCGTGGCATTGGTGAGGTATGCGGTTACCGGCTCACCGAATGGGTAGTTAAAAGCCTGCGCTAAGCGGTCTGCGGCATACCGAGAGAGTGCGTTCATGACGAGCTCCAAATGACTAAAGCGTAAGTACCAAGCTTGCGTTGAAGCCCGTTTTTTCGCCGGGATACCCTCGCGGGTTGCACACCACCCGTGTACCCGCCACGTCATAGTCGACTGCCACATGCGAGTGGCCATGCACCCAGAGGGCGACTTGATCATTGCCCATAAGGTCTTCCCACCGATTCGCATAGGCGGCATCTAAGTGAGTTCCTGCTTGCTGATTGCCCTGAAGTGAGCGCAGCGTGGGCGCATGGTGGGTAATCACCACGGTCTGCCCATTAAATGGGGTCGCTAGCCTGGCACGCAGCCAGTCCCGCGTTTTTACCGACAGCTCAATCAAGTCAGCAGGCCGGATGCGTCGGTAGTTTTCCGTCCGAATTTGCCGGAAGTCGTTCATGGCATTTTGAGCGCTGAGGGATGCCATGGGCGGATTACCCGTCGCGGCAAAATCCGTCCACATCGTAGCACCGAGGAAACGCACCCCCGAGATGATGACCTCATCCCGATCCAACACCCGAACCCGCTCATCCTGAGCCGACCGCATCTTTTGTAAGGTGCGGCTCAGATGCCCACCATAAAATTCGTGGTTGCCGGGGACATACAGAACCGGGCCAGAAAAGACCTGTTTGGCCCAGGCTAAACCGCGTGCTTTGACATCGATATCACCAGCCAAAATGACCACATCAGCATCAACCACTTCCGGCACGAAAGGGCTGATTTCATTGTGCAAGTCTGACAGCAAATGAATACGCATCATCATGTCCACGGCTTGGCTGAGGCGCACAAGTTACGACTCACCGAAAAAGTCATCGCGAGCAACCCGGCCAAACGCTTGGTCATCAACGGGCTGCTCGTCCTCAAACAGCCTGTTAATCCGCCGCTCTTGCCGAAGATACGCCAGCGTTTGAAAGAAACAGGGCTCACACAAATGCACGCGGTAACGCTCGCCGTCATGCTGTGAGCCGTATCCCCACAGAGCTTGCAACGTACCGTGTTGCTGGCCGTAGCCGGGTACGTGAGTGCTGCATCCGCACACATCGCAAACGATGTCGGCATGATTTTGATTGGGGTCATGCATGGCAGATTTCCTACTACTGAAGGCGGCACCGCCGTGGGAGCGGTACCAGCTTTGCGGACTGAAACAGCGCGATCATCTGGTGCAGAGAGCGACGGCCGCCTTGCGGGTGAAAGTTCACAACGACAAAGCAATCGTGGTCGTACGTATCGATCAGCCAACGGCCGTCACATTCGACCGCTGCCACAATTTCTGTTGGATCAATTCGCTGGCCGTTCTGGTACGACCACGCGTTGTACGCAATGCCGACTATGCAGCCGCATTGTATGCGCGCGTCGACCAGGTAGCCGGTAACCATGTGTCCTCGGTATGGCTGAAGCAATGCTTCAAGAAGGCGCAGTTTTTTGGCTGTGGTCAGCGTCATGCTGCATTCTCCGCCGCCAGCGGGTCGACCAACTCTTTGAGGGGCGGTCGATACAGATGACGGGACTTGGTTGTACGGGACAAGAATCACGCAAATCGCCTGTGGAATTTAGGTACCGCTAAAAGATGAGACGAGCATCAAAGGCCCCATCCAGGTTAAGTGCTCTCCTGTCATCTTCACGGAAACCTGGCATTCGTTAGCTGCTGCCACAAATACCGCAACGCACATCTACATTGCGTGAGTGGACTCCATGCATTCACTGCTCCTTTTTATGATCGCGTGCAGCAGCAATCACATGTCTAGAAAATCTTCACGACGGTGGACAGCTCCGCTCGCTTGCGCAAGCCACTGCCGACCAGGACATAGAGCGTGTTGCGGGTGCGGAAGCAGCAGCCCTCGCTGAAGCTAAGCAGCGGCGTTGTGCGCACCCAGTTGCCGACGTCAAAACGCCGATTGCTGTCATACAACACGCTGTCGGCGTACAGCATCACCGACTCCTGACCAGCCGCCTTCAATTCCTCTCGCACACGGTCAGGCAGAATGAGATCGATCCATATCCAGTTACGCACAACGCAGTAAGGTTCCCCAGGGAAGTGCATGAACGTCTTAACACGCTCCAACGCCTGCTCCAATGACATCTCGATGCCAGGCATGACCTCGCCCGGGCCGTAAAGCAAGTCCGCCACCTTCTGTATATCGTCCATAACGCCCTTCGGAGCTTTGAATTTATTGGACAACAATCCAACTTAAAGACAAAAAAGCTCCATCCCGGTCAACTTGCACCGAGAATCAACAACACAAACCAACGATATCGAACCGGGATATATAAGTTATTGGCCACACAATTTATATAGCCAGCAACCGTGAACCAATCCCTTTATTGCACGAGATCAGACATGTGGACAGTATGATATCCGATGAACTGGCAGCATGCACTCCACCACCCCGCCACCCCATCAAGAGTCACTAGGCGGGGCAAGGACATACTCAACCTTATTCAGGTCGGGAAATTTGTAATAAAATTCCGCTCCCCTCGCCCTCACATAGGCTTGGGTGACCAATTTTTCACAAATACGCCCCATATAGATTATTGATTCGTACCCCGGAAACGTTTTAGCCATCAGTTCAGTCATACCACGGACACAAAGAATAAAATCCTTCTGCTTATATCCATAAGCCGCACAGATCGCTTTTGGATAGCTCCCCGCCTGCCCTTCGCGCAACTCGGGTGCCACTCCGTCCTTGGTATAGACGCCAAATATTCCAACCAGTTTTGGTGGTAACTCAGAGAACAAGACCTCCTTGAATCGATGAACAGCTTGACCATCCCAAAACAATTCAACTGAGGCCACCCACAGGTCAATAGAATTCCCAGCATCCTCAAGCAGAAACCGAGGAGAACTAACGGAAACGTTTATTCGCTCGAAAACCGACATCACTTAGACTCTCTCTAGAAGCACCGACATTCACAATATCTTAAACGGGTTTTCGGGCCAGTCAAGCACTTTCCAAACACAATTTCACGCAACTTGTCAATATATACATATTAAAATTAGAACACCCCATCCACGCATGGAAAACCTTTTTAAAAGACATTAGCCATGGCAAAGAAAGTGCATCACCGAGAGCAGAGTCAACAACCACCGCCCTGCACTCGCCACCCCCAATTTTTCACGGGGTTACTGCTGCGCAAGTTTGGAATTTCCCCCAAACCTGCCGGGGCAGGCAGCCCCGCTCCCTATCTACTGCTCGTCACCAAACTCACCACGATATCGTGAACGACGACTGCCACTCAGCTTTAGCTAGGTCGTTTACGCTTCGGATCTAACGAGTGTTCCGTACGGTACAGGCCCAGCCCAACTTCCCCGGGCAAGGCCACTCCAGCGGCAACAACCGAATGGTGCAGGACGCCTGAGTCGCATTTCCTACGCCATGTGGGTGTACCAGATGGCACAGCGACCCCGCTTCAGGATTCAAGGAGCCCTGTACCATCTGGTACAGGCCTGCGGCATCGGCTGATGGGGTACGCGATTCGCGCGGGTGTACCAGATGGCACAGCGACCC
>NZ_SCOK01000038.1:0-55587 GCF_005502555.1 Pseudomonas sp. D(2018)
GGTCGGGTGGGGGTGGCAGGTGAGGGCGATGTCTTCGGCCGAGGCGGAGAACTCCATGGCCACGCAATACTCGCCGATCATCTCGCTGACGCTCGGGCCGACCATGTGCACGCCCAGCACTTCGTCCGTGCGCTCGTCGGCCAGCACCTTCACGAAGCCTTCGGTCTCATGGTTGATCTTGGCCCGGCTGTTGGCGGTGAAGGGGAACTTGCCGACCCGGTAGGGGCGTCCTTCGGCCTTGAGCTGTTCTTCGCTCTTGCCGACGCTGGCCACTTCCGGGCGGGTGTAGATCACGTTCGGGATGAGGTTGTAGTTCACCTCGGCGGCTTGTCCGGCGATGCGCTCGATGCAGACGATGCCTTCGTCTTCGGCCTTGTGCGCGAGCATTGCGCCGGAGGTCACGTCGCCGATGACCCAGACGCCGGGGGCGGTCGTCTGGTGGCGTTCGTTGGCGAGCATGCCGCGCGAATCCGTGGCCAGGCCCACTGTCTCAAGGCCCAGCCCTTGGGTGTAGGGGCGGCGACCGATGGCCACGAGCACGTAGTCGGCCTTGAGGGTTTCCGCGAGTCCGCCGGCAGCCGGTTCGATGGAAAGCTCAACGCCGGTCTTGCTGGATTTGGCGGCGGTGACCTTGGAACTGAGTTTGAAGCTCATGCCTTGCTTGGTGAGCGCGCGCTGCAGGGTTTTGGCGGTCTCGTCATCCAGGCCCGGACAGATGCGGCCCAGATACTCGACCACTGTCACCTGGGCGCCCAGGCGGCGCCAGACCGAGCCCAGCTCCAGGCCGATCACCCCGGCGCCGATCACCACCAGGTGCTTGGGTACTTCCGGCAGGGATAGGGCGCCGGTGGAATCGAGAATGCGCTCGTTGTCGATGGTCACACCGGGCAGGGGCGTCGGCTCCGACCCTGTGGCGACGACGATATTGTGGGCTTCCAGGGTCTGCTGCTGGCCATCGGCGGCGGTCACCACGACCTTGCCCGCGCCGTCGATGCGGCCCCAGCCCTTGACCCACTCCACCTTGTTCTTGCGGAAGAGGAACTCGATGCCCTTGGTCAGCGCCGTCACGCTCTCGGCCTTCTGCTTCATCATCTGCGCCAGGTCCAGCTTGGGCTCGACCTGGATACCCAGGGTAGCGAATTCCTTGCCGGCTGCGGCCTCATAGAGCTCTGAGGCATGGAGCAAGGCCTTGGAAGGCATGCAGCCGACGTTGAGGCAGGTGCCGCCCAGGGTCTCCCGGCCTTCGACGCACGCCACTTTCATGCCCAGTTGCCCGGCCTTGATCGCCGCGTTGTAACCACCTGGACCGCCACCAATCACCACCACGTCGTATGCGCTCATGGGCTCTACCTGTCGAAAAGTCGTATGGGGAATGCAGAAGCCTAGTGGACAACCAGCAGCCTTCCAGCCAGGCAATAATCTGCTTGGATTACGCCAGTAATATTATTGGTGTCATATTTCCCGTCAAGAGCACGCTCGAAGGGGGCCGTTACCAGTCCAGGCTCAGGCGGCTCTCAAAGCAGCGGGGTTCGCCGCTGATGGGGTCGTTGAAGGCCAGGCTGCGGGCGAGCAATTTGAGGGGACGCTGGTAGTCGTCCGGCCCACCTTTGTCGGTCAGCTCCGGGTAGAAGCCATCGTTGCAGATGGGCGCACCGAGGGCCGCCAGATGCACCCGCAGCTGATGCTGCTTGCCGGTGATGGGGTAGAGGTCGTAGCGCCAGAGTTCGCCGTTCTTTTCCAGCACGTCCAGGCGCGTGCGGGTGTTGGGCTCGCCCTCTACTTCCTGCATGCGGAAGAAGGGTTCGCTCTTGCCGAGGCGCGTTTCCCGCAGCAGTGGGAAGTCGAGGCTGGGCAGCGCGGGGGCTATCGCTTCGTAGCGCTTGTGGATTTCCCGATCGCGGAACAGGGCGTGATAGATGTTGCGGCTGGCCGGGTTGGCGGAGAACAGCACCAGGCCGGCGGTATGGCGGTCGATGCGGTGCAACGGCACCAGGTGGGGGTTGCCCAGGCGCCGGGTGAGACGTGCCTGCAAGGTTTCTTCGACGTACTCGCCCGCAGGCATCACCGGCAGGAAGTGGGGCTTGTCGGCCACCACCAGATGTTCGTCGATGTGCAGCACCGATTCCTCGAAGGGAATGGCCTTCTCGCCCTTCACCTCGCGGAAGTAGTGCACGCGCAGCGCCTCCTGATAGGGGTGCTCCGGGCTGAGTGGATTGCCCTCGGCGTCGGTCACCTTGCCGCCTGCCATGCGCTCTAGCCAGGTCTCGCGGGGAATGGCCGGGAAGCGCGCGCACAGGCAGTCCAGCACCGTGCTCCAATCGCCCTGGGGCAGGTGGAGGGTACTGGGGCGGATGCTCGGGATACGGGACATTGAGTGTTTCGGCAGGTTGCAGGGGCGGGGCATTAGGCCGCAGCCGACTGACCGGAGTCAAAGGCAGAGGATAGAATGCATCGGCCGTGCGCCCGCGGGCAGGAGCCCCGCCGCGATGGAAGCCCCGTTGCAGACGCACGCCAGGTTATTTTCAGAAGAGGACCGCTGTATGTACTTCAAACCGATTTCCCTCAGTCTTGCCCTTACCGGCCTGCTCCTGGCCGGCTGCAGCTCGACTGACAAGCCCACCGCGCCCACTGCCGCCAGCCCGGCCGCCGAGGTATCCACCAGCGCAGCCGCGCCGTCATTCTCCGGCACCTGCGATGCCGCCGCCGTAGCCACCCTGGTCGGCAAGACCGCCAACACTGCCCTGGTCGAACAGGCCAAGCGCCAATCCGGTGCTGAAACCGCGCGGATACTGCGCCCCCATGATGCCGTGACCATGGACTACAACTCTCGCCGCCTGAATATCGACGTGAGCGAAACCGACGTCGTCAAACAGTTCACCTGCGGCTGATCGGCCGTCAGAGCAACCTCAGCAGCACCACCCCTGCGGCGATGACCCCACACGCCAGCAGACGGATCGGCGGCAGCGGCTCCTTGAGCAGCAGCGCGCCGATCAGCAGGGCAAACAGCACACTGGTTTCCCGCAAGGCTGAAACCAGCCCGGCTCAAGACCTGCCAGAGCCACGCACAATAAAAATGGCCACGACGCAGTTGAGGGCCTAGGACTCCTGCTGCGGCGTGGCCATCGGGGCTCAAAAGCCCCTGAACTAAAGCTGTTTGAGCATTTCTTCCAGGTGCACGTAGTCCATATGGTGGGCAGCGGCGACGCTGCCGTTGGTGAGGCGTCCCTTGGCCACGTTCAGGCCATGGCGCAGGTGCAGGTCGTCTTCCAGCGCCTTGCGCGTGCCTTTCTGCGCCAGGGCGATGACGAAGGGCAGGGTGGCGTTGTTCAGCGCCAGGGTGGAGGTGCGCGCTACCGCACCGGGCATGTTGGCCACGCAGTAATGCACCACGCCATCCACCACGTAGGTCGGTTCGGCATGGGTGGTGGCCCGGGAGGTTTCCGCACAGCCGCCCTGGTCGATGGCCACGTCCACCAGCACGGCGCCTTCCTGCATGCGTGCGACCATTTCGGCGGTCACCAGCTTGGGTGCCGCAGCGCCGGGAATCAGCACGCCACCGATCACCAGGTCGGCCGCCAAGACCTGGTCACGCACGGTGCCATGGGTGGAGTAGAGCGTGGTAATGCGGTTCCCATAGAAGGAATCCAGCCGGCGCAGGGCGTCCACGCTCCTGTCCAGCACGGTCACGTCAGCGCCCAGCCCAATGGCCATGGCCAGGGCGTGGGTGCCGACCACGCCGCCGCCGAGGATCACCACCTTTGCGGGTGCGACACCGGGCACGCCGCCCAGCAGCACTCCTCGGCCACCCTTGGCTTTCTCCAGGCAACTGGCGCCGGCCTGGATGGACATGCGCCCGGCCACTTCCGACATGGGCGCCAGCAGTGGCAGGCGGCCGTGGCTGTCGGTGACGGTCTCGTAGGCGATGCAGGTGGCCCCGGAGGCAATCAGTTCGTTGGTCTGGGGACGGTCAGGGGCCAGGTGCAGATAGGTAAAGAGCGTCTGCTCGGGACGCAGGCGGGCGCGTTCCTGGGTCAGCGGCTCCTTGACCTTGACGATCAGTTCGGCCTGTTCGAAGACCTCTCCCGGGCTGCTGGCTACCTTGGCGCCGGCAGCCTGGTAGTCCTCGTCCGAAAAGCCGATGGCGACCCCGGCCTTGGCCTCCACCCAGACTTCATGCCCCAGGCGGGTCAACTCGGCTACGGATTGCGGGGTCAGGCCGACCCGGTATTCGTGGTTCTTGATCTCCTTCGGCACTCCGATACGCATGGCGATCTCCCAGGTTCTTGTTGTCCTTTCAACAAGTGTAGAAACCCACCCGTCGTGCCCTCGCCGAATAGTGGCGGGTTTTCAGGGAATCCCCCTGAAAAAGGCGGGTAAATCAGAGTGTCGCTGGAAGGCTGTCAGTCTTCCTGGTCCTTTTGCCTTCTTTTTTGCATACCGCCGAGCAACTCCACTGGAAGGGGGAAGACGATGGTTGTGGTCTTGTCGTTGGCGATGGAGCCCAGGGTCTGCATGTAGCGCAATTGCATGGCGCCAGGCTGGCGGCTGAGCATTTCCGCGGCCTGCATCAGTTTCTCCGAGGCCTGCAGCTCACCGGCTGCGTGGATCACCTTGGCTCGCCGTTCGCGTTCGGCCTCGGCTTGGCGTGCAATGGCACGCACCATGGTTTCGTTGATGTCCACGTGTTTGATCTCGACGTTGGACACCTTGATGCCCCAGGCATCGGTCTGCGCGTCCAGGGCTTGCTGGATGTCGACGTTGAGCCGTTCGCGCTCGGCCAGCATCTCGTCCAGTTCATGCTTGCCGAGCACCGCGCGCAGCGTGGTCTGGGAGAGCTGGCTGGTGGCCATGAGGAAGTTCTCCACCTGGATGATGGCGCGCTGTGGGTCGAGCACACGGAAGTAGACCACCGCATTGACCTTCACCGAGACGTTGTCGCGGGAGATCACGTCCTGGGGCGGCACGTCCATGACCACGGTTCGCAGGTCGACCCGAACCATCTGCTGGATGGCCGGGATGATCAGAACCAGCCCCGGCCCCTTGACCTTCCAGAAACGCCCGAGTTGGAACACCACGCCTCGTTCGTACTCGCGCAGGACGCGGATGGCCGAGACCGCCAGCACGATCAGCAGGAACAGGAAGGTGGCAAAGCTCAGCGGAAAGGCCATGGTCAGTCTCCTTTGGGCGAACGTTCATCCGCCGTCACGTCCAGCAACAGTCCATTGCGCGCCAGCACGCGCACGCGCTGGCCGCTCCTCAGGGGGGCATCGCTGCGCACCTGCCAGCGCTCACCCTGCAATTGCACCCAGCCGCTGCGCGCGTCGTCCGTCACCAGGTCGAGCAGGGTGGCTTCGCTCCCTACCAGGCCTGCGTCGCCACTGACGAGCGCACGCCGGCGGGCGCGGACGGCCATGGCAATGATGGCGAAGATCACCAGCGAACTGGATAGCGCCACCGTGATGATCAACGAGAGGGGAATGCCAAAGCCCGGCACCTCGGTGTCGATCAGGATCACGGCGCCGACCACGAAGGCGGCGATGCCGCCGAAGCCGATGATGCCGAAGCTGGGCATGAAGGCTTCCGCCGCCATGAACAGGATGCCCAGCAGGATCAGCGCAACGCCGGCGAAGTTGACGGGTAACAGCTGCAGCGCGTAGAGGGCGAGGATCAGGCAGATGCCGCCGATCACGCCACCGACGCCACTGCCGGGGTTTGAGAATTCGAAGATCAGTCCGTAGACCCCGATCATCATCAGGATCAGCGCGACGCTGGGGTTGGTGATCACCGCGAGGATCTGCGCGCGCCAGTCCGGCTCGCGCTGGATCAGCGGCGCACCGTTGGTGGCCAGTGTGAGTTTCTGCCCGGCGATGTCGAGGGTCTTGCCGTCGAGCTGGCGGAGCAGGTCGTGGAGGTCATGGGCCACCAGGTCCACCACCTTCAGGCGCCGGGCATCGGCAGCGGAGAGGCTGACGGACTCGCGAACCGCCTTTTCGGCCCAATCCGCATTGCGTTCGCGCATCTGTGCCAGGCCGCGGATGTAGGCGGCCGCATCATTGACCTGCTTGCGGGTCAGGGTTTCCTCGTTGCTGCGTTGCGCGGCCTTCTCATCCTTCTGCTTCTCGTCCTTGTCGCCGCTGGGCTTGCCGCCTTCCGGCTGCCCCGGCATGCCGCCGATCTGCACCGGCGTCGCCGCCCCGAGGTTGGTGCCCGGCGCCATGGCTGCGATATGGCTGGCGTAAAGGATGTACGTGCCGGCGCTGGCAGCCCGTGCGCCGCTGGGTGCGACGAAGCTGGCTACTGGCACGGGGCTGGCGAGGATCGCCTTGATGATGCTGCGCATGGAGGTGTCGAGGCCACCGGGTGTGTCGATCTGGATGACCACCAGTTGCGACTTGTCGGCCTCCGCGCGTTCGATGCCACGGGTCAGGTAGTCGGCGGTGGCCGGGCCGATCGGGCCGTCCACGGTCAGCACGGTGACGCTACCGGCGGCCAGCAGCGTACCGGGCAACAGCATGACCAGGCACAGGAGCCTGCGTAGCAGCCGGCGGATCATGGCGACCTCCCGCTATGCCGTGTTCACTTACAGCATAGTTGAGGCCATTTGTCGGGTATTTGCGGAGGGGATGGAGGAATGATGGGCGATGTCAGCATTACGTGTTGCAGGCAGCTGCATTGCCCGTAGGAGCTGGCTTGCCAGCTCCTACAAGGCTCTTGGCCTCTCGCAACAGCTAACGCAGACATAGCGAATGAATTCGCCCCTACAGGCCTGGGACTGATTCGCCCTTACAAGGCCGCGCGGAAGAGCGGTTTGCACGCCTTGGCTATCTGCTCGACATGGCGGTGGTCGGTGCCGCAGCAGCCGCCCATGACGTTGATATGGGGCAGGCGCTGGCGCAGCCGGGCGTACTGCGCACCCAGTTCCTCGGGGTCGCCGCTGTCCAGGGCCGTGGCCTCGTTCAGTTCGGCGTGGCTCTTGCGCGAGGCATTGGCGCGAAGCCCGCGTATGCGTTGCACCCAGCGGCTGCCCGGTACCAGCACGTCCTCGAAGTGGTCAGGGTGGGCGCAGTTGACCATGTAATAGGCCGGATAAGAGGCGGTGGCGCTGTCCACCTGTTCGATGGCCTCTTTCAGCGGCTGGCCGGTGGGCAGCCTGCCGTCGGTTTCCACGGTGAAGGAGATGGCCACGGGTAGGCGCAGCTCGCGCGCGGCCAGGGCGACGCCCAAGGCTTCTTCCACGTAATTCATGGTGATGGCGGTGACCATGTCGGCAGCGGTTTCGGCGAAAACGCCGATCTGTTCGCTGTGGTACTGCTGGGCCTGGAACTCGTCCATGGCTTCATCGGCGATGTAGCCATCACCCCGCGGGCCAACGCAACCGGAGATCACCACGGGGGTGCGGCCACTTGCTACTTCATTGCGCAGCGCTTCCAGCAGGGCGATGGCCTGGCGGTTGGCCTCGGCCAGGCCTTGGGGTGTGAATCCGAGGCGAGTGGCCCAGTCGGGGTTGGCGCGCCACGTCGGGCTTTCCAGAATCAGGCCGGTGCCGTAGTGGCTGGCGATGGCGCAGTAGGCGCGGAAGTATTTGCGCAGGGCGTCCTGGCCATCGGGGTAGTTGAGCAACACGAAGGCGGCGAAGTCGGGGAGGGCAATGCCTTCGTGGAAAACCAGGGTCGTTTCGATGCCGCCATCAGTCAGGAAAAGTTCGCCCTCCAGTTGTGGAAGGGCGCCGCGATATTGGGCCATGGTGTTGACTCCGTGACCTGTGGACGTGGACGTCCGCAGTGGGCCTCATGGCGAAGGCGGGGCGGACAGCCGGATTGGCCTCGGGCTTGTTCCGCGGTTGAAGGTGTGGCCCGTAGGCACTACGCCGGGCGGGCTCTGGCGCCCGGTGGGTAAGAGGAAAGGCTAGCACCCGTGCGAGGCCTAGCTGCGGTGGGCTGATGGGTGGGGGCAGCGCAGCTGCCCCAATCGGACCGATGGGCAGGACTTCGTTCTGCTTGGCGAATGAATTCGCCCCTACGAAAACGATCGCGCCCACACGTCAGGGCGCGGTCGCGTCACTCGCTTCGTTGCGTTCATGGCGATACGCGCTCACCGCTTCGTAGACCGCCTTGCGCAGTCGGTTGATGCCGCCGATGGGGCGGTGTTCGGGCAGGCCATGCCAGGGGTTGAAGGACAGGTTGTCACAGGCGAGGTTCTGCTCGCGGCTGTCGAAGTCCTGGGCCGGGACCTTGATGGTGGCAACGGTCACGAAGGGCGAGATGGACTCGTCCCACTCCACGCTGGTGTCTTCGATCGGCATGTAGTGCTGGGCGTTCTGCTTCTGAACCTGGAGCGCGAAGCAGGCCGGCACCCGGTCCAGCGACAGTTGCTGGTAGAGGGCGTTGCGCAGGAAGTTGGGCAGCGCGGTGTTCTGTTCCGGCAGCTGGTAAGGCGGGCAGCTCTGCGGGTCGGGGATGACCCGGTACTTGATGTTCGCTTCGCCCAGCTTGTACGGCGAGATCGAGCTGTAGGTGGCACTGACCGGGCTGTCCGGTGCTGGAGCCAGGGTCTTGAGGGCAATGACCAAGTGGCGGATTTCCCAGCTGCGTGGGTCCCAGCTGGGGAAGAAGGCACCGACTTTCTCGCCATTGGCCTGGGCGTTGAAGTTCTGCCGGTACTGGGCCACGTCGCGCACGAAGAACACCGGATGGTTGAACATCACGAAGTCCTGTTCGTTGGCGTGCGTCGGGCTCTTCATCAGTTTCTCGCCAGGCACGTCGAGCAGCTTGATCGCCATGCCACGAGCGTCGCGCGCGCTGTCGAATTGCGGGTAGGCATTGCCGTTGGACAGGCGCATCCAGGCCTGCCAGGTCTTGCCTGGTTCGGCGAAGACGCCGGCGCGCAGGTCGCCATCGAGGTTCGGCAGTACGCTGACTTCCGCCTTCACGCAGCCATGGGCCTTGGCGTGGGCGTCGCGCAGTACACGGGTGTTGTCGCGGTGTTGTTCGACGATGCGCACGGCGTCGTCGATGATGGCGCGGGTCTGCGCGGCCTCATCGGCGGGAATGACCTCTTCGGTGGCGACCGGGCCGGAGAATTTCCAGCCGTAGTAAGCCTCACCCGCCAGCCAGCCGATGAGGCCGACGACCAGCACGAAGAGCAGGAGTTTGCCGAGTACTCGGCCGAGCCAGAGCCAGAAGCGCTTGAGCATGGGTGCTTGAGTCCTTTGTCTGCTGCAGTCGGGGCGTGGTCAGGAACCTGGTCCTAACCCGCGCAGTCCGGGCCGGGTGTCCAGGGCCTGGCTTCGACTGGTGTGAGTTGGCCTTCCAGTGCCGGGTTGCCCAGAACCTTGAGGTATTCGATCAGTGCCAGGCGCTCGTCCGGCGACAGGGCGCGGCCGATCACACCGTCCTTGCGGCAGCCATCGCGGAACTCATGCCCGTGGTTGCCGTTGCCCTTGATGGTGGTGTCCAGCAGGAAACTGCCGGGGAACGCCGAGGTCTGGAAGCCCACGAATTTCGGGTCGTACTCGAAGCTGCCGACATTGAACTGGCTGACCCGCTCGGTGACCGGCGAGAGCAGTTGGAACAGGGTCGGGACCGAGCCGTTGTGCAGGAAGGGCGGCGTGGCCCAGATGCCGTCCAGCGGGCGCGCCTTGTAGCCGCGCTTTTCCTGCACGCCGATGGGCAGGCCGAAACCGTCCATGCGAGCGCGTTCGTCACCGGAGATGCCGGCTTGCTTGTAGGCCTGGTCTTCAACGAAGGCGGTGATGTAGGCCAGGCCCTTGGCACTGGAGATGTTGCTGAAATCCACCTGGTCCAGCTTGGCGCCGAACAGCTTGACGTCGAGCTTGGCCAGTTGCTCGTGGGTCCAGCCCAGTTTGCTGATGTCGAAGCGGTGGTCGGCGATGTTGTCGGCCGTGGTGGAGTCGGTGCCGATGATGTCGATGGGCACGATGCGCATGTGCCATTCCGGGTCGCGGCCGGGGGCCATGCGTTGCTCCGGCGGCACGACGTTAGGGGCGTGGCAGTAGGCGCAGTTCTCGACGAAGAGTGCGCGCCCCTGGCTTGCGCGAGCCAGGTCCACTTTGCCGAGGACGGCTTCCGGCCAGGTGGGTGGGGTGAGTTTCTTCAGGGTTTCTTCCAGGGTATGGAGGTCACGCACGCGCACGCTGGAGGCGTAGCGGTCGGCTTCCGGCACCTGTCCACCGTCCGGCTGGAACAGGTGCAGGCTGGCGCCTACGCCGAGGGCTTCGCCGATGTTGCGGGCCATGGGCTGCATGGCCGAACCGTTCCACTGCACCCAGTCGAACTTCCAGATATCCCAGAGGTGCGGGTAGCTCACCGGGGCGTCGGCGATCCGGTAGTTGTCCGGGCTGATGGCGTCGCCATAGACGCTGTTGGCGATTCGGCCGAAGGCGTCGGTGCGGCCGAAGCCTTCTTCGGTGGGGTAGAGGCCGCGATGGGTGTCGTTCCAGGCGGTACCGAGCAGGCGGTCGAGGACTTTCTTGAACTCGCTGCGCAGTTCCCTCTTGCCGTCGGGGTAGCGCTCGCCCAGCACAGTCTCGGCGAAGCGGTTGAACTTCAGCGGGTTGTAGTAGGTGAAGGCCATGCTCATGCCCAGTGCCTGGCCGAAGCTGCCACCGCGCAGGGTGGGGACGGTGGAGGCCAGGGAGTGCAGGGCGGCCCCGCCGTCGATACGCACCGCCTGGCCTTTGTAGCGCAGTTCTCCGGTGTGGCAGGCGGCGCAACTGATGTCCAGGTACTGCACGCCGGTCTTCTCGTCTTCGTGGCGAGCCATGCCCACCGGCAGGTTGCCAGGGTTCAGCGGCGTGGGTTTCTGCTGCGGGTCTATCAGGAAACCGAAGCGCGCCAGGTAGTCCGGATGGGCGAACTTGTCGCGGGAGAAGGGTAACTCGAGGGCGGTGAACCACGCGTAGCGCAGCCCCTTAACCGTCGTGCCCTGGGGGGTGTAGTAGTAGGTCTGGCGCTCCTGGTCGCTCCATTGGTCCAGGTAGTGCAGCTGGTTAGGTGCCTGGTAGGCCGGAAGATTGGGGTTGGCGATGTAGTAAAGGACAACCGCAAGGCCTGCGAGCAGGAGAAATAGCACCAGCCAAAGGACACGGCGGAGAGCGCGCATCAGATACTTCCTTGTAGCTTGCTGAAATTGCCTACGTTATGCCAATCGGTTGGGGTGTTGGCAAGGTGCTACTACGCAATAGCGCTAAGTCCCTCGCGGGTAGAGCACCACTGCCGCACGCTGCTTACCCTGACCGAAGTGGCTTATGCGCTCGAATTCCCGATGGGTGACCGGGACGTGCTGGCAGTCCTGTGGGCGTCGCTGCAAGCTGCGCTCGGCGTTGGGGTCGTGCAGGTAGATGAAATTGCGGTCGCAGTCGGTGACCAGGACCCAGTGGGGGGCGCGGCTGCGGCTGCGGCGATGGCCGTCTACCAGCACCAGGGGCTGGCCACCGGACGCCAGCAGTGGGCGCAGGTCCAGCTCTTCGCCCAGATGCTGCTCGATGTCGGTGTCCTTCAGGGCGCTGCAGAAATCGTCGTGGGCCTGGCGGATCACGTCGCGTTTGCCGGCGTCGCGTACCTCATCGAGAAACGGTGGTCCCTGGTCGCTCAGGTGCAGCCTGACCCGGTAACCGCGTCTCCAGGCCGCCAGCGCAAGGCCATGTGGGCTGCAGCCGCCGTGGCCGCCGGGCATGTGTACGCTGCTGGCTTCGCGCCAGAGGCGCAGCTCGTCCTGGTGGTTGCCGGGCACGACGCCGTCCAGGGCGCCCATGGCCATCAGCAGGCACGCGGGGCCGCAGGTGAACTCGGTGGTCTGGTGGTAGTACGGAACGTGGCGCTGCAAGGCTTGCGGATGCTGCACCACGCGCTTCTCCATGCGCAGGGCATCGCGGTGGCCGGGGAGGAAGTCCGTCAACAGCCCCAGGTTGCTGTAGCCATTGCGCTCGAACAGGGCCACTGGCTGGCGATCGTCCACGCACACCTCCAGTCGCAAGTAGGCACAGTCATGCTCACGGGCGGCGGTTTCGGCCGCTTCCAGCAGACGTTGGCCGATGCCGTTGCCACGTGCACGGGGGTCGGTGGCGATGGAGTGGAGGCGGGCCAGTGTGCTGCCCTGGCGAAACAGCACCAGGGCATAACCCAGGAGGGAGTGGCCGTCGCCCTCGACGACCGTGAGGTGGGCGTTGGCTTCCACCATCATCCAGCGGAACTGTTGCCGGCCGAGGCGGGCAACCTCGAAACAGCGACTCTCAAGCTCCACCAGCGCCGACAGGTCGTCGAGCGTGGCGGTACGCAGAAGCAGGTTCATGGCAGGCCCCGCAAGGCAGGGAAGGAGTCGCCCGAGTATTGGCCTTGATTGGAACGCTGTCGAGACGCTTCCGGGGTGTGGGGGCCAGACGAAAGCGCGAAGGGAAATTGCCCTTATAGAGAAACGTTCCAAAGACCGCCAAGGTTCTTGCTAGCGTTACAAATGGCCGTCACAACCTATTGTTTTTATTGATAAATCAATTTTTTGACGTCAAGGAATGTTCATCGTGGAATCTATCTCCTCCGCACCGCGACGTCTCATGTTGGTCGACCCTTGCGACCACTGCCGGCGGATCCTCCCGCACCTGGAAGAAGCCGGTTGGTCAGTCTCCAGCCAGAGCCTGGATGCGGCGCTTGCAGCGAGCTACGACATCGGTCTGCTGCGCTTGCGCAGCGGCCACCTGGAGCGTCCGGAAGGGGTCAAGCACCTGATTAGCCGCAGCGGTACGGAATGGATCGCCCTGGTCGATCCGATGACCGAGCCGGTGTCGGGGCTGGACGAGTTCATCGGTGAGTGGTTCTTCGATGCCCTGCCGCTGCCGGTGGACATGCCGCGCCTGCAGGGCCTGTTGGGGCGCGCCATCGGCATTGCCCGCTTGCGCGGCATCGGCAATCGCCGCGGCGACCAGCATGAGCTGCTGGGGCAGAGCCGGCCGCTGCGCGAGCTGCGCAAGCAACTGTCGCGCCTGGGGCCGAGCGAGAAGCCCGTGCTGATCCTGGGTGAAAGCGGCAGCGGCAAGGAATTGGTAGCGCGCACGCTGCACCGGATGTCGCGACGGGTGGCCGGACCATTCGTCAGTTTCAACTGCGGTGTGCTGCCGGAACCGGAAACCGCGAGCCTGCTGTTCGGCCATCAGGGCAAGCTGGCTTCTGCCAATGGCGGCACCCTGTTCCTCGATGCCATTCATGAGCTGCCGCTGAGTCATCAGGAGCGACTCTTGACCTGCTTGCGCAGCAAGACCCTGCGCCACGCCGACGGTGAGGTGTTGGCGCTGGATGTGCGGGTACTGGCCTCAACGCGGGAGGAACTGGGCGAGATGGTGGAGCAGGGGCGTTTCCATGCCGCGATGCGTCAGTGGCTGGAACAGAACCGCTTGCTGATCACGCCGCTACGCAAACGCCAGGGCGATATCGCCCTCCTGGCCGGATACTTCGCTGATCTTTACAGCCTGGAGGCCGGGCGCCGAGCCAGTCATTTCAGTGAGGAGGCCCTGGCCGCGATGTCTCGCCACCGGTGGCCCGGCAATGTACGCGAACTCGCCAGCCGGGTAAGGCGCGGCTATGCCTTGGCCGAGAGCGGACCGATCGAAGCGGATGACCTGGGGTTGCAGAGTGCCCCAGTGGACGGTGCCTTGCTGGGCACGCTGGAAGACTACAAGCGGCGGGCCGAGTACCAGGCGTTGTGCGACGCGCTGGCCCACTACAGCAGCAACCTCAGCCATGCGGCCAAGGTGCTGGGGGTATCGCGGCCGACGTTCTATCGGCTGCTGCATAAGCATCAGTTGCTGTAGCGCAACTGCCGCGTTTACATGCCGTTGGCGAAGGCCGGGATGCTCATGTCGATGGCTTCGCGAACCGGCTTCAGCGCTTCGGCGTAGCGGGCGAGGATGTCCAGGTCGTAGTCCATGCGTGCGCGGATGCGCTGGTCGTCTTCACTCACCGGCTCGACGTCGTTCAGGACTTTCTCCACGCCACGAATGATCAGGTGCTCCGGCAGGTAGCAGAGGCGGCAGTTCTTGAAGCTGGAGGCGCGCAGCTCGCTGATTGGGTAGCCACCGCCAATGCCGGAGGAGACGCCAACCAGCAGGCCCGGCTTGTGCGCCAGTTCGGCTTTGCTGGCGTAGATGAAGAAGTTCTTGATGGCCGGGCAGGCCATGCCGTTCCACTCGGGGGCGATGACGACTACCGCGTCGGCGTCACGCAATTGCTGCTGGTATTCGCTCCAGGGACCGGTGTCTTCGGCCGGCCACAGGGGCAGCGGACCTTCGCCGAGGTCGATGATGCTGCAGGAGCTGGGGCTGGCCTTGTCGAGTTCGATCAGGCGCTGGCGGATGAAACGGGCGACCTTGCCCGATTGGCTGTTGGCGCGGCTGGAGCCGGCGATCAGGACGATGTTCAGCATCTGGGGGTTCCTTGTTTAGACCGCGGGCAGGCTAGCGGGCGGCGTACGAGCCGGCAAGGGAGTGGACGTCAGTCCGAGGTGCGGATGGTGCCAATGAAGGTCGGGGCGGGGGATATGGGCTCTTGGGCAGGCCTGCGGCCTGCTTGGCGAATGAATTCGCCCCCACAGAGAAGCGGAACGGCGCTGGTGAGCGCGAAGTTGCCGGCGCGCGTCACCCCTCTCCCAGAGGGCGAGGGGTGACTCGCGCCGGCGAGGCACGAACCATCCTGAAGCCCGCACGGGCCTGACACCGGGCAGACGTGGTGGGGCAGCGACTACGCCCCTTCAGGAGGCTGAGTGGAATCGTTGCGCAGGGGGACGAGCGGCATGGATGCCGCGAGAGGCGTGTGGGGCCATGGATGGCCCCTCGCGCCGGGCCCCCGGAGCAACGATGGAGGGAGGGAACCCGACGAAGTCGGGCCGGATGGTGGGGCAAGCCCTTTTGGTTTCTTTTGGGGCGACTGCCAAAAGAGACTCGCCTCGGAAGGCGAAACCAGAAACATCCGCAGAACTCGGCAATCAACTTGGCGAAGGACGTTCTAGCAACACTTAACGCAGACATAGCCAATGAATTCGCCCCCACAGAGAAGCGGAACGGCGCTGGTGAGCGCGAAGTTACCGGCGCGCGTCACCCCTCTCCGCTTCAGGGAGAGGGGCCGGGGGTGAGGGAAATCAGGCGCCGCTGGGCGTTCGTTGGGCAGGCCTGCGGCCTGCTTGGCGAATGAATTCGCCCCCACAGGGGGGGGCGCGTGGCGATCTACGCCCGGAACTGATCCATCAATCCCTGCTGGTGGTTGGCCAGACGGTTGAGGGCCTGGCTGACCTGGGCGGATTCCTCGGCCTGGCCGGAGAGGGACTCGGTGACGTCGCGGATCGCTGCCACGTTGCGGTTGATCTCCTCGGCCACCGCGCTCTGCTCCTCGGCTGCCGAGGCGATCTGTAGGTTCATGTCGCTGATCACCGTCACCGCGTCGCCGATGCGCTGCAGGGCGACCACCGCCTGTTCCACCTGCTCGACGCTGCCCTGGGCCTGGCGGTGGCTGCTGTGCATCGAGCCGACCACTTCGCGGGTGCCGTGCTGCAGGCCTTCGATCACCTGGCGGATTTCCTCCACCGAGTCCTGGGTGCGCTTGGCCAAGTTGCGTACCTCGTCCGCCACCACGGCGAAGCCACGGCCGGCCTCACCGGCACGGGCGGCCTCGATGGCGGCGTTGAGCGCCAGCAGGTTGGTTTGCTCGGCGATGGCGCGGATCACTTCCAGCACCGAGCCGATCTGCTCGCTGCTGCTGGCCAGGCTTTGCACTTCATCCATGGCCGCGCTCATCTCGCTGGCCAGTTGCTCGATGGCGCTGGTGGTCTTGCCGATCACGCCGAGGCCCTCGCGGGTGGCGTGGTCGGCGCCACGGGCGGCTTCGGCGGCCTGGGCGGCGCTACGGGCGACGTCCTGGGCGGTGGCGCTCATCTCGTGAGAGGCGGTGGCCACCTGGTCGACTTCGCGGTACTGCTGCTGCATGCCGGCGCTGGTCTGGCTGGCGATGGCGGCGGACTGGTCGGCGGTGCTGCGGGCGTCCTGCACCGAGCGCTTCACGTCGGCGATGATCGGCTGCAGCTTGTCGAGGAAGCGGTTGAACCAGCCGGCCAGTTCACCCAGCTCGTCCCGGCGGGCGTAGTCCAGGCGGCGGGTCAGGTCGCCTTCGCCGCTGGCGATGTCCTTGAGCATGCTGGCCACGCCCTGGATCGGCCGGGTCACGCCACGGGCGGTCAGCCACACCAGCAGCAGGCCGGCGATGCCAGCGACCAGACCAATCAGCAGGCCGGTGAGGTTGGCAGCCTGGTTCTGCGCATCGAGCTTGGTGCTCAGCTCCAGCGCAGGGGTCAACAGGACTTTCTCCGGCACTTCCAGCAGCACGCTCCAGGGGGCAGCGGTGGGGATCGGCTTGAAGGGCTGCATCACGCGCAGCATGCCGTCGTGCTGTATTTCCACGGCCTTGCCGGCCTGGAGGTTGCCGGCCAGCTCGCTGGCCTTTTCGCCAAAGGCCTTGTCGAGCTTGGCGCTGAGCAGGCTGGCGTCGCGGCTGTGGCCGGCAAGCAGGCCCGCCGGGCTGAGGATGCTGACATGTCCATTGCCGTCGTACAGCTCACGGTTACCAGACACGCTCAGTTGCTGCAGGCTTTCCAGGCTGATGTCCAGGCCCATGACACCCACGGTCTTGCCGTTCAGTTGCAGGGGGAAGGCGATGCTGGTCATCAGCACCTGGCGGTCGCCGACGTTATCGAAGTAGGGGTCCAGTACGCAGGCCTGGCCGGTCTTGATCGGACAGGTGTACCAGGCGTTGTAGGGGGCGCCACTGGGACCGGCGCTGCTGTCGGCGAGCAGTTCCTCGGTCATGGATTCGGATTCCAGCTTACCGGGAGTGGGTTGCGCCCAGTAGAGGGAGAACCGGCCCTTGTCGTTGCTGCCGAGTTCGGCCTGGTCAACGAAGAGTTCGTCCTTGCCGTCCAGGGCATTGGGTTCGAAGACCAGGTAGAGGCCGAGGATTTCCGGGTTGGCTTCCAGGCTGGTACGCACCTGACGAGTCAGGTCTTCACGCAGGTCGAAGGCGTCGAGGAAGCGCTTTTCCGCCTGTTCCTTGAGGAACAGGACCTGGCGCAAGAAACCCTTGCCGTACTGATAGTTGTCCATGAAGTAGCGCTGGATGCGGATGGCCTGCAGTTCCGCACGGGCCTGCAGGCGCAATCGCGCGCTCTGGTCCAGCATCTGGCTGCTTTCGGCTTTTACCAGGCTGGCGCTGCGTTTGGACTGATACAGGGACGAACCGACCAGCAAGGTCACGATGGCCAGCAGGCAAATGCCGGCCAGCAAGGTGATCTTCCACTGGATGGACAGGTGATTGAACGGCATTGGGACTTCCTTCTGACTCGTCGGAACTTCATTCGATATCGGCGCGACAGGCGATTTCTTGACGCGTAGACGACGAATAGCCGTGCGGAATGCACGAGGGCGCAATTTGCAGGCAAGAATTATGCACACTCCGCACGATATTCCGAACGCTTTTGACAGCGGTGGCCGGTTTGGGCAGAGTGCGCCCTTTTTTTCGCGGCGAACCCGCGGTTGGCTTGGCCCCGGAACCTGAGGAGAGGCTATGAATGCGGTAGTGGCGGCGGTGGGAATCATGTTGGTTCTCAGCCTGTGCCGGGTGCACGTGGTGGTGGCCCTGATCGTGGGTGCCCTGGTGGGTGGAATGGTCGGTGGCCTGGGAATCGAAGGTTCGCTGACGGCCTTCAACAAGGGACTGGGGGGCGGTGCCACCGTGGCGCTGTCCTATGCGCTACTGGGCGCGTTCGCCGTGGCCATCGCCCGTTCCGGCCTGGCCCACGCCCTGGCGGACAAGGCCCTGGCCCTGGTGGGCCGGCAGGAAGCCAACGGCGGTCATGCACTGAAATGGCTGCTGGTCGCACTCCTGCTGTGCGTGGCGATTTCTTCGCAGAACATCCTGCCGATCCACATCGCATTCATTCCGCTGCTGGTGCCGCCGCTTCTTTATGTATTGACGCGCCTGTCCATCGACCGTCGGCTGATTGCCTGCGTGATCACCTTCGGCCTGATCACGCCGTACATGTTTTTGCCAGTGGGTTTCGGCAACATCTTCCTGAACGAGATCCTGCTGGCGAATGTGGTGAAAAGTGGCGTCGACGTTACCGGTGTGAACGTCACCCACGCGATGCTGATACCGGCCCTGGGCATGGTCGCCGGTCTTTTCATCGCGGTGTTCGTCAGTTACCGCGGCAAGCGCGTCTATGACCTGGAACGCATCGCCCAGGCCGAGCAGGTGAGCGTTGCCTATAACCCGCTTAGCCTCGGTGTGGCGGGGGTGGCCATCCTGGTCGCCTTCGTGGTGCAACTGTGGCTCGACTCGATGATCATCGGCGCGCTGCTGGGCTTCGTGATCTTCTCGCTGTCGGGCGTGGTGCGCTGGAAAGAGGCGGACGACCTGTTCACCGAGGGCATGAAGATGATGGCCATGATCGGCTTCATCATGATCGCCGCTTCGGGCTTCGCCGAGGTGATGCGCGAAACCGGCCAGGTGGAAACCCTGGTGGATGCCTCGGCCGGCTGGATCGGCCACAGCAAGGCGCTGGGTGCATTGCTGATGCTGCTGGTGGGGCTGCTGGTGACCATGGGGATCGGCTCGTCCTTCTCCACCGTGCCGATCATTGCGGCCATCTTCGTGCCGCTCTGCGTGCAACTGGGCTTCAGCCCGCTGGCCATCGTCAGCATCGTCGGCACTGCGGGCGCCCTGGGTGACGCCGGCTCGCCGGCTTCCGACTCGACCCTGGGGCCGACGTCGGGCCTGAATGTGGACGGCCAGCACAACCATATCTGGGACACCGTGGTACCGACTTTCCTGCATTACAACCTGCCTCTGATGGCATTCGGCTGGGTCGCGGCGATGGTGCTCTGAGGCGCCTCAACCCAGGCGCTCGTTTAATCATTTCGACTCAGTGGTCGTTTAAGGTGCGCGCGGGGTTGCCGATACATCGGCAACCCCGCTGTGCTTTCTGGCTCTGCCTACCGAGGATTGCTCCATGCGATTGACCCTGAAGACCAAAGTCCTGCTGTTGGCCCTGGTGCCAGTGATTCTCTTTGCGCTGGTGCTGTCCGGCGCAGTGACCCAGGTGATTCACAGCCTCGCCGAAGATGAGGTGAAGAACACCCGCGAGCGCCTGATCGAGGAAAGTCGCCAGGAACTGAAGAACTATATGCAGATCGCCCTGGGTTCGGTGCAGGCGTTGTATGACGCTTCGTCTTCCGGCGACACCGCCAGCCGCGACCAGGCCATCGCCATTCTGTCGAAGATCAAGTACGGCAAGGATGGTTACTTCTTCGGCTACGACTCGCAGGTCGTGCGCCTGTTCCGTGGCGACAGCCCGGTGGATGTGGGCAAGAGCTTCACCGGTCGCAAGGACCCGAACGGCGTGGCGGTGAATGATCGCCTGGTGGCTGTGGCCAAGGACGGTTCCAACTATGTGGAGTACAGCTCTTCCCTGCCGGGTAACGAGAGTGTGCTGGTACCCAAGCTGGCCTACAGCTACTACCTGCCCAAGTGGGACCTGGCCCTGGGCACCGCGGTGAACCTGGACGGTGTGGCGGCCCAGGTGGCCAAGGTGGAAAGCGAGATTGACGAGCGCGTCAGCACCATCGTGACCAGCGTGGTGGTGATCGCTGCCGTGCTGCTGGTGGTCTTCGGCCTGGTTGGCCTGAGCCTGGCCAATGCCCTGGTACGTCCGCTGCAGCGCATCAAAGCCAACCTGGACGACATCGCTGCCGGTGAAGGTGACCTGACCCGTCGCCTGGTGGTGGACAGCCATGACGAGCTGGGTGAGCTGGCGGGTTCCTTCAACCGCTTCGTCGAGAAGATCCATGGCCTGGTGCGCCAGATCGTCGACATGACCGGCCAGCTCACTGGCCTGGTAGGCGAGGTGGCGGCGCAGGCACAGCGTTCCGAGCAGGCCATGGAGCGCCAGCGTCACGAGACCGATCAGGTGGCTACGGCCATCAACGAGATGTCCGCTGCGGCCCACGAAGTGGCCAGGAGTGCCCAGGGGGCTGCCGAAGCTGCGCAGCAGACCGACCAGGAAGGGCAGGCCGCCAAGCAGGTGGTGGACGGCAGTATCACGCGTATCCATGCATTGGTCGGCGATATACGCAGCAGTGGCCTGTCCCTGGACAGCCTGCAGCAGGACGTGCAGTCCATCGTCAGTGTGCTGGGCGTGATCCGCTCCATCGCCGAGCAGACCAACCTGCTGGCGCTCAACGCGGCCATCGAGGCTGCCCGTGCTGGCGAGGCGGGCCGCGGTTTCGCCGTGGTAGCGGACGAGGTGCGGGCCCTGGCCAGTCGTACCCAGCAGAGCACCCAGGAAATCCAGGGCATGATCGATCGCCTGCAGCAAGGCACCCAGGATGCCGTGACCGCCATGCGCCGCTCCAGCGATGCTGGCGACACCACCAGCAACCAGGCCAACCAGGCCGGCGCCTCCCTGGACGCCATCGCCGGGCTGATCGGCACCATCAATGCCATGAACGCGCAGATCGCCAGCGCTGCCGAAGAGCAGACTGCGGTGGCGGAAGAGATCAACCGCAGCGTGCACCAGATCGCAGTGGCAGTGGACAGCGTGGCCGAAGAAACCCGCCATGGCGCGGACACCGCCCGCAGCCTGGCCCGACTCGGCGACAGCCTGGGTGGGTTGGTGAAGCAGTTCAGGATCTAAGCCCTTTTACCGGGGTTGCTCCTTCGCGCCGCCCCGGTCCCCTCTACTCGCCCAGTCTTGAACATCGGCGTCGCCGCCGCTGCCGATAGTGCCGCTTTCGGTAATCGGCTACCTCGTCTGACCTCTGTTTCGTTTCTCATCGTGCGCTGTTACTGCTCTTTCGCTGGCGGTTGTCCTGGCGTTGGGCGCTGGTACAGGCCCACCTGAGCGGTCGCAGGCGTTTCCAGCACCCACAAAAAACCCGGCAGGTGCCGGGTTCTTTGTTGCTCGGGGTTCGCCTCAGTTGGCGAGTGCCACCAGGCCGGAGTGCTGGACCAGGTCCAGCAGCGGCTGCGGGTAGACGCCGAGGAAGAAGGCCAGCAACGCCACGAACAGCAGCATGATGCCGCCAGCTCGCTGGGCCCAATGCATGTCGGCATCGTGGCGGCGCAGGTTCGGCTCGACCAGGAACAGCGTGACCATGACGCGCAGGTAGTAGAACACGCCGATAGCGCTGCCCAGGACCATGGCGCCCAGCAGCCACCACAAGCCGGACTCGACACCGGCGGCGATCACGAAGAACTTGCCGATGAAGCCAGCAGTGAGCGGGATACCGGCCAGGGACAGCATCATCACGGTGAGCACGGCGGTCAGATACGGGCGGCGCCAGAACAGGCCGCGATACTCGTACAGGGCGTCGCAGTCACGGCCGCTGTAGGGGGTCGACATCAGGGTGACCACACCGAAGGCGCCCAGGCTGGTCAGCACGTAGGTGGCCAGGTAGACACCGATGGCTTCCACCGCCAGGCCCTTGCTCGCGATCAGCGCCACTAGCAGGTAGCCGAAGTGGGCGATGGAGGAGTAGCCCAGCAGACGCTTGATGTTGTTCTGCACCAGCGCCAGCAGGTTGCCGAAGATGATCGACGCAATGGCGATCACGGTCAGCAGGTCGTTCAGCCAGCCACCGGCGGTGGCCGGGGACAGCTGGTACAGGCGCAGTAGCACGGCGAACACGGCAACCTTGCTGACGGTGGCCAGGAAGGCGGCGACCGGCGCGGGTGCGCCTTCGTACACGTCCGGGGTCCAGAGGTGGAAGGGCACCAGGGACAGCTTGAACGCCAGGCCGATCAGCATCATGCCGATGCCGAGCTGGGACAGCACGCTGGAGGTTCCGGCAGCGGCCAACTGGCTGAAGCTCAGGCTGCCGGCGTCGGCGTAGAGCAGGGCCATGCCGAACAGCAGGAACGCGGAGCCCGCGGCGGACAGCACCATGTACTTGATGCCGGCTTCCAGGGAGCGCTTGTTGAAGAAGGCGTACGCCACCAGGCCATAGACCGGCACCGAAAGCAGTTCCAGGCCGATGAACAGGCCGGCCAGGTGCTGCGCAGTGACCAGTACCAGGCCGCCGGCGGCGGACAGGAGGATCAGCAGGTACATCTCTTCGCGGTTGCCCGGGTAGCCTTTGCCCGACTCGCCACCCAGGTAGGCGTGGATCAGGGTGACGCAGGCGAGGGTACCGGCCAGGACCAGCGCCATGTAGAAGGCGCCGAAGTGGTCCACCATCATCAGCGGGGTCACCTCCAGGGGGGTGACCTTGAGCGCCGGCAGGATGGAGAGCAGGGCGAGGTTGAGACCGATGACCGACAGGCCGAAGGTCCAGGAGTGGTGCCGCTTCCAGGCAATGGCCAGCATGACCACGACAATAGTGGCGCAGGTGACCAGCAGCGGCAGCAGGGCGATCAGGTGTTGAGTCGTGAATTCCATAACCTACTTACCGGGCAACGAGTTGATTGACGGCGGAATCCAGCCACTGGTGCACGCCATGCATGGTCGCAGCAGAGGTATCCAGTACCGGTTGCGGGTAAACACCGAGCAGGATCAAGAGGCCGGCAAGGCCCAGGACCATGGTCAGTTCGCGGTATCTCAGGCCTTCGTAGGCGTTCTCGTTCTTCGCCGGGCCGAAGTAGGCGCGGTGAATCATGATCAGCGAGTAGACCGAACCGAACACCAGGCCGGTGGAGGCCAGGACGGCGATCCAGGGCACTTGCTGGAAGGCGCCGACCAGGATCAGGAACTCACCGACGAAGTTGCCGGTTCCCGGCAGGCCCAGTGCCGCAGCAGCGAAGAACAGGCTGATGGCGGGCAGGTAGGGCATGCGGTTCCAGATGCCACCCATCTCGCGCATGTCACGGGTGTGCAGGCGCTCGTAGAGCTGGCCACACAGGATAAAGAGTGCGGCGGCGGAGAGGCCGTGGGCGATCATCTGGACGACGGCACCTTGCAGCGCGATCTGGCTACCGGAGTAGATGGCGATCAGCACGAAGCCCATGTGGGACACGCTGGAATAGGCCACCAGGCGCTTGATGTCGGTTTGGGCGAAGGACAGCAGGGCACCGTAGACGATGGCGAACACGCCAAGCCACTGGGCGATCGGCGCGAACTCGGCCGAGGCGGTGGGGAACAGCGGCAGGGCGAAGCGGATCATGCCGTAGGCAGCGGTCTTCAGCAGGATGCCGGCGAGGTCGACGGAGCCTGCGGTCGGTGCCTGGGCGTGGGCATCGGGTAGCCAGGAGTGGAACGGCACCACCGGGAACTTCACTGCAAAGGCGATGAAGAAGCCGAGCATCAGCAGGTACTCGGTACCCGGGGCGAGCTGGGCCTTCAGCAGGTCGGCGTAGTTGAAGGTCAGCACGCCGGTGTTGCTGTAGTTCACCAGCACCAGGCCGAGGATGGCCACCAGCATGATCAGGCCGCTGGCCTGGGTGTAGATGAAGAACTTGGTGGCGGCGTTGATCCGGGTCTTGCCCTTGCTGCCGCTGTGACCCCAGAGCGCGATGAGGAAGTACATCGGCACCAGCATCATTTCCCAGAAGAAGAAGAACAGGAACAGGTCGATGGCGAGGAAAACGCCGACCACGCCGCCGAGGATCCACATCAGGTTGAGGTGGAAGAAGCCGACGCGGTTCTGGATCTCACGCCAGGAGCAGAGTACCGAAAGCACCCCGAGCAGGCCGGTGAGGACGATCATCAGGACCGAGATGCCATCCATTGCCAGGTGGACGGTGACGCCGAAGCGCTCGATCCATTGCACCTGGAACTCATGGGCCCAGACCGGATCGGTGCCAGGGGCGGGTGCCAGGGTGAAGTCACCGGTCGCCCACAGCCAGAGGCCGAGGACGAACAGCAGGGACATGGTCAGCAGGGCGATCCAGCGGGGCAGGGTGGCGCTGAAGCGCTCACCCTGCCAGCAGAGCAGGCCGCCGATGAAGGGAATCAGGATTAGCCAGGGCAGAATCATGACGGGCTCAATTCCTTAAGAAGATTCAGGTCAGCAGCACGGCGCCGAGCACGAGCACGGCTCCGCCGACGATGGATACGGCGTACCAGCGCAGCTGGCCGGTCTGACTACGGCTGAGGGCAAAGTTGCCGCCCCTTACCACGCGTGGAACCAGGCCGATGGTGCCGTCGATGGGATCGCGACGGAGCAGGCGGCAGACCAGCAGGTAGGGTTTGACGAACAGCAGGTCGTAGAGCCAGTCGAAGCCCCAGGCTGCGTACCACCAGGCACCAAGGAAGCGGCCCGGTGCACTCTGGGCGAGTGCGCTGACGAAACGGCGCTTGCCAAGGAAGAGCAGGGCGGCCAGCAGGATGCCCGCCAGGGCGATGGCGCCCGAGGCGATTTCCAGGCTGTGCTTGGCTTCGCCACCGGCGTGGCCGACGCTTTCCGGCAGGACGCCGGCCAGCGGCGGCGTGATCAGCGCGCCGATGAAGGTAGAGAGCACGATCAGCACGGTCAGCGGCAGCCAGTGGGCGACGCCGTGGCCAGCATGGGCTTCGGTCTGCGCTTCTCCATGGAAGGCGATGAAGATCAGGCGGAAGGTGTAGATCGAGGTCAGGAAGGCGCCCGCCAGGCCGGCGTAGAGCAGGCCGGAGTGACCACTGGCGAAGGCTTCCCAGAGGATCTCGTCCTTGGAGTAGAAACCGGCGGTGATCAGCGGCAGGGCTGCCAGTGCCGCACCACCGACGATGAAGCTCGCGTAGGCCAGCGGCAGCTTCTTCCACAGGCCGCCCATCTTGAAGATGTTCTGCTCGTGGTGGCAGGCGTTGATCACCGCGCCCGAAGCGAGGAACAGTAGGGCCTTGAAGAAGGCGTGGGTCATCAGGTGGAAGATCGCCGCGTCCCATGCGCCAACGCCCAGGGCGAGGAACATGTAGCCGATCTGGCTCATGGTGGAGTAGGCGAGGATACGCTTGATGTCGGTCTGCACCAGGGCGGCGAAGCCGGCCAGGACCAGGGTCACGCCACCGACGATACCCACCAGCTCGAGGATTTCCGGGGTCAGCAGGAACAGGCCGTGGGTACGGGCGATCAGGTAGACGCCCGCGGTCACCATGGTCGCCGCGTGGATCAGCGCGGAAACCGGGGTCGGGCCCGCCATCGCGTCGGCCAGCCAGGTCTGCAGCGGCAGCTGGGCGGATTTGCCCACGGCGCCGCCGAGCAGCATCAGGGTCGCGACCCACAGCCAGGTGTCACCGGCGACGTACTTCTCGGGGGCCAGCTTCATCAGCTCCTGGATGTTCAGGGTGCCCAGGTGGAAGAACAGGATGAACAGGCCGATGGCCATGAACACGTCGCCCACGCGGGTCACGATGAAGGCCTTAAGCGCCGCGTTGCCGTTGGCGGTGTGCTTGAAGTAGAAGCCGATCAGCAGGTACGAGCACAGCCCCACGCCTTCCCAACCGAAGTAGAGGAACAGCAGGTTATCGCCCAGCACCAGGAACAGCATGCTGGCGATGAACAGGTTGGTGTAGGCGAAGAAGCGCGAGTAGCCCTCTTCACCACGCATGTACCAGGAGGCGAACAGGTGGATCAGGAAACCGACGCCGGTGACCACGCCGAGCATGGTCAGGGAGAGGCCGTCCAGGTAGAGGGTGAAGCTGGGCGCGAAGCCCGCCACGCTCATCCACTGCCAGAGCACCTGGGTGTAGACGCCGCCTTCCGGCGGGGCCACGTTGAACTGCCAGATGATCCAGGCGGCGATCAGGGCCGAGAGGCCCACGGAACCGACGCCGATGACGGCGGAGGTGTTTTCGGAGAAACGCCCGCGGGAGAAGGCCAGGATGAACCAGCCGAGCAGCGGGAACAGGCAAGTGAGGAATAGAAGGTTCATCCGCGCATCTCGCTGGCAGCGTCGATATCGAGGGTATGGAAGCGGCGGTACAGCTGCAGCAGGATCGCCAGGCCGATACTGGCTTCGGCGGCTGCAAGGCTGATCACCAGAATGAACATGATCTGGCCGTCAGGCTGGGCCCAACGGGCGCCGGCGACCACGAAGGCCAGCGCGGCAGCGTTCATCATGACTTCCAGGCTCATGAGCACGAAGAGGATGTTGCGGCGCACCATCAGGCCAGTCAGCCCCAGGCAGAAGAGTATGCCGGCGACCGCGAGGCCATGTTCCAGTGGGATTGCGTTCATGGCTTATTCCTTAGCTTCGTGGCGGCCGAGGTGAAAGGCGGCGACCAGGGCTGCCAGCAGCAGCATGGAAGCCAGCTCCACAGCGAGCAGGTACGGGCCGAAGAGGGCGATGCCAACGGCCTTGGCGTCCACGGTGGTGTGACCGATGGTGGCGCCAGTGGCATTGCCGAACAGCACATACAGCAGTTCGGCCAGCAGAATCAGGGAGAGCAGGGCTGGGCCGGTCCAGATGCCGGGCTTGAGCCACTTCTTCTCCTGTTCGGCGATTGCCGGACCGAGGTTGAGCATCATCACCACGAAGACGAACAGCACCATGATGGCGCCCGCGTAGACGATGATTTCCAGTGCGCCGGCAAAGGGCGCGCCCAGGGCGAAGAAACACATCGACACCGCCAGCAGCGAGACGATGAGGTACAGCAGGGCATGCACCGGGTTGGTGTTGGTGATCACACGCAGGGTGGAGACAACGGCCACACCAGCGGCGAAATAGAAGGCGAATTCCACGCGCGTCTCCTTAGGGCAGCAGGCTCTTCACGTTGATCGGCTCGGCCTCGTTCTGCGCGGCACCTTTCGGCTTGCCGGCAATGGCCATACCCGCCACGCGATAGAAGTTGTAGTCCGGGTTCTTGCCAGGACCGGAGATCAGCAGGTCTTCTTTCTCGTACACCAGGTCCTGGCGCTTGAACTCGCCCATCTCGAAATCCGGGGTCAGCTGGATCGCGGTGGTGGGGCAGGCTTCTTCGCACAGGCCGCAGAAGATGCAGCGGGAGAAGTTGATGCGGAAGAACTCGGGGTACCAGCGACCGTCCTCGGTCTCGGCCTTCTGCAGGGAGATGCAGCCGACCGGGCAGGCCACGGCGCAGAGGTTGCAGGCTACGCAACGCTCTTCGCCATCGGGGTCGCGGGTGAGGACGATGCGGCCGCGGTAGCGCGGCGGCAGGTACACGGGCTCTTCCGGGTATTGCAGGGTGTCACGCTTGCGGAAGGCATGGCCGAAGATCATCACCAGGCTGCGAAGCTGGGTGAAGGTGCCATGCACGACGTGGATGATTTCTTTGATCATGGTGTTTCTCCTTACTGGGCCGCGGCCAGCACGAGCGCGCCGGTCACCAGCAGGTTGATCAGGGTCAGCGGCAGGCACACCTTCCAGCTGAAGGCCATCACCTGGTCATAGCGCGGGCGCGGGATCGACGCGCGCAGCAGGATGAACAGCATGATGAAGAAGGCGGTCTTGAGCGCGAACCAGATGAAGGGGATCTGCGGCAGGATGCCGAACGGGCCATGCCAGCCGCCGAAGAACAGGGTCACGAGCAGGGCGGAGATCAGCACGATGCCGATGTACTCACCCACGAAGAACATGCCCCATTTCATGCCGGCGTATTCGATGTGGTAGCCGTCGGCCAGTTCCTGTTCCGCTTCCGGCTGGTCGAACGGGTGACGGTGAGTCACGGCGACGCCAGCGATGAAAAAGGTACAGAAGCCGAAGAACTGCGGAATGATGAACCACAGGTTCTGGGCCTGGTATTCAACGATGTCGCGCATGTTGAAGGAGCCGACCTGGGCCACGATGCCCATCAGCGACAGCGCCAGGAACACCTCGTAGGAGATGGTCTGGGCCGAGGCACGCAGGCTGCCGAGCAGGGCGAACTTGTTATTGCTCGACCAGCCGGCGAAGAGCACTGCGTAGACCGCGATGCCGGCCATGGCGAAGAAGAACAGCACGCCGATGTTCAGGTCGGCCACGCCCCAGGTGGGGGTGACCGGCACCACGGCAAACGCGATCAGCAGGGCACTCATCGCGATGATGGGCGCCAGGGTGAAGATCAGCTTGTCGGCGAACGGCGGGGTCCAGTCTTCCTTGAAGAACATCTTGATCATGTCCGCGCCAAGCTGGAAGGCACCGAACGGGCCTACGCGGTTCGGGCCGTAGCGGTCCTGCCACAGGCCCAGCAGACGGCGTTCCACCCAGGAGAGCAGCGCACCGGTCACGACCACCCCGAGCAGGATTACGATGGCTTTGAGGACGGTGACGACGATGTCGATCAGTTCGGGCGTCAGCCAGCTCATTGCGCGGACTCCTGTACGGCAGTGACGACGGCACCGGCGAAGACCGCCGGAATACCCGGCAGACCGGCAGGCAGGCCGATCAGGCCGATACCCATTTCTTCCTTGACGGCAAGCGGCAGACGCAGGGTCTGGCCATTGATGGTCAGGGCGAGCAGGGCGCCATCATTGACGCTGAGGCGATCGGCTTCGTCCTTGGCCATGGCCACGTAGGGCTGCGGGATGCGCTCTTGCACCGGAGCGGCGCGGGAGCTGTTCTCCTCGCTGCCGAACAGGTGGTGCAGCGGCACGGCCTGCCAGGTGCCCTGGGCCGGGTTGAAGGCAGCATTGACGCTGAACCAGGGAAGAGCCTGGCCTTTGGCTTCGATCAGACGAATGCCCGGGTCGCCGGCGCGCAGGTGGCCACCGACTTCGTCCTGGAATTTGTTCCAGGCCTGCGGCGAGTTCCAACCCGGGGACCAGGCGAAGGGGATCTGCTGACGGGGTTCGGCGCTGCCGGCATAACCTTCCATGGAGAAGGCGAAGGCCGAGTCCTTGTCCTGCGGCTGGCGCGGCTCGTGCACGCTGATGTTGGCGCGCATGGCCGTGCGGCCACTGTAGCGGTGCGGCTCACGGGCGAGCTTCAGGCCCTTGATGCGGAACGAGGCGCTCGGAGCCGCGTCGCGGATGCCGGCCAGCAGCGAGCTGCTGTCGGCGCAGGCGGCGGTGACCTGGTCCAGTTGCGTCCAGTCGACGGACTTGCCCAGCAGGGTGCTGTGCAGTGCGTGCAGCCAGCGCCAGCCTTCGCGAACGAGGATGTTGGCGTCGTAGTAGGACGGGTCATAGACCTGGAAGAAACGCTGGGCACGGCCTTCCAGGCTGACCAGGGTGCCATCGCCTTCGGCGAAGCTGGCAGCCGGGAGCACCAGGTGGGCGCGTTCGACGGTGGCGGTCTGCTGGTGGTCGGCAACGATGACGACCTTGGCGGCTGCCAGGGCAGCGTCCACCTTGGCGGCGTCGGCGCGGCGGTACAGGTCGTTTTCCAGGACCACGACAGCGTCGGCCTTGCCGGAGGTCAGGACCTCCAGGGCGGCTTCCAGGGACTCGCCACCGAACAGGGCCAGGCCCATGCTGTTGGCTTCTGGTACTACCAGGCTGATGGAGCCGTTCTTCTCACGGTTCTTCAGGGCGCTGGCGATGTTGGCGGCGGCTTCGATCAGGGCTTTTTCGCCAAGGGAAGCGCCGGAAATGACCAGCGGACGCTTGGCGGCCAGCAAGGCATCGGCAATGCGTTTGACCAGTTCGGCCGCTTCGCCTTCCAGGCCTTCCACGGCCGGGGCGCTCGGGTCGATGGCGTGGGCCACGGCGAAACCGATGCGCGCCAGGTCAGCCGGTGCGGCGTGGACGCTTTCAGCGGCGACGTCATCCAGGCGGGTGGCGGCAACGCTGGCGATGAACAGTGGGTTCAGGGCGTTCTGGGCGACGTTCTGCACGGCGGCCATGTGCCAGTCCTGGATTTTCATCGAGGCGGCGATTTCGGTGGCCTTGCCCTTGACGGCCTGGCGCAGGGCGAGGGCCATGCGGGCAGCAGTCTGGGTCAGGTCTTCACCGAGGACGAAGATCGCGTCGTGCTTCTCGATGTCGCGCAGGGTGGGGACCGGTAGCGGGCCGTTCTGCAGGACGTCGCGGATCAGGCGCAGGTTCGCCAGTTCGCTGGCGGCGATGCCGGAGTAGTAGTTCTCGGTGCCAACCAGTTCGCGCAGGGCGAAGTTGCCTTCGAGACTGGCGCGGGGCGAACCGATGCCGATCACGCGCTTGCCTTTCAGCAGTTCGGCGGCCTTGTCCAGGGCGCCGTCCAGGCTCAGCTTCTGGTTACCCAGCAGCGGCTGGCGCGGGCGATCCTCACGGTTGACGTAGCCGTAGCCGAAGCGGCCGCGGTCGCAAAGGAAGTACTGGTTCACCGAGCCGTTGAAGCGGTTCTCGATGCGGCGGATCTCGCCGTAACGCTCACCGGGGCTGATGTTGCAGCCGCTGGAGCAGCCGTGGCAGATGCTCGGGGCGAACTGCATGTCCCACTTGCGGTTGTAGCGCTCGGAGTGGGTCTTGTCGGTGAACACACCAGTCGGGCAGACCTCGACCAGGTTGCCCGAGAACTCGCTCTCGAGGGTGCCGTCTTCGACGCGGCCGAAGTAGACGTTGTCGTGGGCGCCGTAGACGCCGAGGTCGGTGCCGCCGGCGTAGTCCTTGTAGTAGCGCACGCAGCGGTAGCAGGCGATGCAGCGGTTCATCTCGTGGGCGATGAACGGGCCGAGTTCCTGGTTCTGGTGGGTACGCTTGGTGAAGCGATAGCGACGGGCGTTGTGGCCGGTCATTACCGTCATGTCCTGCAGGTGGCAGTGGCCGCCTTCCTCGCACACCGGGCAGTCGTGCGGGTGGTTGGTCATCAGCCATTCGACGACGCTGGCGCGGAACTGCTTGGCCTCTTCGTCATCAATGGAAATCCAGGAGTTGTCGGTGGCGGGGGTCATGCAGGACATGACGAGGCGACCGCGTTTGTCGTTCTCGTCGGTGTACTGCTTCACCGCGCACTGGCGGCAGGCGCCGACGCTACCGAGCGCCGGGTGCCAGCAGAAGTAGGGGATGTCGAGTCCGAGGGACAGACAGGCCTGCAGGAGGTTGTCTGCACCATCGACTTCGAGCGTCTTGCCGTCTACGTGGATAGTGGCCATGGTTCAGTCTTCATCTGCCCGTGTGACCGGGCTTTGGCTAATGGAATCAGCGTGCGCGCGGGGCCGGGTTGCGGCCGCCGCTGCGCGAATCCTTTTTCTTAGGCGCCGACGGGGATCGGTCGCGCTGCCGGGATCTGGCGTGCGATGCCTGCCTCGAACTCCGGACGGAAATATTTCATGGCACTGCCCAGCGGCTCGACGGCGCCCGGTGCATGGGCGCAGAAGGTCTTGCCTGGGCCGAGGAAGCCGACGAGCTGCTCCAGGGTCTCCAGGTCGCCGGCTTGGCCTTCCCCGCGCTCCAGCGCGCGGAGGAGCTTGACGCTCCAGGGCAGACCGTCGCGGCAAGGCGTGCACCAGCCGCACGACTCGCGCGCGAAGAACTCCTCCATATTGCGGAGCAGGGAGACCATGTTGATGCTGTCGTCCACGGCCAGGGCGAGGCCGGTACCCATACGGGTGCCCACCTTGGCGATGCCGGCGGCATACATGGGCGCATCGAGGTGCTCAGGGAGCAGGAAACCGGTACCGGCACCGCCGGGCTGCCAGGCTTTCAGCTTGAAGCCATCACGCATCCCACCAGCGTAGTCTTCGAACAGCTCGCGAGCCGGAACGCCGAAGGGCAATTCCCACAGGCCGGGGTTCTTCACCTTGCCGGAGAAGCCCATGAGCTTGGTGCCCATGTCTTCGCTACCCGGGCGGGCGAGGGTCTTGTACCAGTCCACGCCGTTGGCGACGATTGCCGGCACGTTGCACAGGGTCTCGACGTTGTTGACGCAGGTGGGCTTGCCCCAGACGCCGACGGCGGCGGGGAAGGGCGGCTTGGAGCGCGGGTTGGCGCGGCGACCTTCCAGGGAGTTGATAAGGGCGGTTTCTTCACCACAGATGTAACGGCCGGCGCCGGTGTGGACGAAGAGTTCGAAGTCAAAGCCCGAACCCAGGATGTTCTTGCCCAGCAGGCCGGCGGCCTTGGCTTCGTCGATGGCGCGGTTGAGGTTGCGCGCCGCGTCGACGTACTCGCCGCGCAGGAAGATGTAGCCGCGATAGGCCTTGAGGGCGCGGGCGCTGATCAGCATGCCTTCCACCAGCAGGTGCGGCAGCTGTTCCATCAGCATGCGGTCTTTCCAGGTGTTGGGTTCCATTTCGTCCGCGTTGCACAGGAGGTAGCGGATGTTCATGGATTCGTCGGCCGGCATCAGGCCCCACTTCACGCCGGTGGGGAAGCCCGCACCGCCGCGGCCCTTGAGCCCGGAGTCCTTGACCTGCTGAACGATCTCGGCCTGGGCCATTTCGGTCAGGGCCTTGCGAGCGGCGGCGTAGCCGTTCTTCTGCTGGTACTCGTCGAGCCATACCGGCTGCGCGTCTTCACGCAGGCGCCAGGTCAGCGGATGGGTTTCTTCGCTGCGGGCGATGCGGTTGGCCGGACCGATGGAGGTAAGGGTCTTCATTGGTAGGCCTCCAGCAGTTGGGCAACGCCGTCAGGCTGGACGTCGCCGAAGGTGTCGTCGTCGATCATCACGGCCGGGGCCTTGTCGCAGTTGCCCAGGCAGCAGACCGGCAGCAGGGTGAAGCGGTTGTCGGTGGTGGTCTGGCCGAGTCCGATGCCGAGTTGCTTCTGCATCTCGGCAACGACGGATTCATGGCCGCCGACGTAGCAGGTCATGCTGTCGCACACGCGGATCACGTGGCGGCCGACCGGCTGACGGAAGATCTGGCTATAGAAAGTAGCCACGCCTTCGACGTCGCTGGCGGGGATGCCAAGAATCTCGCCGATGGCGTCAGCAGCGCCGTCCGGCACCCAGCCACGCTCTTTCTGGACGATCTTCAGGGCTTCGATGGACGCCGCACGCGGGTCCTCGTAGTGATGCATTTCGTGCTCGATGGCCGAGCGCTCGGTTTCGCTGAGGACGAAACGGTCGGTCTGGATAAGGGTGCTCATATCAGCGGTCCACGTCAGCCATTACGAAGTCGATACTGCCCAGGTAGGCGATCAGGTCTGCCACCATGCTGCCGCGGATCACCGAAGGAATCTGCTGCAGGTGGGGGAAACTGGGCGTCCGGATCCGGGTGCGGTAGCTCATGGTGCTGCCGTCGCTGGTGAGGTAGTAGCTGTTGATGCCCTTGGTCGCCTCGATCATCTGGAAGGCTTCGTTGGCCGGCATGACCGGGCCCCAGGAAACCTGCAGGAAGTGGGTGATCAGGGTTTCGATGTGCTGCAGTGTGCGCTCTTTCGGTGGCGGCGTGGTCAGCGGGTGGTCCGCTTTGTACGGGCCTTCCGGCATGTTCTTCAGGCACTGGTCGATGATGCGGATGCTCTGGCGCATCTCTTCGACGCGAACCATGCAGCGATCGTAGGCATCGCCGTTGTGGGCCAGCGGTACTTCGAACTCGAAGTTCTCGTAACCGGAGTAGGGGCGTGCCTTGCGCAGGTCGAAGTCGCAACCGGTGGAACGCAGGCCAGCACCGGTGACGCCCCATTCCAGGGCTTCCTTGGTGTTGTACTGGGCCACGCCGATGGTACGGCCACGCAGGATGCTGTTTTGCAGGGCGGCCTTTTCGTACTCGTCGAGGCGCTTGGGCAGCCATTCGACGAACTCTTTCACCAGGCCATCCCAGCCGCGCGGCAGGTCGTGGGCGACGCCGCCGATGCGGTACCAGGCCGGGTGCAGGCGGAAGCCGGTGACGGCTTCGATGACCTTGTAGGCGCGCTGGCGGTCGGTGAAGGTGAAGAACACCGGGGTCATGGCGCCGACGTCCTGGATATAGGTACCCAGGAACAGCAGGTGGCTGGTGATCCGGAAGAACTCGGCCATCATCACGCGGATGAAATCGACGCGCTGCGGCACCTTGATGCCGGCGAGCTTCTCGACCGCGAGCACGTACGGCAGGTTGTTCATCACGCCGCCGAGGTAGTCGATGCGGTCGGTGTAAGGAATGAAGCTGTGCCAGGACTGGCGCTCGGCCATCTTCTCGGCGCCGCGGTGGTGGTAACCGACTTCCGGCACGCAGTCGACGATCTCTTCGCCGTCCAGCTGCAGGATGATGCGGAAGGCACCGTGGGCGGAGGGGTGGTTCGGGCCGAGGTTGAGGAACATGTAGTCCTCGTTCTCGCCGTGGCGTTTCATGCCCCAGTCTTCCGGGCGGAAGCGCGCAGCTTCTTCTTCAAGCTGGTGCTTGGCCAGGGTCAGGCTGAAGGGGTCGAATTCGGTGGCGCGCGCCGGGTAGTCCTTGCGCAGCGGGTGACCTTCCCAGGTGTTGGGCATCATGATCCGCGACAGGTGCGGGTGCCCGGCAAAGGTGATGCCGTACATGTCCCAGACTTCGCGCTCGTACCAGTTGGCGTTGGGCCAGATGCCGGTGGTGGTGGGCAGGTTGAGGTCGCCCTCGGACAAGGCCACCTTGATCATCACGTCACTATTACGTTCCAGCGACATCAGGTGGTAGAACACCGTGAAGTCTGCGTTCGGCAGGCCGCGACGCTGGGTGCGCAGGCGCTCGTCGACGCCATGCAGGTCGTACAGCATGACGTAGGGGCGCGGGAGATTGCGCAGGAACTTGAGGACGTCGATCAGCTTGTCACGGGCGACCCAGATCACCGGCATGCCGGTGCGGGTCGATTGGATGGTCAGGCTTTCGGCGCCAAAGCGGGAATTGAGCTCTACGACGACGTCTTGGTCGTCAGCCTTATAAGGCGGAATAGACAGAACGGTGTCTGCAGTCATGGTCTCGGTCGCTATCGGTCAACGTAAAGAATGAGCCTGGGGTCTTCCGGAGAAGAACAGGCTCAGACTTCGTCGGGGCTGCGCAGGTTGGTGACCTGAATACGCTGTTCGCGGCGCTTTTCCCGCTCGGAGGGCATGTCGGCACGGTAAATGCCTTGGTCCCCCACGACCCAGGATAGCGGGCGGCGCTCCTGGCCGATGGATTCCTGCAGCAGCATCAGGCCTTGCAGGAACGCCTCCGGACGGGGCGGGCAGCCGGGAATGTAGACGTCCACGGGAAGGAACTTGTCCACGCCCTGAACGACCGAGTAAATATCGTACATACCGCCGGAGTTCGCGCACGAACCCATGGAGATCACCCACTTGGGCTCCAGCATCTGCTCATAGAGGCGCTGGATGACCGGTGCCATCTTGATGAAGCAGGTGCCGGCGATGACCATGAAATCCGCCTGGCGCGGTGATGCACGAATGACCTCCGCACCGAATCGCGCGATGTCGTGCGGTGCGGTGAAGGCGGTGGTCATCTCCACGTAGCAGCAGGAGAGGCCGAAGTTGTACGGCCACAGGGAGTTCTTGCGACCCCAGTTGACTGCGCCGTTGAGAACATCCTCGAGCTTGCCCAGGAAGATGTTCTTGTGCACCTGATCTTCTAGCAGCGGGTCGGAAACGGTCTCCCGTTCGCCGATCGGATACTGCTCATAAGTGGCATCCGGATCGATCCGAGTAAGTTTGTATTGCATTGCCAAAGCCTCATTGTTTTAGCTTCGCCTGCCGCTTGCGACGACCTTCGGGAGCCCAATCAAGCGCCCCGATGCGCCAAAGGTAGACAAGACCTGCCAACAGAATTGCTATGAAAATGGTTGCTTCGATAAAGCCGGCCCAGCCGCTTTCACGGACGGAGACGGACCAAGCGAAGAGAAAGAGGGCTTCGACGTCGAAGATCACGAAGAGCATCGCGACCAGATAGAATTTTGCGGAGAGGCGGAGGCGAGCAGTGCCGGTGGGGAGCATGCCGGATTCGAAGGGGTCGTTCTTGCTGCGACCGATGGACTTGCTGCCGAGCAGGCTAGAAACCCCGATCATGAAGGCGCAGAGGCCGACGACACCCAACAGGAAAACAGCGAAACCCCAGTTGTGGGAGATGATGGCAGTAGCGTCCGACATGCCGGAACTCCTTAAGACAAGGAACGGCGTTCACTTGCGTTAAAAGGTTTAATGCCGGGGATCAATGATGCCCAGGCAATCGATTCCGACAATTTTATGCCCGAGCGGGTGTGCAAGTAAATTTTTCAAGCCAAAAAATTGCCCGTGCAGCCGGATTCTGGGCTGCTTGCTTGGCTGTAGGCCAATGGCGGCGGGGTTTTCAGGGTTTTATTAGGCCTTTGTCTGATTGCGGCCTTATGTCGCACAGAGGGTTGGTAATGCCATGGTAATGATAGTCATTAGCGTTTGATTGGTGGTTAATTAATCACTACACGAGAATGGTCTTGCAGAACTTAAAAACTGCAAATAACAAATACTCCTGGCGTCCTCCTAAGTTGCTCTTCAAGTCGTTTTCATAATTGCGACAATTCCATTTGTTTTTGTTCATGCTGCCTTTCCAGGGTGGAAAAAGAGGCCGACCCGCATGGGTCGGCCGAAATCCTTGAGGGGATTCAGAGTAGGCGGCGGCCGTCTTCGCGCGTGATGACCACGGTGGAGGAGCGCGGGCGCTTGCCTGGGCCGTCGGGCCAGGTGCTTAGCAGGTTCGTGGCGGTGGAGCCTTCGCCCGGGTGCTGGATGTTGACGAACAGGGTGCGGAAGTCCGGCGTCGCGCTGATGCCGGTCACTTCGGCGCCTGTTGGGCCGACCAGGAAGCGCTTCAATTCGCCGCTGCGCGGGTCGGCTACCAGCATCTGGTTGTTGCCGAAGGGGCCGGCGCTCAATTGGCTGCCGCTCATGTCGGTCTGGATCCACAGGCGACCCTCGTCGTCGAACCAGAGGCCGTCCGGGCTGGCGAGGATGTTCTGCGCGCCCAGCGGATTGCCGTTCGGGCCACGGCTATCTCCCTCGGGGCCGGCGAGCAGGAAGATGTTCCAGTCGAATCGATGGCCTGCATGGTCGCGACTGTTCTCGCGCCAGCGGATGATATGGCCGTAGGCGTTGGCCGGGCGCGGGTTCGCTGCGTCGGCGTTGGTGCGCGCGGTGTTGTTGGTGAGGGTGAAGTAGACCTCGCCATTGTCCGGATTCACCGCGCCCCATTCCGGGCGGTCCATACGGGTGGCGCCAACGATGTCAGCGGCCAGGCGTGTATTGATCAGTACTTCGCCCTGATCGGCAAAAGCGACGCCGGCGGTCAGGCAGGCCTTGAGGAAATTGCGGTCGTTGATGTCCAGGGCCAGCCAGTCGCCGCTGCCATCGGCATTGAAGCGGGCGACGTAAAGGGTGCCTTCGTCCAGCAGGCGACCGTTGGCCTGTCCGGGACGGTACTTGTCGCGACTGACGTATTTGTAGATGTACTCGTTCTGGGAGTCGTCGCCGGAGTAACAGACCACGGGCCGGCCTGGTTTCACTGGGGCGAAGATCAACCCCTCATGGGCGAAACGACCCAGGGCGGTGCGCTTGATCGGCGTGGAGTCCGGATCGAAGGGGTCGATCTCGACAATCCAGCCAAAGTGGTTCGGCTCGTTTCGATAGTCGCCCTTGGCGTCGGCCGCTTTGCGAGTGGCGTCGAAGCGTTCGAACTCGTCGCCCGGCAGGGTTTCCCAGCCGAAGCGGCTGCTGCTGCGAAGGCCGTAGCGCTTGAGTTCGCGGGGTAGGTCGGCGTCGCGGGTGGCGAAGTAGCCGGCCCAGTTCTCCTCGCAGGTGAGGTAGGTGCCCCAGGGGGTGAATCCGTTCGCGCAGTTGTTCTGGGTGCCTCGGGTGGCTGTGCCTTGCGGGCTGTAGCGGGTTTGCAGCAGCTTGTGGCCACGGGCCGGGCCGGAGATCTTCATGGGTGTGGCGGCGGTGATGCGGCGGTTGCGGCGACTCGGCACGACCTCCCATTCCCCGCGAACATTTCGGCGGATCTCTACCACAGACACACCGTGTGCGTTGATCTCCTTGCGTACTTCATCGGCGCTGACCCGCTTGCCATCCACGACTGTCGGGCCGTTGGGGTGCAGCAGCGGGGCGTCGATGTATTCATGGTTCAGTACGAGCAGGCCGTGGTCCGAACGCATGCCGGAACCGCGGCGGGCATCGATGGGGAAGAAATGCATGCCGTCATGGTGCATGCCGATCTGCTCCGCCTGGTCCTGGGCGCTGTTGCTGGCGTCATCGGCAAAGGCCGGATAGCGTCCGGTGATCGGCGTACCCCAGGGAATGAAGGGCGTGGCCGTGTAGCCCGGCGGAACGGTAATGCTGTCTACGCGGCCGGTAGGAATGGCCTCGAAGGGCAGGCGAGAGCGGGGCTTGAAGGGGAAGCCTTTGGCGTGTGGCTCTGCTGCCAGGGCTTCACCCGGAATGGCGGCGCCAAGGAAGGCGAGGGTGCTCATGGCGGCGCCACCGATCAACAGTTGACGGCGGTTGAGTCCGCCAATCAGGTCGTTGATGTGCGGGTTGTCGGATGTGTTGCTGGGCAGTTCGTCGCCGTTGCCAAAGAGCACGGCTTTGTCGTTGTGTTGGTTCAAGGCGGATCTCCACGCAGGCGAATCGACGGAGATCTGACGCTAAATGCTGAAGGCGACGGAACGGTGACAGTGAGATGGAGAAGCTGTTGCGTGGGAGGGGCAGCATGGTTTGCGTTAGTTGTTCGCCACGGCTTGGCGCTTCTGGCTGATGGCGAAGATCAGCGCGCCACCCTTCAGTTGCGCGATGACCTGGTCTCGATCAGTGCTGGCCAGGACCAGGCAGCCGTAGCTGCGCCCTGGTACTCCGTGCTCAAGGATGAAGGCGTCCTCCATATACGCGTTGGCGTGAATGACGATGGCGCGCGCTTCGGCATTGCTGTTGCTCGGGCTGAGGCCGATGAGGCGCATGGAGCGGCCATGTCCGGGTTCTTCGCTGTCGAATACCTGTGACGTGCGGAACAGGCCAAGGGAGGTAGCGCGGCTGCCGAAGTCGTTGGAAAAGCGGTCGGCGTAACTATCGTGATCCGGGTCCGATCCCTTGCCGTGCGCAACCCGGAAGCTGCCTAGCAAAGCGTGGCTGCGGCTGTCGAACAGGTAGAAGCGGGGGAGTGTGGAGGCGCGACCGTAGTCGACCACGGCGAAGCGCGGGTGCTGGTTGTTTTTCAGTTCGCCAAGGAGCAACGCCAGTTGTGGCGGGCTGACCAACAGTTCCAGGTCGCCGGCGCGCAGGGCGGGGGAGATGAGCAGCAGGATCAGCAGCAGGGTTCGCGGCACGGCCGGAGCTCCAGGTTTTTCGCTGATTCTAGGAAGGTACCGCGCCTTGGCAACCCATTGCGGACGGCAGGTTGGTTCTGTCCGGCAACAGGGTAAAGGGGCAAAAGAAAACCCCGGTGCAAGCACCGGGGTTTTTGACTCGCCATGTCCGGCCGATGCGTGGTCGGCCGGTGGCAGTTCCTCTTAGTGGAACTGGTTCATGGTGTTGTCTTTGCCGCTCGCTTTCAGAGCCGCTTCGCCAGCGAAGTACTCTTTGTGGTTGTCGCCGATGTCGGAGCCAGCCATGTTCTGGTGCTTGACGCAGGCGATGCCCTGACGCAGTTCCTGACGCTGAACGCCCTTCACGTAGGCCAGCATGCCCTGGTCGGCGAAGTAGCCCTTGGCCAGGTTGTCGGTGGACAGTGCGGCAGTGTGGTAGGTCGGCAGGGTGATCAGGTGGTGGAAGATGCCGGCGTGGGCCGAACCATCGCGCTGGAAGGTGCGGATCTTCTCGTCTGCAACCTGGGCCAGCTCGGTTTCGTCGTACTCGACGCTCATGAGCTTGGCGCGGTCGTAGGCGGAAACATCTTTGCCTTCAGCAACGAACGCATCGAACACTTGCTGGCGGAAGTTCAGGGTCCAGTTGAAGGACGGGCTGTTGTTGTAAACCAGCTTGGCGTTCGGGATGACCTGGCGGATGCGGTCAACCATGCCTTTGATCTGGCCAACGTGGGGCTTCTCGGTTTCGATCCACAGCAGGTCGGCGCCGTTCTGCAGCGAGGTGATGCAGTCCAGGACGCAGCGATCTTCGCCGGTGCCCTTGCGGAACTGGAACAGGTTGCTCGGCAGGCGCTTCGGACGCAGCAGCTTGCCGCCGCGGTTGATCACTACGTCGCCGTTCTGCAGGTCGGAGGCGTTGATTTCGTCGCAGTCCAGGAAGGAGTTGTACTGGTCGCCCAGGTCGCCCGGTTGCTTGGTCACGGCGATCTGCTTGGTCAGGCCGGCACCCAGAGAGTCGGTACGGGCAACGATCACACCATCATCAACGCCCAGCTCGAGGAAGGCGTAGCGAACAGCGTTGATCTTGGCAAGGAAGTCTTCGTGCGGAACGGTCACTTTGCCGTCCTGGTGGCCGCACTGCTTCTCGTCGGAAACCTGGTTCTCGATCTGGATGCAGCAGGCACCGGCTTCGATCATCTTCTTGGCCAGCAGGTAGGTGGCTTCCGGGTTACCGAAACCAGCGTCGATGTCGGCGATGATCGGTACTACGTGGGTTTCGTAGTTGTCGATCTGGGCCTGGATTTCAGCTTCCTTGGACTTGTCGCCAGCGGCGCGAGCGGCGTCCATGGCGGTGAACAGCAGGTCCAGTTCGCGGGCGTCAGCCTGGCGCAGGAAGGTGTAGAGCTCTTCGATCAGACCGGAAACGGCGGTCTTTTCGTGCATGGATTGGTCGGGCAGCGGGCCGAAGTCGGAGCGCAGCGCAGCAACCATCCAGCCGGAGAGGTAGAGGTAGCGCTTGTTGGTCGTCTTCAGGTGCTTCTTGATGGAGATCAGCTTCTGCTGACCAATGAAGCCATGCCAGCAGCCCAGGGACTGGGTGTAGACGGAGGAGTCGGCATCGTACTCGGCCATGTCCTTGCGCATGATGGCCGCGGTGTACTTGGCGATATCCAGACCGGTCTTGAAGCGGTTCTGTGCGCGCATGCGGGCAACCGACTCGGGGTTGATAGCGCTCCAGCTGTTACCGTTCACTTCTTTCAGTGCGGCAATGGCCTTGATGTCGTTTTGATATGCGGACATGGTCAATCCTTCAAAGTGTATATGTGGTTGAGCACCGACTTTCCCACTCAAAAACCTGCGTTCTGAAGGTTATTGCGGGTTGCTCACCGCAGCGCGTCGAAGGACCAACTGGAAGAGATTGAAGCTGAGGGTAGGGTGAGGAGATGCACACGCTCACAGGATCGATGGGTAAATTTGCACTCCTGGCTCACTTGCCGGTTCGTGGAAACCGTTGGGTGATGGCCGGGCACTGCCTTCGATCTTGCGGATGTTGCTGACGCTTCCCCGTCCCTCAGGACAACTACGTTCCAGTCGCAACCTCGTCGCACTGCCTTATGGGCCGTTACAACACGGATCGGCTCGGCTGGTTGGCCGGGAGCGCGATCCGGAGGCCCTATTCAGGGCCCCTGGCTAGCGGGAGCGAGGCCATCATGCTCTTTCAAACAGGCGTTCGTCAAACGTTTTGTAGTGTTTTTTTTGGACTACTACATAATACTTTTGGCTGAGACTGGCCGGTCTGAAAATGTGCAGTCAGTCGACCGCGTCGACCTTGAGGCGCAGGGTCATGTCTTCACGGCCCTGAGTGGTGCGGTGGCGCAAAAAGCCACTTTGGTCGGACTGGCTGTCTTCGTTCACGGCGCCGATGGTGATCCATTCGCCGAGGCGACCGCTGACTTTGGTGTCGGTGCTCTGCACGTCGATCACACCTGGCTGGCTGCTGTTCAAGCGGTCGCGGTTGCTGCTGATGTTGACGTGCACCAGCTCGCCCGTGAGCGTCGCGGTGACGTAGAAACCGCGTGTGACATTGCGGTATTCGGTGTTGCTGTACACCTCGCCGTAGGGGCCGCTGCTGGTGGAGGTGATGGGTACGCTCTGGCCGACCTGGATTAGCGCCGGATAGCCTTCTGTGGTCTGGACCTGCTGCACACCGCCGCCGCGGCTGTCAGTGCTGCGGCGGATGATGCGCACCTGGTCACGTCCATGGACTTCGCCGCGACCCGCCTGGACATCGACTCCACCGACGCTGGCTGATCCGTTGACTGCATAGCCGCGGTCGCTCTGGAAGTTGCTGTCGCTGGTGTCGACGCTGATCAGCAGGCGTCGCGGTTGGGTATCGAGCTGGTCCAGCAGATTGCGCAGTTCGGTGATCTTCGCTGGTTCGGCATTGACGATGAGCTGGTTGCCGTAGGCGCTGACTCGACCCTCGTTGCCCAATACGGATTGCGCCATCGGCAGCAGCTCATCGGCTGTGCGATAGCGCAGCTGGATGAGTTCCGTCGCCGCCTGCAGAGGCAGGCAGATGATCAGGAGGAGGGCAGCGAGCAGGGCGCGTGGGGTCATATCAGGAAGTTCCGCAAGTCGGGGTCGGTAATGCTCAGGTCCCAGGCCTGGTCGAAGCGGGTTTGCTGCAGCCGGGTCCTTCCGGGGTCGTTGTACAGCGCGTAGCCGGCGTACTGCTCAGGCTCAGGGCGCACGAGCAGGCCGCGGTCGTCGGCAATGAGATAGGCCAAGTCTTCCGAGGGGTGGTCGGGGTTGATCCGGCGAATCTGGAAGTTGCTGGAAATGCGCCGGCTCAGGCTGAGCAGCCGGTGGCCTTCCTTTACGGCGCGGCTCAGGTCGCGCACGAGAATTCGCAGCTGGCATTTCGGGTCGCTGACCAGAAGCCGGGTGCAGGCCTGCTGGATGGCGCTGTTGTGGTAGAGCCAGGGCTCCAGATCGGGGCTGTACAGGCAAAGCCGGCGGCGTGCCTGCTGCATCAGCGCCAGGGCGTGGGCGCGTGCGTCCTCCGGGACGCTGAAGCGTTCGAGGCGGTCGTGGGCGCCTAGGCCGAAGGGAGCGGGTTCCCATTCGGGCGCTTCGGTCTGGAGGGAGGGGTTGTGAACGCTGAAGCGCCCCGGCGACTGGAATTCGATGGCCGGTAGTTCGACTTCGTTCTCAGTGAGTTCCGGGGCGTTCTCGTTCATCTGGGCCTCTACTGGCTTTCGCGCACCATGTCCACGTGGGGAATGCCAGCCTCGAGGAACTCGCTGCTGACGATCTTGAAGCCGTGGCGTTCATAGAACGCGGTAGCGTGGACCTGGGCGGAAAGCATCTGACGCTTCAGACCACGACGTTCGGCTTCGGCGATAGCGGCTTGTAGCAGCCGATCGCCAACCTTCAGTCCGCGCCAGTCCTTGAGCACCGAAACGCGGCCGATATGGCCGTCGGGAAGCAGGCGGGCGGTGCCGATAGCATAGTCCCGCTCGAAGGCGAGAAAGTGCACGGCGTCCGCATCTTCGGTGTCCCACTCCAGCTCCGGTGCGACGGACTGTTCGGCGATGAACACGGCCTCACGGATGCGGCGCAGGTCGGCATTGTCCTTCTGCCAGTCGGCAACGCGGACGTGTATCTCACTCATCGGCAAACTCCAGACTTCCTTGCTTGACCAGTTCCAGTAGAAGCTTACGCCCCTCGTCATCGGCCAGCCATTGGCCGAGATTCTCCAGGTGCAGTGCCTCGGCAGCGCAGATCAGCTTCAGCAGGTCGCGCAGGCTGGCGGGCAGCAGGCGGCTCTGGCCGCTGGCGAAGAGCACCAGGCCAATGTCCACCTCGGACCAGGCCAGGCGCGCGCTTGGGTTGCGGACCAGCACTGCGCCGTCTTCGATGGCGCCCAGGAAATCGTCCTCTTCCACTTCGGCGCCGGCCAGCAGTTCCGGGTAGCGCGGCTCGGTCATGAACTGGCCGAACCAGGTAAGCAGCAGGCGCTCGTCGCTCATGTGCTCGGTGAGCAGGGACTTGAGTCGGTCCAGGGCGTCCCGTTGAATCTCGTGGGGATCGCTGACAGGCGCTGCGCCGGCGTCGCTGTAACGCTCCTCGTCCGGCAGGAACTGGGCCAGGAAGTCGGTGAAGTGGGTCAGTACCTCGGCGGCGCTGGGCGCGCGGAAGCCCACGGAGTAGGTCATGCAGTCGTCTTCGGCGATGCCGAAGTGGGCGAGACGCGGCGGCAGGTAGAGCATGTCGCCGGGTTCCAGCACCCATTCGTCGGTCTGCTGGAAGTCGGCGAGGATGCGCAGGTCGGCGTGGGGTAGCAAGGCGCTCTCGGCGTCACACATCTGGCCGATTTTCCAACGGCGGCGGCCGTGACCCTGGAGAAGGAACACGTCGTAGTTGTCGAAATGCGGCCCTACGCCACCGCCTGGCGCGGCGAAGCTGATCATCACGTCATCAATGCGCCAGCTCGGCAGGAAGCGGAAATTTTCCAGTAGCTCGGCGACTTCCGGCACGAACTGGTCGACCGCCTGGACCAGTAGGGTCCAATCGCGTTCGGGCAGGTTCTGATAGGTATCTTCGGCGAACGGGCCGCGGCGCAATTCCCAGGGGCGTTCTCCGTGCTCGAGCACCAGGCGAGACTCGACTTCCTCTTCCAGGGACAGGCCCGCGAGTTCGTCAGGGGAAATGGGGCTTTCGAATCCGGGGATGGCCTGGCGGATCAGGAGTGGCTTTTTCTGCCAGTAATCGCGCAGGAATTCGCGCGCGGAGAGGCCACCCAGAAGTTGAAGAGGAGTATCAGGATTCATGTCTAAGCCTTTGAAATAAAAACGCCCGGCACAGCCGGGCGTGCATGGGTACAAGACCGATCAGATGCGCTTGGCCTGAGCTACGGCGTTGCCGATGTAGCTGGCGGGGGTCATTTTGCGCAGTTCGGCCTTGGCCTCGGCCGGGATGTCCAGGCCATCGATGAAAGTCTGCAGGGCTTCCGGGCTGATGCCCTTGCCACGAGTCAGTTCCTTGAGCTTCTCGTACGGATTCTCGATCGCGTAGCGGCGCATCACGGTCTGGATCGGCTCGGCGAGGACTTCCCAGCAAGCGTCGAGGTCTTCAGCAATGCGTTGAGCATTCAGCTCCAACTTGCTGATTCCCTTGAGGGTGGCCTCATAGGCGATAACGCTGTGGGCAAAGCCAACACCAAGGTTGCGCAGCACGGTGGAGTCGGTCAGGTCGCGCTGCCAGCGGGAGATCGGCAGCTTGCTGGTCAGGTGCTGGAGCAGCGCGTTGGCAATGCCGAGGTTGCCTTCGGAGTTCTCGAAGTCGATCGGGTTGACCTTGTGCGGCATGGTCGACGAGCCGATCTCGCCAGCGATGGTCTTCTGCTTGAAGTAGCCAAGGGAGATGTAGCCCCAGACGTCGCGATCGAAGTCGATGAGGATGGTGTTGAAGCGGGCGACGGCGTCGAACAGCTCGGCGATGTAGTCGTGCGGCTCGATCTGGGTGGTGTAGGGGTTCCAGGCCAGGCCCAGGTCGCCTTCGATGAACTCGCGGGCGTTGGCTTCCCAGTCGACGTCCGGATAGGCGGACAGGTGGGCGTTGTAGTTGCCCACTGCACCGTTGATCTTGCCCAGCAGCGGAACGGCGGCAACCTGGGCGATCTGGCGCTCCAGGCGGTACACGACGTTGGCCATTTCCTTGCCGAGGGTGGTCGGCGAGGCCGGCTGGCCGTGGGTGCGGGAGAGCATCGGCACATCAGCGAAGCGTACGGCCAGGTCGCGGATGGCGTCGGCCAGTTGGCGCATCAGCGGCAGTACGACCTGGTCGCGGCCTTCGCGCAGCATCAGGGCGTGGGACAGGTTGTTGATGTCCTCACTGGTGCAGGCGAAGTGGATGAACTCGCTGACTTTTGCCAGCTCGGGCAGCTTGGCGGCCTGCTCCTTGAGCAGATACTCAACAGCTTTCACGTCGTGGTTGGTGGTGCGCTCGATTTCCTTGATGCGCTCGGCATGTTCCAGCTGGAAGTCTTCGGCCAGCTTGTCGAGCAGGGCATTGGCTTCGGCGGAGAAGGGCGCGACTTCCGGAATACCGGCGTGGGCGGCGAGGCGCTGCAGCCAGCGGACCTCTACCTGGACGCGGAAACGGATCAGGCCGTACTCGCTGAAGATCGGGCGCAGGGAGCTGGTTTTGCCGGCGTAGCGGCCATCTACGGGGGAAACCGCGGTGAGCGAGGAAAGCTGCATGAGGGCGTTCTCGGACAATCGGTCAACGAAAAGGGGCGCACATCATACATGTATTTCCCCCAACTCGCCGCTTCCGCGCCACGGTCGTCGACACATGGCGCGGTGCGGGTCAGCCGCGCAGGAGCGGATAGAGCTCGTTGAGCAGCTTGCGGCGGCTGAACAGCAGTTGCCAGCGGTTGCCGCCAAGCTGGCGCCAGAGTCGCGCGGCTCGGATGCCGGTGAGGAGCAGGGCGCGGATCTTCGCGGCGTTACTGGGTTGCTGCAGGTGGCGCATGTCGCCGTGTACCTGGATGCGCTGGCGGAAGGTACTCAGGGTGTCCTGGTAAAGGCCGGCGCAGGCGGCAATGACGTTGTCGTGCACGAGGCCGAAGTGCTGTACCTGTTGCTGGATCTGGTCCAGGCGGTTGCCGATGACGTCCAGCATATCGCCACGTTTGGCCAGTTGACGTTCCAGGGTCAACAGGGCGAGGGCGTAGCGCAGGGGTTCGCGCTGCAGGCTTGAGGGCTCACGCTCCAGGGCGCTTACAAGGGCCTTGTAGCCATCGCGCAGGTTGAGGTCGTCGCCGCCGTAGACTTCCAGGGTGTTCTTCGGATCGCGGATCAGCAGGCTGCCGAGCATGCAGCCGAGCGGCGGCTCGCTGATCTGGCCGGTCTTGGCGATGCGGTCGACCAGGGCGGCGGCTTCGAAGACGGCACCGAGCGCGACCAGTTGTTCGCGGGTCTGGTTCATGGGCGCTGAACTCCGGCATCGGAGGGTTGGGCGCTTTCGATCACGCCGCCACCCAGGCAGATTTCGCCGTCGTAGAACACTACCGACTGGCCCGGCGTGACCGCGCGCTGCGGCTCGTCGAACATCGCTACGTAACCGTCGCTAGTCTTTTCCAGGGTGCAGGGCTGGTCGCTCTGGCGATAGCGCACCTTGGCCTTGAGGCGGCGCGGCAGGCTGAGGTCGATGGGGTTCACCCAGTAGATCTCGGACGCTTTCAGCGAGCGGGAGTAGAGCCAGGGGTTTTCGTTGCCTTGGCCGACGATCAGCACGTTGCGCGAAAGGTCTTTCGCCAGGACGTACCAGGGATCATCGCTTGCGTCTTTCATGCCACCGATGCCCAAGCCCTGGCGCTGGCCGATGGTGTGGTACATCAGGCCGTGGTGGCGGCCGATGACGTCGCCTTCGGTGGTCTCGATATCCCCAGGCTGGGCGGGCAGGTACTGCTTGAGGAAATCAGTGAAACGACGTTCACCGATAAAGCAGATACCGGTGGAGTCCTTCTTGCGAGCGGTGGCCAGGCCGTGCTTCTCGGCGATGGCGCGCACTTCCGGTTTTTCCAGTTCGCCGACCGGGAACAGGGTGCGGGCGATCTGCTCGCCACCCACTGCATGGAGGAAGTAGCTCTGGTCCTTGTTTGGGTCCAGGCCTTTGAGTAGCTCGGTGCGGTTGTCGATGTCACGGCGGCGCACGTAGTGACCGGTGGCGATCAGGTCCGCGCCCAGCGACAGGGCGTAGTCGAGGAAGGCTTTGAACTTGATTTCGCGGTTGCAGAGGATGTCGGGGTTCGGCGTGCGGCCTGCCTTGTATTCGGCGAGGAAGTGCTCGAACACGTTGTCCCAGTACTCGGCCGCAAAGTTGGCGGTATGGAGCTTGATGCCGATGCGGTCGCAGACGGCCTGGGCGTCGGCCAGGTCCACCTTGGCGGTGCAGTACTCGGTGCCGTCGTCTTCGTCCCAGTTCTTCATGAACAGGCCTTCCACCTTGTAGCCCTGCTCGAGAAGCAGGAGGGCGGAAACCGAGGAGTCTACGCCGCCGGACATGCCGACTATGACGCGGGTATTGGCTGGATCACGCATGGGAATCTGCACTGGTCGTGTAAGCAAAAGCGGAATTCTATCAGAACCGGTTCGCGATCAGCTGCGCGTCGGCCCTGCTGCGTTGAAAGCAGGCTCGGAATGCTCATTTACGGCTGTAAACTTCGCTTCCTCGCCTGCTTTCGCCTTGCATGGCTCTAGCTCGCAAGATCGTGAGCAGGTTGTTTGAGCTGGAATGTTTAAGAGGCGCGGATCAGGCTGAGGGGGAAACGTTCGCCTTCCAGGTAGTCGTCAATGCAGCGCAGGACGAGGTGGCTGCGCCAACGGTCTTTGTTAGTCAGGAGCTCGTCGCGGGTCAGCCAGCGTGGTCCGATGATGCCTTCGTCCAGGGGGTGATCGGGATGGTGGCGCAGTGGCTTGGCGGCAAAGCAGACGCGCTGGTAGGTCACGCCGTTGCTGGGAGCCGTATAGAGGTAGATGCCAGTCACGGCGGTCAATTCGACCTCCCAGCCGGTTTCCTCGAAGGTTTCGCGAATGGCGGCTTCGAGCAGGGTTTCATCGGCTTCCAGGTGTCCGGCGGGCTGGTTGAGTACCGCGTGTCCTCCGGCCAGTTCCTCGACTAGCAGGAAGCGGCCTTGGTCTTCGATGATCGTTGCGACTGTGATGTGAGGTTGCCAGCTCATACGCGAGGGTTCCAGGGCAAATCGACATGATACGGCGCGGGCGGCCCCAAAAAGAAACCCCGGGCATTGGCCCGGGGTTTCCCGATACAGCGTGTGGCGTTTAGGCCAGGCCGTCGATCGCAGCGTTGAAGGTGGCGCTGGGGCGCATCACCTGGCTGGTCAGGTCCGGATTCGAACGGTAGTAACCGCCGATGTCCACAGCCTTGCCCTGGGCACCGTTCAGTTCGGCGACGATAGCCGCTTCCTGTTCCGTCAGGGTCTTGGCCAGCGGGGCGAAGTGCGCCTTCAGCTCGGCGTCTTCGTCCTGGGCTGCAAGGGCTTGAGCCCAGTAGAGCGCCAGGTAGAAGTGGCTGCCACGGTTGTCCAGCTCGCCGACCTTGCGGGAGGGCGACTTGTTGTTGTCCAGCAGCTTGCCGGTGGCTTCGTCGAGGGTCTTGCCCAGCAGCTTGGCCTTGGCGTTGCCGGTTTTGATGCCGGTTTCTTCCAGGGACACGGCCAGGGCCAGGAACTCGCCGAGGGAATCCCAGCGCAGGTAGTTCTCTTCCACCAGCTGCTGTACGTGCTTCGGAGCCGAGCCGCCGGCACCGGTCTCGTACATGCCGCCGCCCGCCATCAGCGGAACGATGGACAGCATTTTGGCCGAGGTGCCCAGTTCCATGATCGGGAACAGGTCGGTCAGGTAGTCGCGCAGGACGTTGCCGGTCACCGAGATGGTGTCCTGGCCGCGCAGTTGGCGCTCCATGCTGGTACGGATGGCTTCGTTGTAGCCCTTGATGCTGATGTCCAGGCCGGTCAGGTCGTGGTCCTGCAGATACAGTTCGACCTTTTTGCGCAGTTCGCGATCATGGGCGCGTTCCGGGTCCAGCCAGAAGATGGCCGGGGTGTTGGACAGGCGGGCGCGGGTGACGGCCAGCTTGACCCAGTCGCGGATCGGGGCGTCCTTGGTCTGGCAGGCGCGCCAGATGTCACCGGCTTCGACTTCGTGCTGCATCAGCACGGTGCCATCGGCGGCCACGACGCGCATGGTGCCGTCGGCGACCATCTCGAAGGTCTTGTCGTGGGAGCCGTATTCCTCGGCTTTCTGCGCCATCAGGCCGACGTTCGGCACGGTGCCCATGGTGGTCGGGTCGAAGGCGCCGTTGGTTTTACAGAAGTTGATCATCTCTTGGTAGATGCGGGCGTAGGTGCTCTCCGGCATCACCGCCTTGGTGTCCTTCTGCTTGCCGTCCTTGCCCCACATCTGGCCGGAGTTGCGGATCATCGCCGGCATGGAAGCGTCGACGATCACATCGCTCGGGATGTGCAGGTTGGTGATGCCTTTCACGGAGTCGACCATCGCCATTTCCGGGCGGTGGCTGTACACCTCATGGATATCGTGAAGGATCTCTTCCTGCTGGGAGGCGGGCAGTACCTTGATCTTGTCGTAGACGCTGCTGATGCCGTTGTTCGGGTTGACGCCCAGTTCCTTGAACAGCTCGCCGTACTTGTCGAACACGTCCTTGTAGTAAACGCTGACGGCGTGGCCGAAGACGATCGGGTGGGAGACCTTCATCATGGTCGCCTTGACGTGCAGGGACCACATGACGCCGGTTTCCTTGCAATCCTGCAGGGTCTGCTCGAAGAAGGCGCGCAGTTTGTTGCAGCTCATGAACATGCTGTCCAGGACTTCGCCGTCCTGCAGGGAGAGCTGCTTCTTGACCTCGACCTTACCGTCCTTGCCGACGAACTCGATGCGCACGTCACCGGCCTTGGCCATGGTGATGGATTGTTCGCTGGAGAAGAAGTCGCCGCCGCGCATGTAGTCGGCGTGGGAGCGGGAGGCCATGCTCCACTTGCCCATGGAGTGCGGGTGCTTGCGAGCGTAGGCCTTCACGGCGGCCGGCGCGCGGCGGTCGGAGTTGCCTTCGCGAAGGACCGGGTTCACGGCGCTGCCCAGGACTTTGGCGTAGCGGGCGCGAGTGTCTTTCTCTTCTTCGGTCTGCGGGTCTTCCGGGAAGTCCGGCACGTTGTAGCCCAGCGCCTGCAGTTCGGCGATGGCGCCTTTCAGCTGCGGCACGGAGGCACTGATGTTCGGCAGTTTGACGATGTTCGCGTCAGGCGAGGTGGCCAGCGTGGCCAGGTAGGCCAAATCGTCTTCGATGCGCTTGTCTGCGGCAAGCTTGTCAGCGAAGGAGGCCAGGATGCGTCCTGCAAGAGAGATATCGCGGGTTTCGACGTCGATCCCTGCCGAGGCGGCGAATGCTTTGACGATGGGAAGGAGCGAGTAGGTGGCGAGCGCAGGGGCTTCGTCGGTGAAGGTGTACGTAATCTTCTGACGGTTGGACATTAACGTTTAACTCTCTTCTTTTCTGGGCGCGCACAGAGTCTCGAAGCGCACTGGTAGACGCATTCGCTCAATGTCGACGTTGAGCTGAGCCGAGAATTGCCGCGGGGGTAATGGAGCGCCAGTAAAGCGTTGTACGGCCTTGCCATGGTGGTGGCCTGGCCGTTGCGAGGACAGTGAGTCTGGTCCCAGACTGCTCGACCCCGATGACTGTTAGGTCACGGCGCGCAGTATATCACCCCTTTTGGCGGGGTGACTCAGGGGCGTGTTTTCGACTAAGGAAGATATGGTCGATGACCGCCCAACTGGAGTAGGCTCACGAGCTGCAAGAGCGTTCTCAACCACAACACGGAGCTCAGCATGGGATACCAAAAGATCCAGGTGCCGGCAGTCGGTGACAAAATCACCGTCAATGCAGATATGTCCCTGAAGGTACCGAACAACCCGATCATTCCCTTCATCGAGGGTGACGGCATCGGCGTCGACATCAGCCCTGTCATGATCAAGGTGGTAGATGCCGCCGTTGCCAAAGCTTACGGCAGCGATCGCAAGATCTCCTGGATGGAGGTTTACGCGGGTGAGAAGGCCACTCAGGTCTACGATCAGGACACTTGGCTGCCGAAAGAAACCCTGGAAGCCGTTCGCGACTACGTTGTTTCCATCAAGGGCCCGCTGACCACTCCCGTTGGTGGTGGCATTCGATCCCTCAACGTGGCCCTGCGCCAGGAGCTGGATCTTTACGTTTGCCAGCGCCCGGTTCGTTGGTTCGAAGGCGTTCCGAGCCCGGTGAAGAAGCCCGGTGACGTTGATATGGTGATTTTCCGCGAGAACTCCGAAGACATTTACGCCGGTGTCGAGTGGAAGGCTGGCAGCCCCGAGGCCGAGAAGGTCATCAAGTTCCTCACCGAGGAAATGGGTGTCAAGAAAATCCGTTTTACCGAGAACTGCGGTATCGGTATCAAGCCGGTATCCCTGGACGGTACCAAGCGTCTGGTACGCAAGGCCTTGCAGTACGCCGTGGACAACGATCGCAGTTCTGTGACCATCGTCCACAAGGGCAACATCATGAAGTTCACCGAGGGTGCCTTCAAAGAGTGGGGCTACGAAGTTGCTCGTGACGAGTTCGGTGCCGAGTTGCTGGATGGCGGTCCGTGGATGCAGTTCAAGAACCCGCGCACCGGCAAGAGCGTCGTGGTCAAGGATGTGATCGCGGACGCCATGCTGCAGCAAATCCTGCTGCGTCCGGCCGAGTACGACGTGATCGCCACGCTGAACCTGAACGGTGACTACCTGTCCGACGCCCTTGCGGCCGAAGTGGGTGGTATCGGTATCGCCCCCGGCGCCAACCTGTCCGATACCGTTGCCATGTTCGAAGCGACCCATGGCACCGCGCCGAAATACGCCGGCCAGGATAAGGTTAATCCGGGCTCCGTCATCCTCTCTGCGGAGATGATGCTGCGCCACATGGGCTGGACCGAAGCAGCCGACCTGATCATCAAGGGCACCAATGGTGCCATCGCTGCGAAGACCGTCACCTACGACTTCGAGCGTCTGATGGAAGGTGCCAAGCTGCTGTCCTGCTCCGAGTTCGGCGACGCTATCATCGCGCACATGTAAGCCTTCGGGCAGAAACAAAAAGGCCGGTCATTTGACCGGCCTTTTTTATGCCCAATTGTTGCGTGGGCTCAAACTTCTACCGTGCTGCCCTGGGGGTGGCTGATGGCGGCAGGCGCTTCGGAGGTGGCCGTGACGGGGCGAATGTTCACGGCGTGCAGCCCTTTCGGGCCCTGGATGATATCGAAGCTTACCGGCTGTCCAGCCTTTAACGTCTTGTAGCCCTCCATCTGGATGGCCGAATAGTGGGCGAACAGGTCCTCATCTCGGCCGTCGGCAAGGATGAACCCATAGCCTTTGGCGTTGTTGAACCACTTGACCTTACCGCTAAGCATGCTGATATCCCTCTGCAAAGGACTCCATCACTGGAGTATCATCCACTTCGACTCCACGCCATGCGGGCCGCCTTGGCCGCGCGCGCGGAACCCCTGATACCCGAAGACGGGTATTCACTGGTTGTAACACCGTTTTGCCGTTAGTCAAGGCGTTCCCCGCATCGCCTGAGAAACGGATCAAAGTCTTTCCAGAGGCCGTTTTTCATCCATCCAATGACCTTTATTTCCAGCATGCATGCAAGCAGCCAGATTCGACTAACATTCAATCAGGACAGTCCGCAGCATCACGAGGACGACTCCACGGGCCTGGCGGTGCAGGAAGCCAAGCCGGCCCTGCAGGCGCCACCTATGTATAAGGTGGTGATGTTTAACGATGACTACACCCCTATGGATTTCGTGGTCGAGGTGCTCGAATTGTTCTTCGGTATGAACCGGGAACTGGCCACCAAGATCATGCTGACCGTGCATACAGAGGGCCGGGCGATTTGTGGCGTGTTCACTCGCGACATAGCCGAAACCAAGGCCATGCAGGTCAATCAATATGCGAGAGAGAGCCAGCATCCGCTGCTCTGTGAGATCGAGAAGGACGGTTAACGCCGCCGCTTGGGTATGAGGTGAAGCCATGTTGAACCGCGAGCTCGAAGTCACCCTCAATCTTGCCTTCAAGGAGGCCCGTGCCAAGCGCCACGAATTCATGACGGTCGAGCACTTGCTGCTCGCCCTGTTGGACAACGAAGCCGCCGCCACAGTGCTGCGCGCGTGTGGCGCAAATATGGACAAGCTGCGGCATGACCTGCAGGAGTTCATCGATTCCACCACCCCGCTGATTCCTCAGCATGATGAAGATCGTGAAACCCAGCCCACGCTCGGCTTCCAGCGAGTGCTGCAGCGTGCAGTGTTCCATGTGCAGAGCTCCGGCAAGCGCGAAGTGACCGGCGCCAATGTGCTGGTGGCCATCTTCAGCGAGCAGGAAAGCCAGGCCGTGTTCTTGCTGAAGCAGCAGAGCGTCGCGCGTATCGATGTCGTCAACTACATCGCCCATGGGATTTCCAAGGTCCCGGGTCACGGTGAGCAGCACGACCACGATCAGGAAATGCAGGATGAGGAAGGTGGTGAGGCTGCAGCGTCCGGTCATCCGCTGGATGCCTATGCCAGCAATCTGAACGAATTGGCGCGCATGGGGCGCATCGACCCGTTGGTCGGGCGTGAGAGTGAAGTTGAGCGCGTCGCGCAGATCCTGGCGCGTCGTCGCAAGAACAACCCGCTTTTGGTCGGTGAGGCAGGTGTTGGCAAGACCGCCATCGCTGAGGGCCTGGCCAAGCGCATTGTCGACAACCAGGTGCCCGACCTGCTGGCTGAAAGCGTGGTCTACTCCCTGGATCTCGGTGCCTTGCTGGCGGGAACCAAGTATCGCGGCGATTTCGAGAAGCGCTTCAAGGCGCTGCTCAATGAACTGCGCAAGCGCCCGCACGCCATTCTGTTTATTGATGAGATTCACACCATCATTGGTGCCGGTGCGGCATCGGGTGGGGTGATGGATGCGTCCAATCTGCTCAAGCCGCTGTTGTCCTCGGGTGAGATCCGTTGCATCGGTTCGACCACCTTCCAGGAATTCCGCGGCATCTTCGAGAAGGATCGGGCTCTGGCGCGTCGCTTCCAGAAGGTCGACGTCACCGAACCATCGGTTGAAGACACCGTGGGTATCCTCAGGGGGCTCAAGGCGCGCTTCGAGCAGCATCACCATATCGAGTACAGCGATGAGGCGTTGCGTGCAGCAGCCGAGCTGGCAGCTCGTTACATCAATGACCGGCACATGCCTGACAAGGCCATTGATGTGATCGACGAGGCGGGCGCCTATCAACGTCTGCAGCCGGAAGAGAAGCGCGCCAAGCGCATCGAGGTGGCTCAAGTCGAAGACATAGTCGCCAAGATCGCGCGAATTCCTCCAAAGCATGTCAGCAGCTCCGACAAGGAGCTGCTGCGTAACCTGGAGCGTGACCTGAAGTTGACGGTCTTCGGTCAGGATGCGGCCATTGACTCCCTGTCGACCGCTATCAAGCTGTCACGCGCAGGGCTCAAGTCTCCGGACAAGCCGGTAGGTTCCTTCCTCTTTGCTGGACCCACGGGGGTCGGCAAGACTGAAGTGGCCCGCCAATTGGCGAAGGCGATGGGGATCGAGCTGCTTCGATTCGACATGTCCGAGTACATGGAGCGGCACACCGTTTCGCGTCTGATCGGTGCGCCTCCAGGCTATGTCGGTTTCGATCAGGGTGGTCTGTTGACTGAAGCCATCACCAAGATGCCGCACTGTGTGCTGCTGCTGGATGAAATCGAGAAGGCCCATCCGGAAGTCTTCAACCTGCTGCTGCAGGTGATGGATCACGGCACGCTGACTGACAACAACGGCCGCAAGGCGGACTTCCGCAACGTGATCCTGGTCATGACCACCAATGCTGGTGCCGAAACTGCTGCGCGGGCTTCCATCGGCTTCACTCTGCAGGATCACTCCTCGGATGCCATGGAGGTCATTCGCAAGAGCTTCACGCCGGAATTCCGCAATCGCCTGGATACGATCATCCAGTTCGGCCGCCTGAGCCATGAAGTGATCAAGAGTGTCGTGGACAAGTTCCTCACCGAGTTGCAGGCACAGCTGGAGGACAAGCGCGTGCAGTTGGTGGTCAGCGACGAGGCGCGGGGCTGGCTGGCTGAGCGCGGCTACGACGCACAGATGGGGGCTCGCCCCATGGCGCGCCTGATCCAGGACAAGATCAAGCGACCACTTGCGGAGGAGATTCTGTTTGGCGAGTTGGCCGAGCACGGCGGCGTGGTGCACGTCGACGTCAAGGACGAGGAGCTCAGCTTCGAGTTTGAGACTACGGCAGAGATGGCCTGACGAGCCATCCACAAAAAAGCCCGGCAGATCAGACTGTGTGAAAACCTAGCCGTCTGAGTCGAAGCTGAAGACAATGCCCGTATCGATCGATACGGGCATTGTCGTTTATGGGCTACATCCAGGGAGAGGCGCGCGGTCAGG
>NZ_SCOK01000039.1:0-54210 GCF_005502555.1 Pseudomonas sp. D(2018)
GTGCTGGTTTGGGCGCGGGGGCTGGAAGCGGCTCCAGCTCCACTATCATGGCCGCCGGCGGCAGCTCGATCGGCTCGGCGTGCGGACGCCAGTACAGCGCCCAGAGGCCGAGGCCGATGTGCAGGCCGAGCACGACGACCAGGCTGACGCCCCATTGCGACAGCTTGCGTTTGCCTTGGCTCATTTAGTCCCGACCGTCTCGAGTCCGACCAGGCCGATCTTGAGGTAGCCGGCGCCGCGCAGGGTGTCCATGACTTCCATCAGACGACCGTATTCCACGACCTTGTCGCCGCGGACGAAGATGGTCTTCTCCTTGTCGGCGTTGGTCAGCTTGTCCAGCACGCTGCCCAACTGCTCCTCGGTGACGTGCTCGTTGTCCAGGTACAGGCTCTTGTCTTCCTTGATGCTCAGGTAGATCGGCTTGTCCGGCCTGGGCGCGGGCTTGGCGGTGGACGCGGGCAGGTCGACCTTGATATCGACCGTGGCCAGGGGCGCTGCAACCATGAAGATGATCAGCAGCACCAGCATCACGTCGATAAAGGGAGTGACGTTGATCTCGTGGGTTTCCTGGAGATCATCGCCACCTTCGTTCAGATGGATTCCCATGGGTCAGCCCACTTTCGCCATTTGCGGAGACTGGCCACGTTCGGCCGGTTGGTGGTCGAGGTCGCGGCTGACCAGCAGCAGCACCTGGGCGGAAGCGTCGGACACCTGGGCCTTGTAGCCGGCGATAGAGCGGGCGAAAACGTTGTAGATGACCACGGCGGGGATCGCTGCTACCAGGCCAAGGGCCGTGGCCAGCAGGGCTTCGGCGATACCGGGGGCGACCACGGCGAGGTTGGTGGTCTGGGATTTGGCGATGCCGATGAAGCTGTTCATGATGCCCCAGACGGTACCGAACAGACCGACGAAGGGTGCGGTGGAGCCGATGGTGGCGAGTACGCCGGTGCCCTGGCTCATCTGCCGGCCGCTGGCGGCCACGAGGCGCTCGAGGCGGAAGCTGACGCGCTCCTTGATGCCTTCCTTCTCGCGGGTGTTGGTGGACAGTTTCACCTCTTCCTGGGCGTCCTGCACCAGCAGGCGGGAGACGCAGCTGCCATTGCTGACTTGCTCGCCAGCCTCGCCCAGGGTGCGGGCGCCTTTCAGGGTCAGCAGCTCACGGCGCAGGCGGCGCTTGGCTGCGACCAGTTCAAAACCCTTGGCGATCCACACGGTCCAGGTCAGGACGGAGGCCAAGGCCAGGCCGATCATCACGGCCTTCACCACGATGTCGGCGTTCTGATACATGCCCCAGGGCGACAGGTCGTGGGCCAGCATCTGCTCGCCTTCGAGCTCGGCGGCCAGCGGGTCGGTCGGCAGGGCGTTCGGGTCCTGGGCGGCGGCATCGACAGGCGCGACAGTGCCTTCGGCAGTCGGAGCGCCGGTTGCTACCGGAGCACCGGCAGGCGCGTTGGCGGCGTCAGCGGTGGGCGCCGAAGCGGCTGCCGGAGTGGCGGCAGCCGGCACGGACTGGGCGGTCGGCTCTTCAGCGAAGGAGCTGCCGGGCGCCAGCATCAGGCTGATCAACAGGGCTGCCAGCAGGCGTGGCGGGCGGGCGACGGTATGGGGCTGGGCGTTGCGGGCGTAGGAATTCATGCTGGCCGGACCTGAAGGAAAGGAAGCGGTTTCGTCCATCGGCGCGCAAGCGTCGGCCGGGACCGAAGGGGTGGCATTATTGCAAGTAATTCTTGTTTATAAAAGTGACTATATAACAATTGTGCCCTCGCCCGACGACTCGCCCCTTGCCTGAGCGATTGGCGATGGCCGCCCGTGCGCCTATCCTGAGGACTTTTTCGGAGCTTCCCTGATGTCCGCTACCCTCCTGATCGCCGGCTGCGGCGATGTTGGCAGCCGCCTGGCCCAGCAGATGCTGCAGGTCGGCTGGACCGTCCATGGCCTGCGTCGCCAGGTCGCAGCGCTGCCGGCCGGCGTGCTGCCGGTGGCAGGCGACCTGGAGCGGTCCGAGTGCCCGGTGGATTGGCCAAAGGGGCCGCTGGACTATCTGGTCTATTGCGTGGCGGCCACTCAGCACGACGAAGACGGCTACCGCGCCGCTTATGTCGACGGCTTGCGCCACGTGCTCGCCTGGCTAGCCGAACGTGGGCAGATGCCGCGGCGCCTGCTGTTCGTCTCCAGCAGCGGCGTCTATGCCCAGCGCGACGGTGAATGGATCGATGAAACCTCTCCCGCCGAGGCCGAGGGCTATTCCGGCCGGGTGATGCGGGAGGCGGAGCGGCTGGCCATGGACAGCGGCATTCCTTCGACCCTTGTACGCCTGACCGGTATCTACGGTCCGGGTCGCGAATGGCTGCTCAAGCAGGTCCGCATGGGCTACCGCGTGGTCAGTGAACCCCCTCTCTACGCCAATCGTATTCATGTGGACGATTGCGCCGGGCTGCTGGCCCACCTGCTCAAGGCCGATGCCGGTGGTGTAGCACTGGAGGATTGCTATATCGGCGTCGACGATGCCCCGGCTCCGCTGCACGAAGTGGTGGGGTGGCTGCGTGAGCGGATGGGGGTGACCGAGTGGGCCGAGGAGTCCACCGTGCGCCGCTCGGGCAGCAAACGCTGCAGCAACGCTCGCGCTCGCGCACTGGGCTGGGCACCGCGCTACGCCAGCTTCCGCGAAGGTTACGCCGCCATCCTGGGCGAGCCCTGAGCGTGGATGCCAACCGCATGCTGGCGCGCCCCTGGTTGCCGGGGGTGGAGCTGTTCCACGCGGATTTCTCCGGGCAGCCCTTCGGCCGCCACAGCCATGATGCCTTTGCCATTGGCGCCATTCTCCAGGGCGTGGGCGGCTACCAGTGCCGGGGCGCGCGCCATGCTTTGCCAGCCGGCACCCTGTCGCTGATGAACCCCGAGGAGCCCCACACCGGCCATGCCGAGTCCGAGCGACTGGTCTATCGCATGCTCTATGTGGAGGAGTCGCGCCTGCCGACACTGCTCGGACGCAAGCGCCTGCCCAGCGGTTTCCGCGAGCTGAACCCGGCCGATGACGGTCTGGTGGCGGCGGGCTTGGCGCGCCTGGCGGCGGAGTTCGAGCGGGGCGATGCGCTGGCCCTGGAAAGCGAACTGCTGGAGGTGCTGGAGCGGGTGTTCGTGCGTCACGGCGGTTTGCGCGTGGCGGCACCCGCCATGCGGGACGGCGGGGTGACGGCGTTTCTGCGCGACTACCTGGAGGCCCATTACGTCGAGGCGGTCAGCCTGGAGCAATTGGCCGCTCTGGTGCAGCGCCATCCGCGCCATCTGATCGAAGCATTTCGCCGCGCCTACGGCGTGCCGCCGCACACCTACCTGCTACAGCGCCGGGTACGTGAAGCCAAGCGCATGCTGCTGGGTGATCAGCCGCCGCTGGAGGTGGCGCTGTCCCTGGGCTTCTACGACCAGGCGCATTTTTCCGGGACCTTCAAGCGTTTCACTGGCGTGACGCCTGGGCAGTTCCGCCGCGCCGCACGCACCTGAGTTTTCTCCAAGACCGCCAAGCCATCGGGCTTCGACACTGGCCGCCGTGTCCAACGGAGGTGCGTCGTCATGCTTGCGCTGTTCTTGCTGGTCGCCAGCACTCATTTCGCTGCCTTGCTGTCGCCAGGTCCGGATTTTTTCCTGCTGCTGCGTGCCGGGCTGGTCAGAGGATTGCGCCATGCCGACGGTGTTGCGGCCGGCATCGCGCTGGCCAATTTGCTGAGCATGGTGCTGGTGCTGCTTGCCCTGAGCCTGTTGCCCGCGTTGGAGGGGCCTGGGTGGAAACTGCTGCAGTTGGCGGGAGGCGGCTACTTCATCTGGATCGGCGTCCAGGCGCTGCTGGCGACCCGCGAGCTGGAGCTGCCGCAGGCTGAGGCGGGCGAGCGTGGTTCGTGGCGGCTCGGGTTTTACGAGGGACTGCTCGCCAGCAGCCTCAATCCCAAGCTGCCGATCTTCTATGCCGGGCTGTTCGGCGTGCTGCGCAATGCGGCTATGCCCGGCTGGGGGCTGGTCATGAGCATGGGCTGGATGACAGCGGTGGTGCTGTTCTGGGATATGGCGCTGGTGCGTTTGCTGGGCCATCCGCGCTGGCGCGGCTGGCTGCAGATGCGGGTGAGGGCGCTGGATCGGCTCTGCGGCGCGCTGCTGCTGGCGCTAGGGGGATGGCTGGCCGCAGGGGTAATCCTCGGCTTGTAGGGTGGGCTTCAGCCCACGCCGAACTGCCCACCCAGGGTTCGCTGAGACTCAGTCGCGCTCCAGCAGCCAGGCGCGTTTGCCGGGGAAGTACTCGGGCATCTCGTCGATTTGCGCGCGATTGCGGGCTTCGAGGATTTCCAGTTCATCGCCATCGTGGACGAAGATCCAGGCCGCGCCCTGATTGCCCTGTTGCAGCCAGATACTGTCGTTCTCGCCACTCATGGCTGCGCAGTCACCGGCCAGGCACAGCGCGTAACGATCAGCACCCGGCAGGCCTTCGAGGCTGCCGTCGGGGTTGAACTTGACGAGGCCGCCCTGCCCCTGGCCTTCGACGATCTTCCAGCTGCCGCCGAGGTAGGCGGTGTAGAGCGCGTGTTCAAAGGCGCTGCCCGGTGGGGCGCCCTCGGTGGGAGTCTTTTCCGGGTGGACGAAGCGCTGCTCGGGGAGGTTCTCGCTGGCCTGCTGGACCAGTTGGTTGCCGTCCACTTCCAGCGTTTCGTGGAAGTCGCCATAGAAGTCCACCCGCCAGTTGCCATCTTCCTGGGCGGCGAGGCGTCCTTCGCCCAGCTCGAAGCCGTTGCTGTAATGGGCTTCGCCGGTTTTCTGGTCGATCTGCCACTCCAGGTTCGGGCCATAAGCGAGCAGGGACTCGCGCAGCTTGCCCTCTTTGGCCGCGGCGTTGATCGCCGCCTGGTTGATCCAGATGCCACTGGGGTCAGAGGGCGCGCTTGAGCAGCCGCCGAGAATGGCCGCGCAGAGCAGCAAGGGGAGGGTGTGACGCATGACGGAGTCCTTCCGGAACGATGCCACGGGCTGGACGGCCCGTGGCGAGAGGCGCTTATTCGAGGACCAGGATGGCGTCCATTTCCACCTGGGAGCCGCGCGGCAGGGCGGCAACGCCGATGGCGGCACGAGCCGGGTAGGGCTGCTCGAAGTAGCGGCCCATGACTTCGTTGACCTTGGCGAAGTGGGACAGGTCAGTGAGGAAGATATTCAGCTTGACGATGTCCTTGAAGGAGCCGCCCGCGGCTTCGGCCACGGCCTTCAGGTTCTCGAACACCTGCACGGTCTGCTCTTCGAAGCCTTCAACCAGTTCCATGGTCTTCGGGTCCAGCGGGATCTGGCCGGACAGGTAGACGGTGTTGCCGGCCTTGATGGCCTGGGAGTAAGTGCCGATGGCGGCGGGGGCCTTGTCGCTGCTGATGACGGTCTTGCTCATGAGAACTCCTTGGGTTTCTTGGGATCGGCTACGCCCGCACGCGGGTGATGCGGATCACCCCCTTGAGCGCACGCAGCTTCTTGATCACGCGGGCCAGGTGTACACGGTCATGTACGCTGACCACCAGTTGGACCACGCTGATGCGGCCATCGCGCTCGTCCATGCTGATTTTCTCGATATTGCCGTCGGCGGCGTTGACGCTGCTGGCCAGCAGGGCGATCAGGCCGCGCTGGTGTTCCAGCTCGACGCGCAGTTCGACGTTGAATTCGCCTGCGACGTCCTTGGCCCACGACAGCTGGATGCATTTCTCCGGGTTGTGCCGGATTTCGCCGATGTTCTTGCAACTTTCCAGGTGCACCACCATGCCCTTGCCGGCGGAAAGATGGCCGACGATGGGGTCGCCGGGGATCGGCGTGCAGCACTTGGCGTAGCTCAGCACCAGGCCCTCGGTGCCGCGGATCGCCAGCGGACCCTCGGGGCTCGGCAACTGTTCGCCATCACTGGCCAGCAGGCGGCGGGCGACGACGTAGGCCATGCGATTGCCAAGGCCGACGTCTTCCAGCAGGTCTTCGATCACGTCCAGGCGGTACTCGCCGAGAACGGCCTGGACACGCTCGGGGCTGATCTTGTCCAGGTGGCTCTCGAAGCCGGCCAGAGCCTTGTTCAGCAGTCGTTCGCCGAGGTTGATGGACTCGGAGCGGCGCTGCTGCTTGAGGGCGTGGCGGATATGGGTGCGTGCCTTGCCGGTGACCACGAAATTGAGCCAGGCCGGGTTAGGCCTGGCGCCCGGCGCAGTGACGATCTCCACGGTCTCGCCGCTCTGCAGCGGTTCGGACAGCGGCGCCAGGCGGCGGTTGATGCGGCAGGCGATGCAGGTGTTGCCGACGTCGGTATGCACCGCGTAGGCGAAGTCGACCGCGGTGGAGCCTTTCGGCAGCTCCATGATGCGGCCCTTGGGCGTGAACACGTAGACCTCGTCGGGGAAGAGGTCGATCTTCACGCTCTCGATGAATTCCAGGGAGTTGCCGGCACGTTGCTGCAGTTCCAGGATGCCTTTGACCCACTGGCGGGCGCGGGCGTGGGTTCCCTTGGGCTGGTCGTCCTCGGCGGACTTGTACAGCCAGTGGGCGGCGATGCCGTTGTTGGCCATCTCTTCCATTTCGCGAGTGCGGATCTGGATCTCGATGGGCACGCCGTGCATGCCGAACAGCGTGGTGTGCAGCGACTGGTAGCCATTGGCCTTGGGAATCGCGATGTAGTCCTTGAAGCGACCGGGCAGCGGTTTGTACAGGTTGTGCACGGCGCCGAGCACGCGGTAGCAGGTGTCGACCTTGTCGACGATGATGCGGAAGGCGTAGACGTCCATGATTTCATTGAACGCCCGGCGCTTGCCGCGCATCTTCTTGTAGATGCTGTAGAGGTGCTTCTCGCGGCCGATGACCTCGCCTTCCATGCCTTCGCGGCGCAGGCAGTTGGTCAGCGATTCCTCGATCTTGTTGACGATTTCCTTGCGGTTGCCGCGGGCGCGGCGGACAGCAGTGCGAATACGCTCGGAGCGCATCGGGTGCATGGCCTTGAAGCCAAGGTCCTCGAACTCCACGCGCATGCTGTGCATGCCCAGCCGGTTGGCGATGGGGGCGTAGATTTCCAGGGTTTCCTTGGCGATGCGCCGGCGTTTCTCGCCGGACAGCACTTCCAGGGTGCGCATGTTGTGCAGGCGGTCGGCCAGCTTGACCAGAATCACGCGGATATCGCGGGCCATGGCCATGGCCATCTTCTGGAAGTTTTCGGCCTGGGCTTCGGCCTTGGACTCGAAGTTCATCTGGGTCAGCTTGCTGACCCCGTCCACCAACTCGGCAACGGTCTCGCCGAACTGCCCGCTGAGGGCTTCCTTGGCGATACCGGTGTCCTCGATCACGTCATGCAGCATCGCGGCCATCAGGCTCTGATGGTCCATGTGCATGTCGGCGAGGATGCTGGCTACGGCAAGCGGGTGAGTAACGTACGCTTCGCCGCTGCGCCGGCGCTGGCCATCATGGGCCTGCTCGGCGTAGAAGTAGGCTCGGCGCACCAGGTTGACCTGGTCGGCGCCGAGATAGGTCGAAAGTCGTTCGGCAAGGGCGTCTATGCTCGGCAAGATTCTTCTCCTTGCCGACCTTCTCTACCCTGTGCCGTGCGACGTCGACCGGGCATGGATTCAGAGGGCCTCGTTGGCCTCGTCCTCGAATGCGGCAAACAGCGGCTCTTCTTCAACGATGTCTTCCTGGGCGATGACGTCGTAATCGACCAGGCCGGCAGCGATTTCGCGCAGGGCGACTACGGTCGGCTTGTCATTTTCCCAGGCTACCTTCGGCTCTTTGCCGCCGGTGGCCAGCTGACGGGAACGCTTGGTGGCGAGCATGACCAGCTCGAAGCGGTTATCAACGTTGTCCAGGCAATCTTCAACGGTAACGCGGGCCATGGTGTTCCTCGTAGCACGAAATGAATGGCTGATACGGTGCCCGAATGGGCGAGCGGACTGGATAGTCTAAAAAATCGCCAGCAATTAGGGAAGCGCCGATTTTCAGCGCTTCCAGGGTGGAGTCTGGCCCAAGGCCGGCCGAGAGGCCAGCTATCGCCTCGATAGAGGGTGTGGTCAGTCGAGCAGGTGGGCCAGCAGGGCGCCGTGGCGGACCTGTTGCGCGTCGTGACGCAGCTGGTTGGCGCGAAAGATGGCCTTGAGGTCTTCCAGCGCGGTGGCGAAGTCGTCGTTGATCACCAGGTAGTCGTACTCGACGTAGTGGCTCATCTCGCTGACGGCCTCGCGCATGCGGCGCTCGATGATCTCTTCGCTGTCCTGGCCGCGGTTGTCCAGACGTTGGCGCAGGGCGTGCTGGCTCGGTGGCAGGATGAAGATGGACTTGGCCCGGGGCATCAGGTGGCGGACCTGCTGGGCACCCTGCCAGTCGATTTCGAGGATCAGGTCATGGCCCTCGGCCAGGGTCTGTTGCACCCAGCGCTGGGAAGTGCCGTAGAGATTGCCGAAGACTTCGGCATGCTCCAGGAAATCACCGTGTTCAAGCATCTGCACGAACTCTTCGCGGGTCACGAAGTTGTAGTTGACGCTGTCCACTTCGCCCGGGCGCATGCCTCGGGTGGTGTGGGACACCGAAACGCGGATGTTCGGTTCGGCGTCGATCAGTGCTTTGACCAGACTGGTCTTGCCGGCGCCGGAGGGGGCGGAAACGATGTACAGGGTGCCGGGGGTGGCGGTCATGGGGGCAGTCTCTTACTCGATATTCTGGACTTGTTCGCGCATCTGCTCGATCAACACCTTGAGGGTGACCGCAGCCTGGGTGCTGCGCGGATCGAACGCCTTGGAGCCCAGGGTATTGGCTTCGCGGTTGAGTTCCTGCATCAGGAAGTCGAGGCGGCGACCGGCGGCGCCGCCAGCCTTGAGCACGCGGCGGACTTCGCCGATATGGGTGACGAGGCGGTCGAGTTCTTCGGCCACGTCGCTCTTCTGCGCCAGCAGGACCATTTCCTGCTCCAGGCGCTGCGGCTCCAGCTCGGCTTTCATCTCATTGAAACGGTCGAGAATTTTCTGCCGCTGGGCAGTGAGCATCTGTGGAACCAGAGCGCGCAGGGCGGTGACTTCTTCCTGCATGGCGTCGAGGCGGTCATTGAGCAGGCGGGCCAGTTCGGTGCCTTCGCGGGAGCGGCCGTTCTTCAGTTCGTTGAGGGCCTGGGCGAAGGCCTCCATGGCGGCGGCGTTCAGTGCTTGCGGGTCGGCGGCGTCGGCCACCAGTACGCCCGGCCAGGCGAGGACTTCCAGCGGGTTGAGCGGGGCCGGTTGCTGGATCAGTGCGGCAACGCTTTCGGCCGCCTGGATCAGCTGGCTGGCGCGCTCGCGGTCCACCTGCAGCGGCTTGCCGGCACTTTCTTCGGCGAGGCGCAGCGTACATTCCACCTTGCCGCGGGAGAGCCCCTGGCGCAGGGCGTCGCGCACCGGGCCTTCGAGGTCGCGGAAGGCTTCCGGCAGGCGCAGGTGGGGTTCGAGATAGCGGTGATTGACCGAGCGGAGTTCCCAGCTCAGGGTGCCGTGGGGGCCAGCCCGTTCTACGCGGGCGAAGGCGGTCATGCTGTGCACCATGGGGTGTCCTCTGGGTTAGGCGATCAAAGGAGGGGATTGTAGCCCAGGCGGACCGCGCCTCCCAACGCGGCGATGTCCCCCGTGCCGCAGGGCCTCTATAATGGCCGGCAGATTTCTCCCGAACAGGTAAGCCCCAATGAAACGTCCTAGTGGCCGCGCGGCCGAACAGCTGCGTCCGATCCGCATCACCCGTAACTACACCAAGCACGCCGAAGGTTCGGTGCTGGTGGAGTTCGGGGATACCAAGGTGATCTGCACGGCCAGCGTCGAGTCCGGCGTGCCACGCTTCCTCAAGGGACAGGGTCAGGGCTGGCTGACCGCTGAGTACGGCATGCTGCCGCGTGCGACCGGCGAGCGTAACCAGCGTGAAGCCAGCCGTGGCAAGCAGGGCGGTCGTACGCTGGAGATCCAGCGCCTCATCGGCCGCTCGCTGCGCGCCGCTCTGGACATGACCAAGCTGGGTGAGAACACCATCTATCTGGATTGCGATGTGATCCAGGCAGACGGTGGCACTCGTACCGCCTCCATCACCGGCGCCATGGTGGCCCTGGTCGACGCGCTGAAGGTGCTGAAGAAGCGTGGCGCGCTGAAAGGCGAACCGCTGAAGCAGATGGTCGCCGCCGTCTCTGTCGGCATCTACCAGGGTGAGCCGGTGCTGGACCTGGACTACCTGGAAGACGCCGCCGCCGAAACCGACCTGAACGTGGTCATGACCGATGCCGGTGGCTTCATCGAAGTCCAGGGTACCGCCGAGGGCGCACCCTTCCAGCCGGAAGAACTGACCGCCATGCTCGACCTGGCACGCAAGGGCCTGAATGAGCTGTTCGAACTGCAGCGCGCCGCCCTGGCCGACTGACACGACATCCGCACGAGGAGGTGTAGGAATGGACGAACCTACTCAGTATCAGGAGCCGAACCGGGAAGTGCGGCAATGGGCGATGTTCTGCCATTTTTCCGCCTTCCTCGGCCTGGTGTTCCCCTTCGGCAACCTGTTGGGGCCGCTGATCGTCTGGCAAATCAAGAAGGACCTTGATCCCTTCGTCGACGCCCAGGGCAAGGAAGCGCTGAACTTCCAGATCACCGTGGCGCTGGCCGTGGTGCTGTGCTTCCTGCTGATGCTGGTGGTGATCGGCTTTCCGCTGCTTGGCCTGGTGAGCATCGGTGCCCTGGTGCTGACCATCATCGCCGGGATCAAGGCCAACGAAGGCCAGGCATATCGCTACCCCTTCTGCTGGCGCCTGGTGAAATAGGCCGAATCGCGGACAAGAAAAAGCCGGCTCGAAAGCCGGCTTTTTTCTGCCTGGATCACACGCTCAGCAACCAGTCGTAGTCGACGATCAGCGGTGCGTGCTGCGAGAAGCGCGGTTGGCGCGGCAGCTTGGCGCTACGCACGAAGCGGCGCAGACCCGGCGTCAGCACCTGGTAGTCGAAGCGCCAGCCGAGGTTGAGCATCTCGGCCTGCTCGCTGTCCGGCCACCAGCTGAACTGGTCGCCTTCGCGGCTGACTTCGCGCAGAGCATCGACATAACCCATATTGCCGAACACTTCGTCCATCCATGCACGCTCGGGCGCCAGGAAGCCGGGGATCTGCTGGCAATCGCGCCAGTTCTTCACATCCAGCTTCTGGTGGGCGACGTACATCGAGCCGCAGTAGATGTATTCGCGACGCTTGCGGCGCTGCTTGTTCAGGTAATGAGTGAGGTCGTCCATGAACTTGAACTTATGGTTCAGATTCTCGTCCCCGCCTTGCCCGGAAGGCAGCAGCAGGGTGGCGATGCTCACTTTGTCGAAATCAGCCTGCAGATAGCGTCCGTACCGATCGCAGGACTCGAAGCCGAGTCCCCAGATAACCGCCTTGGGTTGCAACCGCGAATAGAGCGCCACGCCACCTTGGGCAGGCACTTCGGCATCGCCGGCGTAGAGGAAATAACCATCCAGTTGGAAGGCAGGGTCGTCCAGGTCGAAGGCGGAGGCACGTGTGTCTTGCAGGCAGATCACGTCGGCATTCTGAGCTTGCAGCCAGCTGAGGAGACCTCGCTCGGCTGCCGCTTGAATACCATTCACGTTCACACTGATGATCCGCATAAATGGCCCCCAAAAACACGTGCGTGTATGATACCCGAGCTCTTTCTTTTTAGCTAAATCCGTGCCGTCCGAGGCTTTTCATGCAGGCGTACCAGCGCGATTTCATTCGCTTTGCCATCGAGCGCGGAGTTCTGCGTTTCGGTGAGTTCACTCTCAAATCCGGGCGTACCAGCCCCTATTTCTTCAATGCCGGCCTGTTCAACAGTGGCTTGGCCCTTGCCCAGCTCGGCCGATTCTATGCGGCCGCCGTGGTGGACAGCGGCATTCCTTTCGATGTGCTGTTCGGTCCGGCCTACAAGGGCATCCCGTTGGCGGCGGCGACTGCCGTGTCACTGGCCGAGCATCATCAGATCGACATCCCGTGGTGCTTCAACCGCAAGGAAGCCAAGGACCACGGCGAAGGCGGCACCCTGGTCGGTGCACCGCTTGCCGGTCGCGTGCTGATCATCGATGACGTCATTACTGCCGGCACCGCGATTCGCGAGGTGATGCAGATCATCCAGGCGCAGAATGCCCAGGCGGCCGGTGTGTTGATCGCGCTGAACCGTCAGGAGCGTGGCCAGGGTGAACTCTCAGCTATACAGGAAGTAGAGCGCGACTTCGGCATCCCGGTGGTCAGCATCGTGTCCCTGGAGCAGGTACTGGAATACCTGGCCGGTGACGCGGAGTTGAAGAAGCACCTGCCAGCCGTGGAAGCCTATCGCGCCAACTTCGGTATCTGACCATTCGGGGCCGGGATTCCTCATGCTGATGTTGCCTGCACTTCGCTACAGCCTGGCACTGGTTATCCTGTTGCCGGCGCTGGCCGGCGCGGCCGAGCTGTATCGCTACGTCGACGACAAGGGCGTGACCGTCCTTGATCGCCAGGGCGTGCCGCCGGAATACATTGGCAAGGGTTACGAGGTGCTCAACGAGCAGGGTCGGGTCATTCGTGTGATCCCGCCTGCTCCGAGTCGCGAGGAAATGCAGCGCCAGCTGGACGCAAAGGCCCGCGCCAGCTCCGATGCGCAGTTGCTGCGGCTCTACACCAGCGTCGAAGACGTCGACCGCGCCCTGGAGCGCAAACTGGCCGAGCTGGATGGCCTGATCGGCGTCGCCCGCGGCAATCAGCAGTCGCTGCGTGCCCAACAGGCCAACCTGCAAAGCCAGGCTGCCGAGAGCGAGCGGGCCGGGCGTGACGTCCCCTCCCACCTGGTGGAGCAGATCAACAACCTGCGCGAGCAGCAGAGGGGGCTGGACAAGGACATCGTCCGCTACGAGAAGAGTCGCGAAGCCGCCATGGCGGCCTATGCAGCAGATCGTGCGCGACTGGCCGAGTTGCTCGGTGGTGTTCGCTAGCCGGCCTCAGTCGGTCGGCGCAGCCCGCTCGAAACCCCGCACCTTCTCCCTCAGCCAATCCGGCAACCGCAGGCTCTTGCGGTTGTCGGCATCGGCATGCACGTAAACCACTTCGCCTGAGGTCAGCTGCTGGTCTTCGCGCCAGATGCCCAGCTCGAAGGCCATGCTGGCGCCGCCCAGCCGGCTGACCCGCACGCCCACGTCCAGTTGTTCGTCGAAGCGCGCGGGCGCCAGGTATTCCAGCAGGGTCTTCACCGCGAAGAAATCTCCGCCATCCTTCAGGAGATCGGCCGGGTAGGCCACTTCGAGGGCGCGGAAGTACTCGGTGATGGCGACGTCAGCGTAGGTCAGGTAGTTGCCGTTGAAAACGATGCCTTGCGGGTCCACTTCGGCCCAGCGCACGCGCAGCGGGTGGAAGAAGCTGAAGTCATCGCGGGACAGCTTGGCCATTGCCGGCTCCTCAAAAAAGAACAGGCCGGATCGCTCCGGCCTGTCTGGGTGTCGCACCGCTCAGTGACGCTTGCGGTTGGTGATCAGGGTGCCGACGCCGCTGTCGGTGAAGATCTCCAGCAGCACCGCATGGGGCACGCGACCGTCGATGATGTGCGCAGCGTTCACGCCGCCTTGCACGGCATCCAGGGCGCAGCGGATCTTCGGCAGCATGCCGCCGTAGATGGTGCCGTCGGCGATCAGGTCGTTGACCTGCTCGGTGGACAGGCCGGTGAGCACCTGGCCCTGCTTGTCCATCAGGCCGGCGATGTTGGTCAGCAGCATCAGCTTCTCGGCCTTCAGCGCCTCGGCCACCTTGCCGGCCACCAGGTCGGCGTTGATGTTGTAGGACTCGCCATTGGCACCCACGCCGATCGGCGCGATCACCGGGATGAAATCGCCCTTCACCAGCATGTTCAGCAGGTCGGTGTTGACGCTGGCAACCTCGCCGACGTGGCCGATGTCGATGATTTCCGGCTGGGTCATCTCGGGGGTCTGGCGGGTGACGGTGAGCTTCTTCGCCCGGATCAACTCGGCGTCCTTGCCGGTCAGGCCAATGGCGCTGCCGCCATGGCGGTTGATCAGGTTGACGATGTCCTTGTTCACCTGGCCGCCCAGGACCATCTCCACCACATCCATGGTCTGCGCGTCGGTCACTCGCATGCCGTCGACGAAGTGGCTCTCGATGGAGAGGCGCTTGAGCAGGTCGCCGATCTGCGGGCCGCCGCCATGCACCACCACCGGGTTGATGCCGACAGCCTTCATCAACACCACGTCGCGGGCAAAGCTGGCCTTCAGCTCGTCGCTTTCCATGGCGTTGCCGCCGTACTTGACCACCAGGGTCTTGCCGACGAAGCGGCGGATATAGGGCAGCGCTTCGGACAGGACCTGGGCGACGTGGGAAGCAGCGTCAAGGCTGAGGGTCATGCTGGGCTCCAGTGACACGAATCAGAACGGCAGGTTGAGTTCAGGGGCGATGAGGGTGAGCTGGCTGCGGAACACCTGTTTGATGCGCTCCAGTTCCTCCTCGGTGTCGGCCTCGAAGCGCAGCACCAGCACGGGAGTCGTGTTGGAGGCGCGGCACAGGCCCCAGCCCTTCGGATAATCGACACGCACGCCATCGAGGGTGGTGAGGTTCGCTTCGCCCCAATTGGCCTCGCGCTGCAGGCGCTCGATCAGGGGGAACTTGCTCTCGTCGGTGACGGTGATGTTGATCTCCGGAGTGGAGACGTCTTTCGGGAAGGCCGAGAACACATGTTCGGCGTCACGCTTGTCCTGGCTGAGGATTTCCAGCAGGCGCGCGGCGCTGTAGATGCCGTCGTCGAAGCCGTACCAGCGCTCCTTGAAGAAGATGTGGCCGCTCATCTCGCCAGCCAGCAGCGCGCCGGTTTCCTTCATCTTTTTCTTGATCAGCGAGTGGCCCGTCTTCCACATCACCGGGCGGCCGCCGTAGCCGCTGATGAGGGAGGTCAGGCGACGGGTGCATTTGACGTCGAAGATGATGTCGGCGCCGGGATTGCGGGATACCACATCCTTGGCGAACAGCATCAGCAGGCGGTCGGGGTAAATGATGGTGCCTTCGTTGGTCACCACGCCCACGCGGTCGCCGTCGCCGTCGAAGGCCAGGCCCAGGTCGGCTTTCTCTTCCTTCACCTTGGCGATCAGGTCTTCCAGGTTCTCGGGCTTGCCCGGGTCCGGATGGTGGTTGGGGAAGGTGCCGTCGACATCGCAGTAGAGGGGGATCACGGTGCAGCCGAGGGCTTCGATGAGTTGCGGCGCGATCACGCCAGCGACGCCGTTGCCGCAGTCCACCACGACTTTCATGGGCTTGGCCATGGCGATGTCATCGCGGATTTCGCGGAAATAACGGTCCAGTACGTCGACCACCTCAATGCTGCCTACACCGCTGGCCAGGTCGTTGTTCTGGATGCGGGTATGAAGGGCGGTGATCTGTTCGTTGGCCAGGGTTTCGCCGGCGACCATGATCTTGAAGCCGTTGTAGTCCGGCGGGTTGTGGCTGCCAGTGAGCATCACGCCGGATTTGCCGGCCAGTATGTTGGCGGCGTAGTAGAGCACTGGGGTCGGCACCATGCCGACGTCGCTGACCTGGCAGCCGCAGTCCAGCAGGCCCTGGATCAGCGCCTGGACCAGTTCGGGGCCGGACAGGCGGCCGTCGCGGCCGACCGAGACGCAGGGCTCGCCGCGGGCCAGGCTTTCCGAGCCGATGGCGCGACCCACCCAGTAGGCGGTCTCGGTAGTGAGGGTATCGCCGACCACGCCGCGGATGTCATACGCGCGGAAAATGCTGGCGGGCAGGGTGGGAGCGATCTGTTCGATGCTGGTCATGGCGGGGGCTTGCTCCAATCCCAGGAGGTCCTGGTCTTCGTCGAGGATGTCGATATCGAGAATGTCGGTATCTTGGAATAGCGGGTCGGCCAATTCGGCCGGCCGAGGGGGTGCCGGGGCAACAGGGTTGCTGGCGGCTACCTTGGCCAGGCCATTGTCCGGCGCCGGCTCGGGTTTGCGCCTGGGTTGGCGGGCAAGCGCCTGGGCCAGGCTGTCCAGCGCCGGCAGGCGCAGACTGAAGGCTTTGACGCTCTTGCCGTTCGAGAGTTCTTGCAACAGCTGATTGAGCTGCTGCGCGTCGTCCCGCAGCTTGCGCTGCAGGGCGCCCTGGCTGAGCTTCAGGCCGAGCAGTGCGCCGCCCAGGGCGAGCAGGGCGGCCAGGGCCAGCAGCAACGGGGAGAAGACGGTCTGGGTCAGGGTCGGACCAGGCGTGAAACTGAGCCTCCAGTTCGGGTTGCCACTGTCCAGGTCGATAGGCGCAACACCGGCGGCCTCCCCACGCTGGGCAAGGAGCTGGGCAGGGGCGTTGCTGAACTGCTGGGTCAGCTGCAGCTGGCCGACCTCCGCCGGCAACGATGGCAGGCTGCGCAGCAGCCGGTCCAGCTCGAATACCATCAGCAGGGTGCCCTGGGGCGGGCTCTGCTCGTTCAGGCGTAGCGGCGCGGCACTGTAGACCAGCCAGCGGTCACCGACCTTGAAAGCTTCAGGGCTGGGCGGCTGGCCATTTTCCAGGCGACGCAGCATATCCAGCGCAGCGAAGTTCATCGGTGCGGCACGCTGGCTGTTCTGTTGGGCCTGGCCAGGCAGGTTGAGGTGAGCATCGATCACGCCGTCGCGATAGCCCAGGCTGCGTTCGGCGGCCATCAACTGACCGGCGTCACCGCTGTTGAGGGCGTCGATCAGGCTCGGATCATGGGCGGCGGCGGCGGTATCGGCCTGCAGCTGGACGATCGCCTGGCGCAGGGTAGCGGCCTGGCTGCCGCCCCAGGCCTGGCCGAGCTGGTCGACCCGACCTTGCTCGGCGGGACTGAGGACGCCAAACCAGAGCAGTGCGCCAGCGGCGGCCACACCCACGAGGGCGGCCAGCGCGCCTGGAAGCAGGTCGTCGGAGCCATTATGGTCGGGCTTGGCTTCGGCCGACGCTCTGGCCGATCCGTTGCTGGCGGCGTCCTTGCTGCTGCGCTTGAAGAGTTTCACTGAACGTCTCCTAGGCGGTTCGTCCTGATGTTGGACTGTCAGTGGCTACCGGAGTGACCGAAACCACCGGCACCACGTTCGCTTTCGTGGAACTCGTCAACCAGCTCGAAGTGTGCCTGGACCACGGGTACCAGCACCAGTTGGGCAATGCGCTCGCCAATGGCGATGCGGAATGCCGTCTGACCGCGGTTCCAGCAGGACACCATCAGCTCGCCCTGGTAGTCGGAGTCGATCAGGCCCACCAGGTTTCCCAGTACCACGCCGTGCTTATGGCCGAGGCCCGAACGCGGCAGGATCAGCGCGGCCAGGCCCGGGTCGGCGATGTGGATCGAGAGGCCCGTGGGGATAAGGAGGGTCTGGCCGGGCTCGAGGACGACTTCTTCCTTGAGCATGGCACGCAGGTCGAGGCCGGCAGAGCCAGGGGTGGCGTATTGCGGAAGCGGAAATTCGCTGCCGATGCGGGGATCGAGGATCTTGGCTTGCAGTGAGTGCATGGAGTCTCAGGCCTGGTTGAGGCGGTCGGCGATGAAGGCGATCAGTTGGCGGGCGATCTTGCCTTTGCTGGTCTGGGCGAAGCTGGTCTGGGCCAGGTCGCGGTTGATGATGGTGATGGCATTCTCCTCGCTGTTGAAGCCGATGGTGGGGTTGGCCACGTCATTGGCGACGATCAGGTCGAGGTTCTTGTCCTTGAGCTTGCGCGAGGCGTACTCGAGCAGATTCTCGGTCTCGGCGGCGAAGCCCACGCTGAAAGGGCGGTCGGGACGGCCGGCGAGCGTCGCGAGGATATCGGGGTTACGTACCAGCTGCAGCAGCAGGCCTTCGCCACTGGTCGGGTCTTTTTTCATTTTGTGCTGGGCGACCACTTCCGGACGGTAGTCGGCCACCGCGGCGGCAGCGATCAGCAGGTCGCAGGGCATGGCCGCTTCGCAGGCGGCAAGCATGTCGCGGGCGCTGACCACGTCGATGCGGTTGACCCGGTCCGGCGTGGGCAGGTGCACCGGGCCGGTGATCAGGGTCACCTTGGCGCCGGCTTCCACTGCGGCTTCGGCGAGGGCGAAACCCATCTTCCCGGAGCTGTGGTTAGTGATGTAGCGCACCGGGTCGATATTTTCCTGGGTCGGTCCGGCGGTGATCAGCACATGGCGGCCCGTGAGGGCGCGGTGCTCGAAGCAGTCGGCGGCGCGCTGGGCCAGTTCCTCGGCTTCCAGCATGCGGCCGAGGCCGACATCGCCGCAGGCCTGGCTGCCGGCTGCCGGGCCGAACAGGCGCAATCCACGCTTGGCGAGGATTTCCAGGTTGGCCTGGGTCGCCGGGTCACGCCACATGGCCTGGTTCATCGCCGGGGCCAGGGCGACGGGGGCGTCGGTGGCCAGCACCAGGGTGGTCAACAGGTCGTCCGCGACGCCCAGGGCCAGACGCGCCATCAGGTCGGCGGTGGCAGGTGCGATCAGTACCAGGTCAGCCCAGCGAGCCAGCTCGATATGACCCATGGCCGCTTCGGCTGCGGAGTCGAGCAGGTCGAGGTGGACGGGGTGGCCGGAGAGCGCCTGGAGGGTCAGGGGGGTGATGAACTCCCGGCCGCCCTGGGTCATCACCACTCGGACCTCGGCACCCTGGTCGCGCAGGCGGCGAACCAGTTCAGCGCTCTTGTAGGCGGCAATGCCGCCGCCCACGCCCAGAAGGATGCGTTTCCGATAGAGCCGCTGCATAGGCCTGCCTTTTATAAGGTTGAAGATGTGCTGCGGCGAAGGCGCCTCCCCAGGCCGATCGTCGCGCAAAAAAGGTGGGTTAAGATAGCACAGCGACCGCACTGGAACAGCGGCGCAGCTCAATCATGGAGGTGTCATGAGCATCCGCAATTGGCCTGCGGCGGAGCGTCCGCGGGAGAAGCTTCTTGAACTGGGTGCGGCGTCCCTGAGCGACGCCGAGCTCCTCGCCATTTTCCTGCGCACCGGCGTAGCCGGTCGCAGCGCCGTCGATCTCGCCCGCCACCTGCTCAACGACTTCGGCAGCCTGCGCGCATTGCTCGAGGCCGAGCTGCACGACTTCAGCCAGCACCTCGGTTTGGGGCCAGCCAAGTTCGCCCAGTTGCAGGCGGTGCTGGAAATGGCCCGACGTCATCTCGCTGAGGGATTGCGTCGCGAATCCGCGCTGGAAAATCCCCAGGCAGTGCGTGATTTTCTCAAGGCGCAGTTGCGCCATTCCGCCCACGAGCAGTTCGCCTGCCTGTTCCTCGACGCCAAGCACCGGGTGCTGGCCTTTGAGGTGCTGTTCCACGGCACTATCGACGGCGCCAGCGTCTACCCGCGCCAGGTGGTCAAGCGTGCCCTGGCGCACAATGCCGCGGCGCTCATTCTCAGTCATAACCATCCTTCGGGCGTCGCCGAGCCCAGCGAAGCCGATCGCCAGTTGACCCTGCGCCTCAAGGAGGCGCTGGCGCTGATCGACGTACGCGTGCTCGATCACTTCATCGTCGGTGACGGTGAGCCCCTGTCGATGGCGGAGCGAGGCTGGATCTAGTCCAGTTTCACCTTGGCGAAGTCCTGTCGGCCGAAGGGGTTGACCTGGTAACCCTCGACATTGGTGCGGGTCAGGGTGAAGGCCGTGGGATGGGCGAGCGGCAGCCAGAGGGCCTGTTCGCGAATGATCTGCTGGGCCTTTTTGTAGAGGGTGGAGCGTTCAGCCGGGTCGGCATGGGTCTTGCCGTCCGCGATCAGCTTGTCGAGCTCGGCGTTGCAGTAGCGCGCGAAGTTGAGCCCGGACTGCACCGACGCGCAGGCAAACTGCGGGGTGAGGAAGTTGTCCGGATCGCCGTTGTCGCCCGCCCAGCCCATGAACAGCAGGTCATGCTCGCCTGCTTTCGCGCGCCGGATAAGTTCGCCCCACTCGATTACGCGGATCTCCGCCTGAATGCCGACCTTGGCGAGGTCAGCCTGCAGCAATTGGGCGCCCAGGCTGGGATTGAGCAGGCTGCCGGAAGGGCGGGTCCAGATGGTGGTCTTGAATCCGTCTTTGAGCCCGGCTTCGGCAAGCAGCGCTTTGGCTTTCTCGGGGTCATGGGGGTAGGCCGGCAACTGTCCGGCGTAGCTCCAGGTGTTCGGCGGGTAGGGGCCGTCGGCGGCCGTGGCGCTGCCTTCGAAAACCGCCTTGAGGTAACTGGCCTTATCGAAGGCGAGGTTGATCGCCTGGCGCACCTGGGATTTGTCCAGCGGAGGGTGCTGACTATTGATGCCGACAAAGGCAGTCATGAACGCCGGCACCTGGATAACCTTGATGTTCTTGTCGCTGGCGGCGGATCGCACATCCAGGGGTTTGGGTGACAGGGCGATCTGGCATTCGCCGCGGCGCAGCTTCTGCAGGCGCACGTTGGCGTCGGGGGTGATGGCGAAGACCAGGCCGTCGACCCCGGGCTTGCCGCCGAAGTAGTCCGGGTTGGCGGCATAACGCACCGCGGCGTCCTTCTGGAAGCGACGGAAGACGAAGGGACCGGTGCCGATGGGCAGGGCGTTGAGCTTTTCGGGCGTGCCCGCTGTCATCAGTTGGTCGGCGTACTCTGCGGAATAGATAGAGGCGAAGCCCATGCTGAGGGTGGCGAGGAACGTGGCGTCCGGTTTGTTCAGCGTGAACCGCACCTGCAGGCCGTCGACCTTTTCGATGTGCTTGATCAGGTTCGGGAGCTGCATGGACTGGGCGTGGGGAAAGCCGCTCTGGGCAACTTTGTGCCACGGGTTGGTCGGATCCAGCATGCGCCGGAAGCTGAACACCACGTCATCGGCATTCAGTGGGCGACTCGGCTTGAAGTAGTCGGTCGAATGGAAACTCACGCCGTGGCGCAGCTGGAAGGTGTAGGTCAATCCGTTGGCGGCAACCTCCCACTTTTCGGCCAGCCCCGGTATCAATTTGCCGTTCTGTGCATCGAATTCCACCAGGCGATTCATCAGCACGTCGGCGGAGGCATTGGTGGTTGTCAGGGAGTTGTACTGCACGACGTCGAAGCCCTCGGGGCTGGCCTCGGTGCAGACGCTGAGAGTCGCGGCCTGGGCGAGCAGCGGGGCAAACAGAAGCGGGAGGGCGGCAAGACGCATGGCGGCTCCTTTGCGATGGCTGGTAAGCCCGTGGCGGGCCAAAGGCCTTACCCTAGACCAAGGCCGGTCGGCGAACAATGTGTAGTGGGCGACGAGCGGTCGCTTAGGTTGGCGGCCCTGATGTGGCTGCGTGGGCGCGGTTTGTGGCGTGGCCTGCCTGTGGGTAAATCGCTACGGCCCTTGCTGCACTAGGGTCTTTCTGATATAAAGCAGCGCTCTTTTCTGGGGGCCCGGTCTTTCGCAGTCTTTGTGCGGCCGGTAAGACCCTGACGAGACGGGCGCTTCAGCGCCCATTAAAGTGAGAGTTCAAGCGGCCAACCCATGCCGGGTTGGGCATGTGGTTTAGAGGGCTGAGGCATGTCGAGAGTCTGTCAAGTAACCGGTAAGGGTCCGGTTACCGGGAACAACATTTCCCACGCTAACAACAAAACCCGTCGTCGTTTCCTGCCGAACCTGCAGCATCACCGCTTCTGGGTCGAGTCCGAGAAGCGCTTCGTGCGTCTGCGCGTTTCCGCCAAGGGCATGCGTGTTATCGACAAGCGCGGTATCGATGCCGTGCTGAGCGAGCTGCGTGCTCGCGGCGAAAAGGTTTAAGGAGCTAATCATGCGTGAACTGATCCGTTTGGTGTCCAGTGCCGGTACCGGCCACTTCTACACCACCGACAAGAACAAGCGCACCACTCCCGACAAGATCGAGATCAAGAAATTCGATCCGGTTGTGCGTAAGCACGTGATGTACAAGGAAGCCAAGATCAAGTAATTGATCCGGCCCTTGTCGAAAAAGCCCGCCCTGTGCGGGCTTTTTCATGCCTGCGATTTGTCCAGGCTTGGCTTGCCGATTCGTTGTGGGGGGGCGAATTCATACGCTAAGGGCGGCGAATCCGACCCATTGAAGGCCATAGGGCAGATCTGCGGCCTGCTCAGCGATTGAAATCGCAACCGCAGAAAAGACAGCCCTTCGCTCTCGCCCATAAAAAAGCCCGCCAATGGCGGGCTAAAGGGTGACAAGCATGGGGGGTGAACAGGCTCAGCGAGTGGCCTGTTCGAAGATCACGTAGACCTTGCGGCAGGGCTCCAGCACTTCCCAGGTACCGGAAAAGCCGGCCGGGATGACGAAGCGGTCGCCAACGCGCACGGTCTTGGCGTTGCCGTCAGCATCGCGAATCACCGATACGCCCTGGAGAATCTCGCAGTACTCGTGCTCGGTGTAGCTCACTGTCCAGTGGCCCACCGCGCCTTCCCAGATGCCCACATTGAACTGGCCGCAGGGGCTGCCGTAGTGATTGCGTACGCTCTGCTCGGGGTCGCCCTTGAGGATCTTCTCGGGTGCCGGGCGGTAGTGTTCCGGGGCAGTGGTGGCCTGGGCGAAGTCGACGATCTGCTGGATATTCATTGTGCGGTCCCTGTTCAGACGGCCTTGCGGATGGAGTCGGCGAGCTTGCCGACGAGAATGTCGATCTGTTCCTTTTCGACGATCAGCGGTGGCGACATGGCGATGGTGTCGCCAGTGACGCGCACCATCACGCCGTCCTGGAAGCATTGCTCGAAAATTTGGAAGCCGCGTTTGCCGATGCCTTCGGCACTCGGTGCCAGTTGCACGCCACCGACCAGGCCCGCGGCGCGGATGTCGATCACGTTGGGCAGGTCTTTCAGGCTGAGCAGGGCATCCTGCCAATAGCTTTCCAGCTCGATGGCGCGCTCGAACAGACGCTCGCCCTGGTAGATATCCAGAGTCGCCAGGGCGGCAGCGCAGGCGACCGGGTGGCCGGAATAGGTATAGCCGTGGAAGAACTCGATGGCGCTTTCCGGTCCCTGCATGAAGGCCTGGTAAATCGCCTCAGCGACGAACACCGCGCCCATGGGGATGGCGCCGTTGGTCAGCCCCTTGGCGCAGGTGATGATGTCCGGGGTGACGCCCCAACGCTGGGCGGCGAAGGCCTCGCCAATGCGACCGAAGCCGGTGATCACTTCGTCGAAGATCAGCAGGATGCCGTGCTTGCGAGTGATCTCGCGCAGGCGTTGCAGGTAGCCCGCTGGCGGCAGGATCACGCCGGCTGAGCCGGACATGGGCTCGACGATAACTGCGGCGATGTTCTCGGCGCCATGCAGAGTGACCAGGCGCTCGAGCTCATCGGCTTTCTCAATGCCAAATTCCGGCAGGCCGCGGCTGAAGGCGTTGCGCTGGATGTCCAGGGTATGTGGCAGGTGATCGACGTTTGGCAGCAGGGCGGGGAAGGCCTTGCGGTTGTTGACCATGCCGCCGACCGAGATACCGCCAAATCCAACGCCGTGGTAGCCCAGTTCGCGTCCGATCAGGCGGGTGCGAGTACCCTGGCCGATGGCGCGCTGGTAGGCGAGCGCGATTTTCAGTGCGGTGTCCGCCGACTCCGAGCCGGAGTTGGTGAAGAACACCTTGTTCAGGCCCTTGGGCGCGATATCGGCCAGGCGTTCAGCCAGCTCGAAGGGCAGGGGGTGCCCCATCTGGAAAGTCGGTGCGAAATCCAGCTTGGCGATCTGCCGGCTCACCGCCTCGGTGATTTCGCGGCGACCGTGGCCGGCGTTGCAGCACCAGAGCCCGGCGGTGCCGTCGAGGACCTGGCGGCCATCGGTGCTGGTGAAGTACATCCCTTCGGCGCTTTCCAGCAGGCGCGGTTTGGCCTTGAACTGACGGTTGGCGGTGAAGGGCATCCAGAAATCATCAAGACTGTTGGATATTCTGCCCGGTTGAGGTGCGTAGGCGTTTGTCATTGTGACCACCAGAGAAGACAAGGCGAGGTGTTGTAGTGATTTTGCCGGAGTCTATGTTTAATATAACGAACATGACAAGGGTGTTTGGCCGGCAACTGTAAAATATATTGAAAAGGCTGGCCTCTCTGGTTTAGGGTTGCGAGGATGGCCAGATAGAGGTCGGCCTTGCAGAATTTTTGACAGTGCATGCCTGAGCTGGCGGCACTCTTCTAATAAGAGGAAAGCTCCGATGACCACCCTGACCCGTGCAGACTGGGAACAACGCGCCAAGTCCGTGCAGATCGAGACCCGCGCCTTCATCCATGGCGAATACACCACCGCCGTTTCCGGCGAGACCTTCGATTGCATCAGCCCGGTCGATGGTCGTCTGCTGGGCAAGGTTGCCAGCTGTGACCTGGCCGATGCCGAGTTGGCCGTGAAAGATGCCCGCGCCGTGTTCGAGTCCGGTGTGTGGTCGCGCCTGGCGCCGGTCAAGCGCAAGGAAGTCATGATCCGCTTCGCCGACCTGATCGACGCTCACGCCGAAGAGCTGGCCCTGCTGGAAACTCTGGACATGGGCAAGCCGATCAGCGACTCGCTGAGCGTCGACGTGCCGTCCGCATCCCGCGCCATTCGCTGGAGCGGTGAGGCCATCGACAAGATCTACGACGAAGTCGCTGCCACCCCGCACAACGAACTGGGTCTGGTGACCCGCGAGCCGGTGGGCGTAGTCGCCGCTATCGTGCCGTGGAACTTCCCGCTGCTGATGACCTGCTGGAAGCTCGGTCCGGCCCTGTCCACCGGCAACTCGCTGGTACTCAAACCGTCCGAGAAGTCGCCGCTGACCGCTATCCGTCTGGCCCAGCTGGCCATAGAAGCCGGCATCCCGGCTGGCGTGCTGAACGTCCTGCCGGGCTTCGGCCACACCGTGGGCAAGGCCCTGGCCCTGCACATGGACGTCGACACCCTGGTGTTCACCGGTTCCACCAAAATCGCCAAGCAGCTGATGATCTACGCCGGCGAATCCAACATGAAACGCGTCTGGCTGGAAGCCGGCGGCAAGAGCCCGAACATCGTCTTCGCCGACGCTCCTGACCTGCAAGCCGCTGCCGAAGCCGCTGCCGGCGCCATCGCCTTCAACCAGGGCGAAGTCTGCACCGCCGGCTCGCGCCTGCTGGTGGAACGTTCCATCAAGGACAAGTTCGTGCCCATGGTGGTCGAGGCGATCAAGGCCTGGAAACCAGGCAACCCGCTGGACCCGGCGACCAACGTTGGCGCCCTGGTGGATACCACCCAGATGAACAACGTGCTGTCCTATATCCAGGCTGGCCATGACGACGGCGCCAAGCTGGTGGCTGGCGGCAAGCGTGTGCTGGAAGAAACCGGTGGCACCTACGTCGAGCCGACCATCTTCGACGGCGTGAGTAACGCCATGCGCATCGCCAAGGAAGAGATCTTTGGCCCGGTGCTTTCGGTCATCGCCTTCGACAGCGAAGAAGAAGCAGTCGCCATCGCCAACGACACCATCTACGGCCTGGCCGCAGCGGTGTGGACCAACAACCTGTCCCGCGCCCACCTGGTCGGCAAGGCCCTGCGCGCTGGCAGCGTCTGGATCAACCAGTACGATGGCGGCGACATGACCGCACCCTTCGGCGGCTTCAAGCAGTCCGGCAACGGCCGCGACAAGTCGCTGCACGCGTTCGACAAGTACACCGAGCTGAAGTCCACCTGGATCAAGCTCTGAGTCCCAATTGAGGTCCGCCCCCGTCCTCGGGGGCCGGCTCTACGAGCCACGCCTGCGGCCGGGTTTCCAGCGATGGAGCCCGGCTTTTTTGCTTTGCGCCACATGGAAAGGGAGGACATTGGCAATGCGTTGGGGAACTTACTTCGCGGTCTGTGGCGCGGTCATCAGCATCGGCCTGGCGCTGGGGGTGACCATGCCTCTGGTGTCCTTGCGGCTGGAGAGCTGGGGCTACGACAGCTTTGCCATCGGCGTGATGGCGGCAACCCCGGCCGTGGGCGTGTTGCTCGGTGCAGTGATTGCTGGGCGCCTGGCTGCACGCTTCGGCACCACGACCCTGATGCAACTCTGCCTGCTGGTAGGCGCGCTGTCCGTGGGCTTGCTGGCGCTGGTTCAGTTCTATCCCGTCTGGCTTTTGCTGCGGTTGTTGATCGGCATTGCCCTGACGGTGGTGTTCATCCTCGGCGAAAGCTGGATCAACCAATTGGCAGTGGAAGAATGGCGCGGCCGCCTGGTTGCCCTCTATGGCACTGGCTATGCCCTGAGCCAGCTGTCAGGCCCGCTGCTGCTGACGGGCCTCGGTACTGGCAATGACCTCGGCTTCTGGACCGGTACCGGGCTGCTGATCGGCGGCTCCCTGCTGCTGCTCGGTCGTACCGGCGCGCCCACTGTCGACGCCCATAGCGCGTCGGGGCGCGGCCTCTGGTCCTTCTGCATGCGCTTGCCGACCATCGCCTGGGCGGTCGTGCTGTTCGCCGCCTTCGAAGCGATGATGCTGACCTTGTTGCCGATCTACGGCTTGCGTCAGGGGTTCACCCAGGAAGTGGCCTTGTTGATGGCCAGCGTAGTGGTGGTCGGTGATGCCGCTCTGCAGCTGCCCATCGGCTGGCTGGCAGACCGGATGTCCCGCCTCAGCCTGTTCCGCGTCTGCGGCGTCACGCTGCTGGCGAGCAGTCTGGCCATTCCGCTATTGCTGCATACGCCCCTGATCTGGCCGATCTGGGTGCTGTTCGGGGCCAGTGCCGGCGGCCTGTTCACCCTGGCATTGATCCTGATCGGTGAGCGCTATCGCGACGACGAGCTGGTACGGGCCAATGCCCATATCGCCCAGCTCTGGGGAGTGGGTTGCCTGGTTGGGCCGCTGGTAACCGGTGCGGCAAGCCAGTGGATAAGTGGCCATGCGCTGCCGCTGATGATGGCTCTGGGGGCGGCAGGATTCGTCTGGTTGGCCTGGACCCGTGAACTGTTCGACGACGATGCCGAGGCTGTTCCTGACTGAAATCCGTGTCCAGGCCGGATGAGGTAGAGCGAAGCGAAACCCATCGCGGCGGAACAGCCAATTAATGGGTTTCGCAGTACGGACCTCGCGCTCGGAGGGTGGGGATCAGACGACTCCCACCGCCTCCTTCATCCGGTACCAGAGCATGCCGAGTGCCAGCAGCGGCGAGCGCAAGTGGCGGCCGCCGGGGAAGGTGATGTGCGGGACCTTGGAGAAGATGTCGAAGCCGTTGCTTTGCTCACCGCAAATGGCCTCGGCCAGCAATTGGCCAGCCAGGTGAGTGGCGTTCACGCCGTGGCCGGAGTAGGCCTGGGCGAAATAGACGTTGGGCTGATCCGGCAGTTTGCCGATCTGCGGCAGGCGGTTGGCGCCGATGCCGATCATGCCGCCCCACTGGTAATCGATGCGCACGTTTTCCAGCTTCGGGAAGACCTTGATCATCTTCGGCCGCATGTAGGCGCCGATGTCCGCCGGGTCACGTCCGGAGTAGTGGCAGGCGCCGCCGAACAGCAGGCGGTTGTCGGCGGAGAGACGGTAGTAGTCCAGGGCCACGCGCTGGTCGCAGACCGCCATGTTCTGCGGCAGCAGCTCGCGGGCGAGGTCTGCGGGCAGCGGTTCGGTGGCGACCACGTAGCTGCCTGCCGGCAGCACCTTGCCGCCGAGCGTGGCGTTCAGGTCGTTCATATAGGCATTGCAGCCCAGTACCAGGGTCTTGGCGCGGACCTGGCCCTGGGCGGTATGCACCTTCACCTCGGCACCGTAGTCGATGCGGGTAACGGCAGAATGCTCGAACAGGCGTACGCCGAGGGACTGGGCTGCGGCGGCTTCGCCCAGGGCTAGATTGAGTGGGTGAAGGTGGCCCGAACCCATGTCGATCAGACCGCCAACGTACCGGTCCGAACCCACTACGCTGCGCATTTCATGGGGCTGTACCAGGCGCAGTTCATGGCAGTAGCCGAGGCCTTTCAGTTCTTCCATGTCCTCGGCGAAGCCGGCCAGGTCGCGCGGCTTGTTGGCCAGGTCGCAATAGCCCCAGGTCAGGTCGCAGTCGATGGAAAACTCCTCGACGCGGCGGCGGACGATCTCCACCGCTTCCAGGCCCATGAGCTTGAGCGAACGCACGCCCTCGGCGCCGATCACCGACTCGAACTGCTCGACACCATGGCCGACGCCGCGAATCAGTTGCCCGCCATTGCGTCCGCTGGCGCCCCAGCCGATCTGCCTGGCTTCCAGCAGCACCACCGAGCGGCCACGACGGGCCAGCTCGATCGCCGTGTTCAACCCGGAGAACCCGCCACCGACAATGCACACGTCGGCCAGCTCCTCACCCGCCAGGGGCGGGTAGTCGATGCGGTGGTTGGCGGTCGCGGCGTAATAGGAGGGAGCGTGCTGTTCGGTATGCACCGGGATGCGAACGCGGGCGTTCATGTGCGAAATCCTGATTTTGTTGTTTGGAAAATTTTACGCTCGGGCAGGATAAGGCGAACCCCCTGGCGCTGCCAAGGGATTTGCCGGTGGAATTGGAACAGCGGTTCCGAATCAGTCGGGAATCGGCAGGTTCAACGATTCCTTCACTTCTTCCATGACGATGTAGGACTTGGATTCGCGCACATGGGGTAGTTTCAGCAGGATGTCGCCGAGCAGCTTGCGATAAGAGGCCATCTCGTTGATCCGCGCCTTCACCAGGTAGTCGAAGTCGCCCGATACCAGGTGGCACTCCAGCACATGGGGCAGTTTGAGTACGGCGCGGCGGAAGTCTTCGAAGGTGTCGCCGGACTTGTAGTCCAGGCTGATCTCGACGAACACCAGCAGACTGGCCTTTAGATGCTGCGGGTTCAGCCGCGCGTTATAGCCGAGGATGATGCCTTCGCGCTCCAGGCGGCGGACGCGCTCGGTGCAGGGGGTGGTGGAAAGCCCCACGCGCTCGCCCAGCTCGGTGAAGGAGATCCGGCCGTCTTCCTGCAGGATTCGTAAAATATTCCGGTCTATCTTGTCCAGTTCACGACGGGATTGATGCTGGGTGCGCATGGTGGATGCCCCTCCGTTAGAGCGCATTCTGCCGAGAATTATCGCCAAATATAGCTGGCTATATAGTGAATATCACTGGTGCTGTCTCCATATACTTCGCGCCAACGACGCTCAAAATAACAAACGCAGCGGAATCCCCGTTGCGAGTGGAGACAGACATGCGAGTGATGGTCCTTGGCAGTGGTGTGATTGGTACGACTAGCGCCTATTACCTGGCCCAAGCAGGGTTCGAGGTGGTCGTAGTCGACCGCCAGAACGCCGTGGCCATGGAAACCAGCTTCGCCAACGCTGGCCAGGTTTCCCCCGGTTATGCATCGCCCTGGGCGGCGCCCGGCGTGCCGCTGAAAGCCGTCAAATGGATGCTGCAGCAGCACGCGCCGCTGGCCATTCGCACCACCAGCGACATCGACCAGTACTTGTGGATGACGCAGATGCTGCGCAACTGCACCGCCTCCCGCTATGCCGTGAACAAGGAGCGCATGGTGCGTCTTTCCGAGTACAGCCGCGACTGCCTCGACGAGCTCCGCGCTGAAACCGGCATCAGTTATGAAGGCCGCGCCCTCGGCACAACCCAGTTGTTCCGCACCCAGGCCCAGGTAGACGCCGCGGCCAAGGACATCGCCGTCCTCGAAGCCTCCGGCGTGCCTTACGAGCTGCTCGACCGCGATGGCATCGCCCGCGTCGAACCGGCCCTGGCCAAGGTCAAGCACAAGCTGGCCGGCGCCCTGCGCCTGCCCAACGACCAGACCGGCGACTGCCAGATGTTCACCACCCGCCTCGCCGAGATGGCGGAGAAGCTGGGTGTGGAATTCCGCTTCGGTCAGAACATCGAGCGCCTGGACTTCGCCGGCGACCGCATCAACGGCGTGTGGATCGACGGCAAGCTGGAAACCGCAGACCGCTATGTGCTCGCCCTCGGCAGCTATACCCCGCAAATGCTCAAGCCGCTCGGCATCAAGGCTCCGGTCTATCCGCTCAAGGGGTATTCGCTGACCGTGCCGATCATCAATCAGGCCATGGCGCCGACCTCGACCATTCTCGACGAGACCTACAAGGTCGCCATCACTCGCTTCGACAACCGCATCCGCGTGGGCGGCATGGCCGAGATCACCGGCTTCAACCTGGACCTGAATCCGGCTCGCCGCGACACCCTGGAGATGATCACCGCCGACCTCTACCCGGAAGGTGGCGACCTCTCCCAGGCAAGCTTCTGGACCGGCCTGCGCCCGGCGACTCCGGACGGCACCCCGATCGTGGGCGCCACTCCGTTCCGCAACCTGTTCCTCAACACCGGACACGGTACCCTTGGCTGGACCATGGCCTGCGGCTCCGGCCGCCTGCTGGCGGACCTGATGGCGCGCAAGCGTCCGGAAATCCGCGCCGACGGCCTGGACATCTTCCGTTACGGCAATTCCAAGGAGACCCCGAACAATGTCAATCCAGCGCCTGCGCACTGAAACCCGCTACAGCGAAGTCGTCATCCACAACGGCACGGTCTACCTGGCTGGCCAACTGGATGAGAAACACAGTGCGGGCATCGGCCAGCAGACTCGCGAAACCCTGGCCGCTATCGACGCGATGCTGGCCGAAGCCGGTACCGACAAGAGCAACATCCTGTCGGTGACCATCTACCTGAAGGATATGGAGGCGGACTACGCCGCGATGAACGCGGTGTGGGATGCCTGGGTGCCGAAGGGCGCTGCCCCGGCCCGTGCCTGCGTCGAAGCGAAGATGTACTCGCCCGACGTGCTGGTGGAAATGACGGTCGTCGCCGCGCTTCCTTAAGTTTCTTGCTCAGCCCGGCGTTCGCGCCGGGTTTTTTCCACCCGATCATTTAGAAGAAGTCCTCGCCATGCGTCCCGCCCGTGCCCTGATCGATCTCGAAGCCCTTTGCCACAACTACCGCCTAGCTCGCGAAGTCAGCGGTGCCAAGGCGCTCGCCGTGGTCAAGGCCGATGCTTATGGACATGGTGCGGTGCGCTGCGCCCGGGCTCTGGAATCCGAGGCCAATGGCTTTGCCGTGGCCTGCATCGAAGAGGCGCTGCAACTGCGCACGGCCGGCATCCGCAAGCCGATCCTGCTGCTGGAAGGCTTCTTCGAGGCTGATGAACTGGCGCTGATTCAAGAGCACGACTTCTGGACAGTGGTGCATTCCAACTGGCAGTTGGAAGCCATCGAGCGCGCTGCCGTGCGCAAGCCGCTGACCGTCTGGCTCAAGCTGGATTCGGGTATGCACCGCGTCGGGCTGCACCCTGCCGAGTACCGCGATGCCTGGCAGCGCCTTTCCACCAGCGCAAAGGTCGAGAAGATCGTACTGATGAGCCACTTCGCCCGCGCGGATGAGCTGGACTGCCCTAGCAGCATCGAGCAGGTTGCCGTTTTCGAGCAGGCTCGTGCCGGCCTCGAAGCGGAGGTCAGCCTGCGCAACTCGCCGGCCGTCCTTGGCTGGCCGCAGGTGCCGAGTGATTGGGTGCGCCCCGGCATCATGCTCTACGGCGCGACCCCCTTCGAGCAGCCGCATTCGCTGGCAGACAGCCTGAAGCCGGTGATGACCCTCGAATCGAAGGTCATCAGCGTGCGCGAGCTGCCCGCCGGCCAGCCGGTTGGCTACGGTGCGAAGTTCGTCACCGAGCGCCCGACCCGCGTCGGCGTGGTCGCCATGGGATACGCCGACGGCTATCCGCGCCACGCGCCCACCGGCACTCCGGTGAGCATCGACGGCCAGCCGAGCCGACTGATCGGCCGGGTGTCCATGGACATGCTCACCGTCGACCTCACCGACTTGCCCAACGCCGGCCTTGGCAGCCGCGTCGAACTCTGGGGCAACGAAGTTCTGGCCAGCGATGTGGCTGCCCATGCCGGAACGATTCCTTATCAGATCTTCTGCAATCTGCGCCGGGTGCCGCTCGTCTATAGCTGATCACCGGCGTGGATGGCGAGTGATCAGGAAAACGATCATTTCGCCGACGTTGTTTACTAGCTCATTGCTTTTACTGAGATTTTTCTTGGGACGGGGAAAGTTCGCGCAGTATTGACGGCCCGCGTGTTGTAAATACTGAACGCTGTTGCCATGATACGGCGACCGTGACTACCCCTGATCCCCAAGGAGGATCCCGCCATTGGACGTCGGTGTACGACTGCAAGCCATCCGTAAGCTGAAAGGCCTGTCCCAGCGTGAGCTCGCCAAGCGCGCGGGTGTCACCAACAGCACCATTTCCATGATCGAGAAAAACAGTGTCAGCCCCTCCATCAGTTCGCTGAAGAAGGTGCTGGGGGGTATTCCCATGTCGCTGGTGGAGTTCTTCTCCCTCGATCTTGAGCAGGAAAACCAGGTCCAGGTGGTTTATCGGGCTTCCGAACTCACCGATATCTGCAGCGGCGCCATCACCATGAAGCTGGTGGGCAAGGCCCATCCCAGCCGCGCCCTGGCCTTCCTCGACGAGACCTACCCGCCGGGCACTGATACCGGTGACGAGATGTACGCCCATGAAGGTGAAGAGGCCGGCATGCTGGTTGAGGGCCGTCTGGAGCTGACCATCGGCAGTGAGGTGTACATCCTCGAACCGGGCGACAGCTACTATTTCGAAAGCAGCAAACCGCACCGCTTCCGCAATCCGTTCGATGCTCCGGCACGCCTGATCAGCGCGACCACGCCGGCGAACTTCTGAATTCCAAAAACGCCACGCCCATGTCCCTGCGACAAGTTGGGTTGTTTCAGCGTGGCGAACTAACCGTATATACTTGCGCCCGCTCGCGAAACCGTGGCCGCGGGCGAAACTAGCCACGATGAGGGTGTAAGGGTGAACCTAATCAAGAAGATGCTGGCGGCCCACGCTGCCGTATTGGCCCTGTGGGCTGTTAGCGCCCAGGCCGCGACCGACGACGCCGTTGCCGAGCGCATCAAGCCGGTAGGCGAGGTCTGCGTCATGGGTCAGGAATGCAAGGGCGTTGGCGCCGTAGCAGCCGCTGCTGGCGGCGGTGCGCGTACGCCGGACGACATCATCGCCAAGCACTGTGGCGCTTGCCACACCGCTGGCGTGCTGGGCGCGCCGAAGATCGGCGATACCGCTGCCTGGAAAGAGCGTGCTGACCACCAAGGCGGCCTCGACGGCATCCTGGCCAAGGCCATCTCCGGTATCAACAGCATGCCGCCGAAGGGCACCTGCGCCGATTGCACCGACGATGAGCTGAAAGAAGCCATCAAGAAGATGTCCGGCCTGTAACTTCGCCGCCATCGATGAGTAAAAAGCCGCCCAAGGGCGGCTTTTTCATGCCTGTTCGCTGCGACCTGTTGTCGCAGTCTTTCAGTCGAGGAAGGTGACCTGGCCGTCGGTGAGCGAAGCCACCCGTGCCAGCGCCTCGACCCGGTAGCCCTCGCTTTCCAGCAGGCCACGGCCTTCCTGGAAGGATTTCTCGATGACGATGCCCAGCCCCGCGACGCTGGCGCCGGCCTGGCCGATCAGATCCAGCAGGGCCTTGGCGGCATGGCCATTGGCGAGAAAGTCATCAATCACCAATACGTGGTCGGCGGCGGTCAGGTGCTTGGCCGAGATGGCGATGGTGCTTTCGCTTTGCTTGGTGAAGGAGAACACCTTGGAAATGTAGAGGTTGTCCTTCAGGGTCAGCGACTGGTACTTGCGGGCGAAGATCACCGGCACGCCCAGTTCCAGGCCGGCCATCACGGCTGGCGCGATGCCGGAGGCTTCGATCGTGACGATCTTGGTGATGCCCTGGCCGCGGAAGCGTTCGGCGAACTCATGGCCCACCTGCTGCATCAGGCGCGGATCGATCTGGTGATTGAGGAAGGCGTCGACCTTCAGGACCTGGTCGGACAGTACGATGCCTTCTTCGCGAATCTTCTGTTTCAGCGCTTCCACGCCATTACCCTCATGTATGGCCCGGTCTGCGCCGGGGTTCTTTAATTACGGCTTCTTCAGCATGGCACGGATGTCCGCCAGGGCGGTGTTGCCGCGCGCGGCCTTCACCTCCACGGGGGCATCGTCCATGCCTTCCCATTCCAGGTCTTCCTGAGGCAATTCCTCGAGGAAGCGGCTGGGTGAGCAATCGATGATCTCGCCGTACTGCTTGCGCTTGGCGGCAAAGGTCATGGCCAGATTCTGCCGCGCGCGGGTGATGCCCACGTAGGCCAGGCGGCGTTCTTCCTCGATGGTGTCGGCTTCGATGCTGGAGCGGTGGGGGAGGATGTCTTCTTCCACGCCCATGATGAAGACGTAGGGGAATTCCAGGCCCTTGGAAGCGTGCAAGGTCATCATCTGCACACCGTCGGCGCCTTCCTCTTCCTCCTGCTGGCGTTCGAGCATGTCGCGCAGCACCAGCTTGGCGATGGCTTCCTCGATGGTCATGCCGCCTTCTTCATCACGCTCCAGGGTGTTCTTCAGGGCGTCGACGAGGAACCAGACGTTGCCCATGCGGAAGTCAGCGACCTTGTCGCTGGAGGCGTTCTGGCGAATCCAGTTCTCGTAGTCGATATCCATCACCATGCTGCGCAGGGCGGCGATGGGATCGTTCTGCGCACACTGTTGGCGCACCCCGTCGATGAAGCGCTTGAATCGCTGCAGGCGGTCGGTGAAGCGGCTGTCCAGGTGTTCGCTCAGGCCCATTTCGTCGCTTGCCGCGAACATCGAGATGCCGCGCTCGGTGGCGTAGTTGCCAAGCTTCTCCAGGGTGGTGGAGCCGATCTCCCGGCGCGGCACGTTGATCACACGCAGGAAGGCGTTGTCGTCGTCCGGGTTTACCAGCAGGCGGAAGTAGGACATCAGGTCCTTCACTTCCTGGCGCCCGAAGAAGCTGGTGCCCCCGGACAGCCGATACGGGATCTGGTGGTGCTGCAGCTTCAGCTCCATCAGCTTGGCCTGATGGTTGCCCCGGTAGAGGATGGCGAACTCGCTGTAGGGCCGCTGGGTGCGCAGGTGCAGGGTGAGAATCTCCATGGCGATGCGCTCGGCCTCGGCGTCCTCGTTGCGGCAGCGGATCACCCGGATTGGATCGCCCACGCCCATCTCGCTCCACAGTTGCTTCTCGAACACGTGGGGGTTGTTGGCGATGAGGATGTTCGCGCACTTGAGGATGCGGCTGGTGGAGCGATAGTTCTGCTCCAGCATCACCACCTTCAGCGACGGGAAATCTTCCTTCAGCTGCATCAGGTTTTCCGGCCGCGCGCCGCGCCAGGCGTAAATTGACTGGTCGTCGTCACCCACCACGGTGAACTGAGCACGGTGCTGCACCAGCAGCTTCACCAGCAGGTACTGGCTGGCGTTGGTGTCCTGGTATTCGTCCACCAGCATGTAGCGCACGCGGTTCTGCCACTTCTCCAGGATGTCCGGGTTGTCCTGGAACAGTTTCACCGGCAGCAGGATCAGGTCGTCGAAGTCCACCGCGTTGTACGCCTTGAGCGTGCGCTGGTAGTGCATATAGACGACGGCGGCGGTCTGTTCCTTCGGGTTGCGCGCCTTGGCCAGCGCTTCCTCGGGCAGGATCAGGTCGTTCTTCCAGTTGCCGATGTAGCCCTTGATTTCGTCGGCGCCATCATCCCCGGCATATTCCTTCTGCATGATGTCGGTCAGCAGCGCCTTGATATCCGACTCGTCGAAGATCGAGAACCCGGGCTTGAAGCCCAGGCGCGCGTGTTCCTTGCGGATGATGTTGAGGCCGAGGTTGTGGAAGGTGGAAACCGTAAGGCCCTTGCCCTCGCTGCCGCGCAGCAGGGTGCTGACGCGCTCCTTCATCTCGCGCGCCGCCTTGTTGGTGAAGGTCACCGCGACGATGTGCTGCGCGCGGATCCCGCACTGCTGCACCAGGTAGGCGATCTTCCGGGTGATCACGCTGGTCTTGCCGGAGCCTGCACCGGCGAGCACAAGGAGCGGACCACCGACGTAGTTCACGGCTTCCTGCTGCCGGGGGTTGAGTCGGGACATGCTGGGGCTGGATCAAGGCGAATGGCCGCGCATTCTAGCAGGCCGGCCGGGTTGTACCGAAGTACCTCTGGGCAACTGTGATACAAGCGAGATTGCTGGTGGGTTGAGCTTGGAAATTTCCGTGCAGCCAGTACGATGGTGCCATCTTTGTCGGCGAATTGGCGAAGATCACGTAGGGATGCGTGGTAAGAACGACGCCGATAACGGCGCAGTCTGGCGGGAAAGTGCCGCACTATCTGTGACCCCGGGGAGGTCATTTGTCCGCGCTCGTTGAGCCCATGCGCATGCTCCTGCTGGCGGAAACGCCGGCCTGGGCCGAACTTTTTCGCGAAATGCTTTCCGCGATGGGCAGCGCATCCCCCTTGATTACCGCCGCTTCCTGGGACGCTGCCAGCAGTTTGGTGGGCGACCTGGGTTGTGCCCTGGTGCTTTGTACTCCGGCCCGATTGCCCTCGGCCGGGCGTTGCCCACTGCCCATCATCCTGCTGCTGGAAGAAGAACCGAACGAAGCTCCCCAGGGCGTCAGCGACTGGCTGGTGCGCGAACACCTGAGTGCCGACACCCTTCGTCGCACCCTGCGTCATGTCCGCGAGCGACGTAACCTGCAGCACGCGCTGGAACGCCTGGCCGAGCAGGACCCGCTCACCGGCATTGCCAACCGCCAGGGCTTCCAGACCTTGCTGGCCGCGCGGCTGGTGGAGTACGACGGGCGCGGTCTGGCACTCGGTCACCTGGATCTGGACAACTTCCGCCATGCCAACGACGCCCTCGGCTATCAGGCCGGTGACCGTCTGATCCTGCAAGTGGTCGCGCGGCTCAAGGCCCAGCTCCGCGCTGGCGACCAGGTAGCGCGCCTGGGCAGCGATGAATTTGCCCTGCTGCTGGATACCCGTCGCGACCCGGCTCGCGCCGAGCGAGTTGCCGAGCGTATCGCCGAGGCCTTGGCCGAACCCTACCAGGTAGACGGCGAGAGCTTGTTGCTCGGCTGCAGCCTGGGTATCGCCCATTCCCGAGGCAGCGAAGGTGCCGACCCACTGATGTGGCACGCCCACATCGCCATGCAGCAGGCCAAGGCCAGCCAGGGCTGCACCTTCCATGTCTTCGATGAGCGCATCAATCACAGTGCCCGCAGCCGCGCCGACCTGGAAAGCGAGCTGCGTCGGGCGCTGCGCCGGGACGAGCTGGAGCTGCACTACCAGCCACGGCTCTGCCTGAAGACCGGCAACATCCTGGGCCTGGAAGCCCTGGTGCGCTGGCGCCACAGCGAACGCGGCCTGCTCACGCCCAATGAGTTCGTGCCGCTGGCCGAAGAAAGCGGCCTGATCGTACCGCTGGGCTACTGGGTGATCTCCCGTGCCCTGCGCGATATGCAGTGGCTGCGCGGACGCGGTCTGCCGCCGCTGCACATGGCGGTGAACCTGTCGTTCCGCCAGTTCCAGGACAGCCAGCTGCTTTCCACTTTGAGCCGGTTGATCCACGAACGCGGTGTCGATGCCCGCTGGCTGGAATTCGAGCTCACCGAAACCGCCGTGATGCGCCGCAGCGAACAGGTGCGCCAGACCATGGACGCCCTGGGGCGGCTGGGCGTGCGCTTTTCCCTGGACGACTTCGGCACCGGCTTCTCCTCCTTCGTCCACCTCAACAGCCTGCCCATTGCACTGCTGAAGATCGACAAGAGCTTCGTCGGCGGCATGCATGATCGTCCGGAGAATCGCCTGTTGGTGAAGGCCATGATCAACCTGGCGCAGAACCTCAAGCTGGAAGTCGTGGCCGAGGGCGTGGAAAGCGCCGAACAACTGGCATTGCTCCGCCAATTCGGCTGCGACCAGGCCCAGGGCTACTGGATCAGTCGGCCCTTGCCGCTGGCCGAGCTGGCACGCTTTCTGGTGTTCGGTGCGCGCCAGGCGCTGTTTGCCAGCCAGGAGTCCTGACCGCTGTGTGCGAATTCATTCGCGATTGAAGACTCGTAGGGTCACGAGCGGGCGCCGCGGGGCTGTGGATAACCCGTCTGGCCGCAGTAATCGTGCGGTCTTCCACTCGAAGCCCAGGGTCAGCCCCAGCGCAGCACAGGCCAGTCCCAGCGCCAACCCCCACCAGACGCCGGTAGCACCCCAGCCCAGGGGGAATGCCAGTAGCCAGGCTGCCGGCGCGCCCACCAGCCAATAGCAGCCGAGACCGACCAGGAAGGTGGTCTTGGCGTCCTTGAGGCCTCGGATCGCGCCCATGGCGATGGTCTGGATGCCATCGAACAGTTCGAACCAGGCGGCCACTGCCAACAGGCTCACGGCGAGTCGCACGATGTCCTGGTACTCGGCGGCGTGGCGATCGAGGAACAGCCCCACCACCCATTCCGGTGCTACCCAGAACAGCACTGCGAACGCGAGCATGCAGCCGGCGCCGAAGCCGATCCCCAGGCGCCCGGCGCGGCGCGCTTCCTCAAGCCGACCGGCGCCGTAGTGTTGGCCGATGCGGAAGGTCACCGCGTAGGAGATCCCGACCGGCACCATGAAGGCCACGTACACCGACTGGATGGCGATCTGGTGCGCCGCCAGCTGGGTGTTGCCGAGCGCGCCCATGCACAGGGCTGCGAAGGCAAACAGACCGGACTCCACCGCGTAGGTGCCGCCGATGGGCAGGCCCAGGCGCATCAGCTCGGCCAGCGCCTCGCGGGAGGGTCGCAGCAGGCCGCACCCCAGCGCATAGGTGGCGTAGGCCGGGTTGCGCACGATGTGCCAGGCGAGGAGCAGCGCCATGCCGTTCATCACCCCTGCGGTGACCAGGCCGATACCGGCCAGCCCGAGGCGCGGCAGGCCGAACATGCCGTGGATTAGCACGTAATTGAGCAGGAAGTTGGCCAGGGCGCCGCCGATACTGATCGCCATGACCGGGCCGGGCCGGCCGATGGCGCTGGTGAAGCCGCGCAGGGCCATGAAGCCGAGATAGCCGGGCAGGGCGAAAACCAGCGTGGAAAGGAACTGCATGGCGCCCTCCACACTCTCCGGCGCCTGGCCGAAGGCGAGCAGGATGGGCTTGAGGTTCCACAGCAGCAGGCCGGCGGCCAGTGCCATGGCGAAGGCCAGCCAGAGGCCGCTCTGGGTGAGGCGGGTGGCGCCGGCCTTATCGTCGGCGCCATGGCGAATGGCAACCAGATTGCCCACGGCGGCGATGACCCCGACGCAGAAGATCGATACGAAGGAATAGCTGGCCGCGCCCAGGCCGCCACCGGCCAGTGCTTCGGGGCCGAGCAGGCCCATCATCACGGTATCGGTGAAGACCATCAGCACGTGGGCCAACTGGGCCGCGATCAGCGGGCCAGCCAGGCGCAGGATGGCCATGAGTTCGCTGCGAATGCTTTGTGGCATGAGTAAGGCTCACTTTTTCGACGTGCCGGACTGTTCCTGTGGCCGTCTGGGGATTCCGCAATTCTCCGAGCCTTGATCGATCGGCACAAAAGGAAAAAAATGATGCGATCCATGACTTTGACTCATAGGTATAGGCATATGTCGCGTCGCCTGCCGCCGCTTTACGCTCTGCGTGCCTTCGAGGCCGCCGCCCGTCACGCGTCCTTTACCCGCGCCGCCGAGGAGCTGGCCATCACCCAGAGCGCGGTGAGTCGGCACATCCGTACCCTGGAAGATCATTTCGCCTGCCGCCTGTTCGAGCGTCAGGGGCGCTCCCTGCAGCTCACCGAGCCGGCGCGCATGCTGCTGCCCGGACTGCGCGACGGTTTCGATAGCCTGGAGCGGGCCTGCACCACCCTGCGTGTCGACGACGCCACCGTGCGCCTGAAGGCACCGTCCACCCTGACCATGCGCTGGCTGCTGTCGTGCCTCAGCCGCTTCCGCCCTCTCAACGCGGACATCGAGGTGCAGCTCACCAGCGCCTGGATGGATGTGGACAAGGTGGACTTTCAGCACGAGCCCTTCGATTGCGCGGTGTTGCTCAGCGACGGCCATTTCAGCCAGGACTGGGAGGTAACCCTGCTGTTCAGCGAATGGCTGATTCCAGTCTGCGAGCCGTCGCAGGCCACCGAACCCTGGGGCCTGGCGCGTCTGCAGGGAACCGAACTGCTGCACCCGACGCCGGACCGCCGCGACTGGCGCCGCTGGCTCCAGCGCATGGAGCTCGACGACGAGGTCACGCTCAAGGGCGGGCAGGTGTTCGACACCCTGGAGCTGGGCATAGTCGCTGCCGCCCGGGGTTACGGGGTATCCATCGGTGATCTGTTCATGGTGGCCGAGGATGTCGCCCAAGGGCGCATTGGCCTGCCCTGGCCGACAGCCGTGGCTAGCGGAGAAAGTTACTACCTGGTCTGGCCGCGCGCCCGCAGCGGCCAGGATCGTTTGCGCCGGCTGCGTGACTTTCTGCAGGCGGAAGTGGCGGCCATGCAGCTTCCGAAAGTGGAACTGCTGGGTTAGGGCAGTTGGCGTAGCCCGTGCTCGAGACTGGCGCTGGAAAGTTCGCCCATGTGGCTATGGTTCAGCCTTCCGTTGGCGTCGTAGAAGAGGGTGGTGGGCAGGCCGAAGGAGCCAGTGGCCTGGCCCAGGCGATTGCCGCTGTCGAGCACCACTTCCCGAGGCGCCAGGCCCTGTTCGGTGAGATAGCGGGAAACGGCCTCGGCGTGCTCGCCCTGGTTCACCAGCATGAAACGCACGTCGGGGTGCGCCTTCTGTGCGGCAACCAGCACCGGCATCTCGCGACGGCAGGGCGGGCACCAGGTGGCCCAGAGGTTGATCACCAGGGGGCGGCCATCCAGTTCACGTAGTTCCACCGGGTTGCCCTGCAGGTCCATCAGGCTCAGTGCCGGTAGCTGGCGACTGCGCTCCAGGGCTGAAACCAGTGCCTGGCCGCTGCCCCAGAGGCTGCCTCCCACCAGCACGGCAATGGCCAGCGACTGGCGCAGGACCGGTCTGCGCCAGGCGAGTACACCACCGACGAGGGCGGCGGCGAGCAGGCCCGGCCAGAGGAGGAAGCCACCGTCGCGGATATCCACAAGGCTCAGGGGCGCTGCGGCGTACTGCTCGAAGTACTGTCCGACGAAAGCCAGTCGCGCCACCAGCAGGCCGCCGATCAGCATGGCGAACAGCGCACCCTCGGGATTGGTCTTGTGCTTGCGCCCGGCTACCCAGCCGGCCAGCAGCGCTGCGAAGAAACCAAGGTAGAGCAGCGCATACTGCATGGGGATGGCGAGTGGGCCGAGGTTGAGGCTGGTCATGCCGGACTCCGTGAAACGAGGCGGCGAGTATCGCAGCCTGGCGTCGGTGGGGCTGCGTCAGGCTGTGGATAAATGTTTCCGCTGGCCCCTAGGGGCGAATGAGTCCGCCCCTACAGTGGACATGGCCTCAGCGGACGACATGCAGGAAGTGCAGGTGCTTTTCGTACTGGTCGAGCAGGTCGCCGATCACTTCGTCACGGCTCCAGCCCATCACGTCGTAGTCCTGCCCGCCTTCACGCAGGTACACCTCGGCGCGGAAGTACTTGCGTGAGTCGACGCTCTCCTCGCCATTGTCACGCGCAACGAAACGCGGCAGAGGCAGGGCGCGGGGGCGCACCTCGTAGCTGAAGTCCACCTCGGTGCCGTGGCCGACGTTCAGTTTGCAGCGCCCGTCCTCGCCATTCTGCACCTCGACCCCATAGCCCTGCTTGCGCAGCTCCTCGGCCACTTCGAGGCATGCCGGGCGCACCACTTCGTCGATGAAACGGGTGACATGGCTGCGGCGCGGGAACATCAGGATGTTGCGCAGGCGTCGTTGCCAGCCACCCTGCTGGCGCTGGGCCGGGCGGGAGAGATTGAGTGCCTGGTAGCGGATTCCGCGCTTGGTGGCGTCCAGGCGCAGGGCCTTGAGCAAGCCCCAGGTAGCCGCCAGCAGCACCACGGCGAAGGGCAGGGCGCTGGCGATGGTCGCGGTCTGCAGGGCCTTGAGGCCGTCGGCCACCAGCAGTGCCATGGCCACCACGCCTATCAGGATCGACCAGAACAGGCGCTGCCAGAGCGGCGTTACCTCGCGGCCGCCGGAGGCCAGCATGTCGACCACCAGGGCGCCGGAGTCGGCGGAGGTGACAAAGAACACCACCACCATGAGTACCGCAACCATGGACAACAGCGACGCGAAGGGGAACTGCTCGAGGAAGGCGAAGAGCGCCAGCGAGCTGTCCTGGGCCACGGTGTCCAGCAGGCTGTGGACGCCGTCTTGCAGCACCATGTGAATGGCGGTGTCGCCGAACACCGTCATCCACAGTAGCGTGAAGCCGGCTGGAACGAACAGTACGCCGGAGACGAACTGGCGGATGGTGCGTCCGCGGGAGATGCGCGCGATGAACAGCCCGACGAAGGGCGACCAGGACAGCCACCAACCCCAGTAGAGCAAGGTCCAGCCGCCGATCCAGTCGCTGGATTCATAGGCGTACAGGTTGAAGGTCTTGCTGACGATCTCCGACAGGTAGCCGCCGGTGTTCTGTACGAAGGTCTTCAGCAGGAACACGGTAGGCCCCAGCACCAGCACCACGGCCAGCAGGATCACGGCCAGCACCAGGTTGAGCTCGGAGAGGATCTTGATCCCCCGGTTCAGTCCACTGGCTACCGACAGGGTGGCCAGGGCGCAGGTGCCAGCGATCAACCCCAGCTGTACCGGCACGCTGACCGGCAGGCCAAACAGGTGGTTGAGGCCGCTGTTGATCTGCAGTACGCCATAGCCGAGGGAGGTGGCCACGCCGAACACGGTGCCGAGGATGGCAAAGATATCCACAGCGTGGCCGATGGGGCCGTATATGCGGTCGCCGATCAATGGGTAGAGCGCCGAACGCAGGGTCAGCGGCAGATCGTGGCGGAAGCAGAAGAACGCCAGGATCAGCGCGACGATGGCGTAGATCGCCCAAGCGTGCAGGCCCCAGTGAAAGAAGGTCAGCTTCATCGCCTCTTTGGCGGCGGCGACGGTGTTGGCATCGCCCACTGGCGGGTTGGCGTAATGCATCAGCGGTTCGGCAACGCCGAAGAACATCAGGCCGATGCCCATGCCCGCGGAGAACAGCATGGCGAACCAGGAGCTGTTGCGGTACTCGGGGCGGCTGTGGTCAGGGCCGAGCTTGATGTCGCCAAAGCGACTTACCGCGAGGAAGACCACGGTGATGAGGATCAGCGCCACGGTCAGGACGTAGAACCAGCTGGCATTGACGACGATCCAGTCCTGGATGTGGCCAAACAGCGTCTGGGCCTGTTCGCGGGCCAGGGTGCTGTAGAGCACCAGGGCAATGATGAGGAAGGCGGAGCCGAAAAAAACCGGCGGATTGAGGGTGGATTGCGAAGACGAACGTGCCTCCATTGAGCTAGCTCTCCTTTTAATCGGATGGCCGCCAAGGGCGGAAGGCGCAGTATTCTAGCAAATATGATAGATAAAGTCTCTTATCGGTATTTGATCAATAGCTTTCATTGCTTCAGGTCAGTGCCTCGGGCCTGTATTGCAGGGCCTCTCCGAGATGATGGCGGGCGATCTTCCCGGCCTGTTCCAGGTCGGCCAGGGTTCGCGCCACCTTGAGGATGCGGTGGGCGGCGCGCAGGGACAGGTTCAGGCGCTCGCAGGCGTCTTCAAGCCAGGCGCGGTCGGAGGCGTCCAGGGCGCAGTGCCGACGCAGGCCCTGCAGGTCGAGGAACGCGTTGGCGCAGCCCTGCCGCTGAAGCTGAAGGCGCCGTGCCCGAGCCACTTCGGACGCGGCTTGCGCACTGCCCGGGCCTACGCTGGCCGGTGGCTCCAGGCTGGTGGATTCGCGGGCGACGGTCAGGTGCAGATCGATTCGGTCGAGCAGGGGGCCGGACAGCTTGGCGCGGTAGCGCTGAATCTGTTCTGGGGTGCAGCGGCAGCGGCCACCGGGGTCACCCAGATATCCACAGGGGCATGGGTTCATCGCCGCCACCAGTTGGAAGCGCGCCGGGAAGCGCACCTTGTCATGGGCGCGGGCGATGACGATTTCGCCACTTTCCAGCGGCTCACGCAGAACTTCCAGCACCTTCCGGTCGAACTCTGGCATTTAGCTTTTTGTAATGAGTTGTCAGAAATTTACAGGGTTAACGGAGCGGATCAGAAACGCCTGCTGCTGGGCGATTCAGGGGCCTGCGATTTGCTAGCGGTCCTGCACTACCTCATCTCGACGGAGGTTGGTGAGACGGCCAATGACTATCCCGTGAATCGCCCCTAGTTTTGTAGACGCCTGCAAGCTTCAAATGAGGGGCTACTAAGCCCTGCGTAACCGTCCGCTTTTGGCCGATGCTGCCTTTCATGACAGGCAACTAACGGCCAATTGCAGGCACTGAGTTTTGGGGGGTGAACGAACTTTCGTCACGCCGACCACGTGACGCCTGTTCTCGACCGCTATCGCAGTTGCCTAATGCGCTCTTGGAGAGCTAAGGCGGTTGGGATGCTCTTGGCTGCAAGGGCGGCGGCTATCTCGACGAGCGCCTGCCGCGCCTGAGCATCCTGGGTCAGGGCTTGCGCGTCGGAACTCAACGCCGCCGCCACCAGCTCCACCAACGCGTCGCCAGTGCCCTCGCGGTACCAACGACTGGAAGGCTCGCGTTGCATGGCAGCGAGCCAGCGAAGTCCGTCAAGGCGAAGTGGGGCTCCGAAGTTCGTCGTCAGAAAGTAGCAGAAACGGGTGACGCATTCTTCGTCGTGAGCAAGGTGCGTGGCGGCCCAGCGCTCGTAGACATCCTTCATCCGCAGAGCCGAATCCGGGTTCAGCCGAGACAGCGCGTCCTCGTTGCCGAAGCCGAGCAGGTCGCAAATCAAACGCTCACCGCGGAGCCAGTGGCCAGATTGAGACCAATCGGCGGCGAGGCCGTACTCCGCGGTGGCCCGCCAGACGCGCTCGATTGCCATCGGGTCGTCACCTTTTCCCGCGCGCAGAAACAAGCCGCGAATGAAGTGCTGCAGCGCGTGGTGAGCAGCCGGGCCATGGGAGAGAACAGGTTCCCAAACCGCACGCGCCGCCCCTTCGGGCGCCGCGATCGACAGAGCACCGAGCTTCAGGAGAATGTCGTAGCCGAGGTTCTGGCTCGGCAAACCGTACTCGCCGTGCTCTTTCTTTTCGCGCGCCTTGGCGCGCGTGGCGTCGTAGTCCCAGATACGCAGCGCCAAGCGCGTGTCGAGGTCGCGGTCGCCAGTACCGTCGCCTTCGATGAGCCAGTTGAACAAAACTGCGAGGAAGTGACCGTCCAGCGAGCCGTCCCGTTCGCGCTTCGGCTTTCCGCGCCAAGTCTGCTCGCCGGCAATGTAGAGCCGCATCCGGCGCTGGAAGTCCAAACGATTTCGGCTCGCGACGACACGCTTGAAGTCGAGGTCATCTGGCGTCGCGTTCGGACCACGGAGCGGAAAGCGCCTCAGCCGCGCAAGCCACACCTTCCAGGCGCGCTCCGAGTGGTCGCTATCTCCGTGGTGCGGAGCGAGCAGGCTAAGGCCAGACCAGAGCAGTCCAGCGTAGAGCAGCCGCCACCACGCGCTGCCAAGCTGCTCTCGATTGGCGTAGGCGACGCCAACCACAACGGCGGCCGCTCGTGTATCGCCACTCGTCAGAAGACGCAGGACGGCGGTCTCCCATTCCTGAACACCATCCCCATCGGCGAGCAACAAGTGCATGACCGCGTAGGCGACGAACTTCAATTCGTCACGCAGGCTCCCAATGCCCATCTTGCGAATCTCTTCTGCTGTCGACGCGACCGCTGCCACACCGGCACGGACCGCTTCAAGCGCGCGCTTCTGCGCTTGGGGGTTCTGGACGAGCCAAGCGCCTCCCAATGTGACGAGCGTACCAGCCGCGGCGAAACGGCATTTCGATGTCGTGCCCTCATCTTCCCCTTCCGCTCCGGCCTCACACTCTTGGAGCAAATTGGAGAGGTACGTGGCCTCATCGTCGGCGAGTGGTTGACCACGCTGAAGTCTCTGCTCGCATTGGCCCGGCACAAGAAGATATGCGAGGGGGTGCGCATTATCGTCCTGCCACGACTGCACCTCGCGGCTCAGTTCGTCAGGACAGACAAAGCCCTTGGTTTCCGCGCCCGTCCCCGGATCGGTGAAGGTCTGATAGTTGGCCTGGTCAAGCGCGGCGAAGAACAGCTTGAATTCCAACCTCTCCTTCGGGTCTTCCGGCAACGTCCAGCTCGGGAGCAGTGCTTGAAGTCGCCGCGCAACAACGTCGTCCACCAACAGGAGCTTCACAACGACTTCGAGGAACTTCTGCTGGCGATGGGGTGCCAGGGTCCAATCGCGCGCGAAGTTGAACATCGCCTCGCCGCCCCGGAGCCAGCTCCATCCAATGAAGTTGTAGGCGATCTGCTCCACACGAGCGCTGTCCCAATAGAAAAGGTTCGGGAACGTAAGCAGGGCCGCGAGGGGCCCAGTCAGCAGCGATGGCCGATACTTGGCGACGTTGACGAGCAGGCTGACGAGCGACGCGGAGTTCCCCTCCTGGAGTATCCTCTCGATATCAGCGGTGATGTCCTCACCCGCGTCGAGCCGCAGCGTCAACCAACGCTCCAATGCATCGAGAGCACAGAACAGGTTTCCGTTGCGTAAGTCATTGGACTGCGGCCAGTCGAATACCTGCCACCAGCCAGGGAAGGTTTTCTTCGACCCGTCCGCAAATTGCAGTGTCACCCCGGGAGCCTCGCCGCTTCGACCGTTTATGACTTCGGCGACCCAGCGCTCCGTGCAGAAATTCACCAGCGCGATGAGCGAGGTGAGCGCCGTTTCCGGGGCCAGCTGGAAGAAGGGAAAGAACGGGCTCTTCCAGAAGGCAGTCGGGTACGCGTCCTGGGCGTATTCGAGACCAAGGTCCATTTCTACCCGCGTGCTTCCGTATTCCTTTTCCGGCTGGTCATCAATGATGAGCGCGAGCAGGACTTCGGCCGCCAGCTCAGGCTGCGCACGCATCAGAGATTGGATCCCGTTCTCCTTGATGCAAGCGCTCCGGAAATCCATGTCGACCCTGTCGCTGGCCCCTAGTGGCCAAGGCGGCAACTGTTCGCGGAACGACCCGAGGGAGGGCGGTATTCGCTTCCGCTCTTCGTTCCGTGCCTTGTACAAGGCATCGGTCTTCAGGCGTTCGGCGTGCGCCTTCGCACTCTGTAACCGAACCGCGGCGATGCGGCTTCTGACGTCAGCGTCGACCTCTCGGCGTCCCGCGAGTTCGAGCGCCCAGTTCCCGACTTCCGTAGGTAGGTCGGCCGCGCCAGCCAGCGGTGCGGTGTACAGCAGCGGCTTATGCGTCAGGTACATCACGCCGTGCCCCTTTTCGACCTGCACGGTACGAGCCATCGCAAGCGCCATCTCCGCCATTTCCAGGCGGAAAGGCACCGGATTGCCACTGCTCAGCATGTGCGGGGTTTTCGTCAGCCAGGTCTCGATGACCTTTGCGAGAGCGGATGAAACCAACCCAGCCAATCGCTCCCGCTGGGCGATAAGGAAGCGGAGAACGGGCGGCCAACGGCCGACGACAATCGAGCGGTACTGCGCTTCCATGTACAAACCGACCGCCGCGCTCAGTCCCATTCCGCCGCCGGTCGGCACCGTGGCGATGTGGTGGAAGCGCAGAAGCAACCGCGTGAAGTGTTTCGCGTGGTTATCGAGCAGGAGGTCGACGCGTTCGGTCAGGAAGCGTTCGGCGTCGGGGTCCAAGTAGAGCGCATCAAGGAGGAAATCGCCCGCCAACTCGTTCTTCGCGGCCTCCGCGGCTCCGAAGGCGACGTCCCAGGCCGTGCCAGTCTCGACCGCCTGTCGTAGCAGGAACTGGCCCAGCATCCGGAGCGAGTTCGCCCAGAGCGGATTGCCCGCCAGGGCAGCCCACTTCGGCGTGTCTGTCCAAATCTGTTTCAGAAACTGGAAACGCGCCCAATCCGCCGCGAGGTCGTGCTCGAACTCGATGCGGTTGGTCCGCTCGTTTAGGCGCAACGGAAGCTCCTCGGGCCGTCGCGTGAACGTCGCCGTGTCCGCCGGCTCCAAGCTGGTCAGCGCGAAGCTGCGCTCAAACGATGCTTCTCGCTCGGCGAGGCGCATCATCAGCGCCTGCACGTCAGCGCGGTCCTTCGTCCAGTACTTCCAGAGGCGGTCGGCGACAGCGCTGTGAGACACCAGTCCACCGGCGTTCGACCCCAACGCCGCGCCCGCCCTAATGACCCACGCCAGTGTCCGTAGGTTCGTCAGCGCCGCGGTGGTGTCGTCATGCGCGACCAACCAGCTCAGTGTGGGGGACGGCTGTTGCCGCTGACCGAAAACTGACCCAGTAAAGCCCGTTGTGCTGACTGAAAACTGACCCAGGTGTTCCACTGCCCCTGCTCAATTTTTGAGCAGGAGAACACAGGGGTGATCAGCATGGAAATGATGGGCAAAATTCGGCGGATGTACTTTCGCGACAAGCTGTCTTTGCATGAGATAGCCAAGCGTACCGGGCTGTCGCGTAACACCATCCGCAAATGGGTCAGAGCACCCGAGTCAACGCAGCCGGTCTACCAGCGGCGGGCCGTGTTCAACAAGCTCAGTCCCTTTCACGAGACGTTGGAGCGGGCACTCCGGGCCGATGCCTTCAGGGCGAAGCAGAATCGCCGGAGTGCCAAGGCGTTGCTGTCGATGATCCGGGCTGAAGGGTATGACGGCGGCTATAGCCAGCTCACCGCCTTCATCCGTCACTGGCGGGGTGAACAAGGCAAGGCGGTACGCGCCTTTGTGCCGTTGGCGTTCGCGCTGGGTGAGGCCTTTCAGTTTGATTGGAGCGAGGAAGGGATGCTGATTGGCGGCATCTTCCGACGCCTCCAGGTCTCGCACCTGAAGCTGTGTGCCAGCCGTGCCTTCTGGTTGGTGGCCTATCCCAGTCAGGGCCATGAAATGCTGTTCGATGCCCATACCCGTTCCTTCGCGGCACTGGGCGGGGTACCCCGGCGCGGCATCTACGACAACATGAAGACGGCGGTCGACAAGGTCAGCAAGGGCAAGGGCCGGACGGTCAATGCCCGTTTCACGGTGATGTGTTCGCACTACCTGTTCGACCCCGACTTCTGCAACGTCGCGTCCGGCTGGGAAAAAGGCATCGTCGAAAAGAACGTGCAGGATAGCCGGCGGCGCATCTGGTTGGACGCCCGCGCCTGCACCTTTCACAGCCTCGAAGAGCTGAATGCCTGGCTCGCTCAGCGCTGTCGAGCCTTGTGGGGCGAGCTGGCACACCCGCAGTACAACGGGCTGACGGTGGCGGAAGTCCTGGAGTTGGAGCGGGCGGAAATGATGCCGATGCCCACCGCGTTCGATGGCTACGTCGAACGGACGGTGCGCGTCTCCAGCACCGGCCTGATCAGCGTGGCCCGCAACCGCTATTCAGTGCCCTGTGAGCGCGTCGGCCAGTGGGTCAGTAGCCGGCTCTATCCCTCGCGGATCGTGGTGATGGCCGATGACGGCATGATTGCCAGCCACGCGCGCCTGTTTGATCGAGACCAGGTCAGCTATGACTGGCAACACTACCTCCCGCTGATCGAGCGCAAGCCGGGTGCCTTGCGCAACGGCGCCCCGTTTGCTGACTTACCCAAGCCGTTGCGCCTGCTCAGGCAGGGGCTGAGGCGACACGCCCAGGGTGATCGGATCATGACCCAGGTGCTGGCCGCCGTGCCCATTGCCGGCCTGGATGCCGTGCTGGTCGCGGTGGAACTGGTACTGGAATCCGGCAGCCTGAGTGCCGATCACATCCTGAACGTCGTGGCCCGTTTGACCTCGACCGAAGCTCCACCCTCGGTCGAGACCAAGCTGCACCTCAAGGTCGCACCGGTCGCCAATACGGCGCGCTATGACCGGCTGCGCAGCGCCGATGAGGAGGTGCGCAATGCGTGATCTGACCGACGAACTCAAAGGGCTGCGTTTGCACGGCATGGCCAACGCCTGGGCCGAGCTGGCCGCTCAGGGCGAATCCACCACGGCGTCATCCAAATGGTTGCTCGAACATCTGCTTGAACAGGAGCATGCCGATCGCGCCGTGCGCTCGGTGAGCCACCAGATGAACATGGCCAAGCTCCCCATGCACCGCGACCTGGCGGGCTTCGACTTCAGTGTCTCCAGTGCCGACGCCAGGCTGGTCAAGGAACTGTCCAGTTTGACGTTTACGGATACCGCGCAGAACGTGGTGTTCATCGGTGGCCCGGGGACGGGGAAAACGCACCTGGCGACGGCCCTGGCCGTGTCCGGCATCACGCAGCACAACAAGCGGGTGCGCTTCTACTCCACGGTCGACCTGGTCAACCTGCTGGAGCGCGAAAAGCACGAGGGCAAGACGGGACGCATCACCCGCGGGCTGCTGCGAGCGGATTTGGTGATCCTCGATGAGCTGGGGTATTTGCCCTTCAGCCAAAGCGGTGGCGCGCTGCTGTTTCACCTGCTCTCCAAGCTGTACGAGCACACCAGCGTGATCATCACCACCAACCTCAGCTTCGCCGAATGGTCGAGTGTGTTTGGTGATGCCAAGATGACCACGGCGCTGTTGGATCGGCTGACGCACCACTGCCACATCGTCGAAACCGGCAACGAATCCTACCGCCTGCAAAACAGCAGTCTGGCTGCCCAGACCAAGATCCAGGCACGGGAGCGCAAACGGCAGCATGGGGAAGAAGCGGAGGACGACCCGTTCTGATCTCGCCGGGCTGACCCCGCCACAGGATTGGAAGGTGGGGTCAGCTTCGTTTGCAGGTTTGTCGACTGCTAGGCTTATCCACAATTGCCGAGGTGAAAATCGGCAAGCCGCCCTGGGTCATTTTTCAATCGGCAGGGTGGGTCAATTTTCAATCAGCGCCGACAGGGGGAAGAATCTTGTGCAAATACTAGGCATAAGTGGCTGTCAAGTCTAGGTTTTTTCAACAAAACAGCACCCAAAAAACTGATTACTTCAAAGCTTTCCAAAAGCACTCATTGTGTGAGCGAGACGAGTTCGGCCAATCCAGGAATCTCTGGCAAAAACGACAATTACCCTCAAGGTCCGAGTTGAAAATATCCAGAGCAAATGCGCGTCACTGTCCAGCCCAGAAGAACTACAAAAATTCAGATTCTTAGCTAAGCTAAAAATCTCGACTCAGAAACCTCTCTTTTCAAATATAACTATCCGGAGGTTGTTATGCTTGAAATAGAAGCAGAATCCCTCTTCAAAAAATACTCCCTAACCGAAACATCTCTTTACGCCATATCAACACAAAGCAATTCAAGCTCTGATTTTCCGTGGGACGAAATTCTATACAGCGTAGCCGATAGTATTGCCGCATCACTCGGGGGCGGTATAGGAGCAATAATAGTAGAAGCTGTAAGAAGCTCAGAAAAAGATTGGAGAGAATCCGTCTCCAAACAACTAGAAATGGTAAATCAAAAACTAGATCAAATCTTAAATGAAATCAGAGCCTTGCAAGAATTTATCGCCGAGAACGAACGAGCGTCTACTCGGCAAATGCTCCACGCCCAAATTACAACACACATAAATGGCGTGACAGACATTCTAGAGAACATAAAAAAACATAAGAAATTCAGCGACGACCTAAGGGAGCAACTGCACAAATCTGTATTTTCTTTAGCAACGTCGGTTGACACCCTCATAGAATACAAAGGCATAAGATCAGAGACGCCGTTCGCCCTTCCTCTATATGCATCCATACAATCAGGCCTAATTATTTTAGCACTCGGATACAGAATACTTGAGCTAAGCCTATTTGAGGAAAAAACTCCACGAGTCATTGAAAAATTTGAACAATGGCGAGCTTACTTAGAGGACCACATAAAGCCAAAGATAGCCGAGGCATACACAGAAACAGAACACCTAAATAATTATCCAAAATTTGGCTATCTTGCAGTCGCGAACACCGATAATAACCTTAGCTACCATCCAGCCTATAAAGATAAAACTTATCTAGTATTTGCAAAAATTACAGGAAGCTCCAATGAGCAATTCCGCCTATTGGAATTAGGAAAGGGGCCGGTCATTGGAAACTATGACACCTCGCTTGAAGGCATTCAAGAAGTTATAGAACAACATATAGTGCCAAACCACTTTCCATCGCCGTATTATTTCATGGTTCTTAGCCCTAAAAACGAAAGCCGACACACACTTGCAATTTTAATGGGGAAGATGATCTCAGAGTTAAACGATAGACGAGACAAGCTTGTTCTCAAATTATCCTACATCGAAGAAGTCCAGAACCTCATAAAGAGCTTAGATTCCGGAGAAAAACTAATAAATCGCTTAGGAGATCACCACCAGATATCACAAATTTCCGACGTGACTACATGAAGCAATTTTGTTGGAAAACTGTGGTTTTACGTGGCTGGTGAGTGTCTGACATGCCCGGTTTATGGGCCTTTGTGGGCCAGCAGGTTGCTGCTCGGGTGATTCATAATGCTGATGTCCCAGGTTCAAGTCCCGGTGTAGCCACCATACAAATCAAAGGGTTAGCGCAAGCTAGCCCTTTGTGCTTTCTGGGGTAGTGACTACAAAGTGACTACACCCTGTCTACGCCCCCTTTCAGTTGCACCATTGCTGCTCACAGGGGACGCCATCATTGTTCCCGTCCATCTTCACTCCAGGGCAGTGCTGCAGGAAGTAAGTCGCCTCTTCGCACGAGCTCATCTGCGAGCAGTAAGTCCGCCCATCACACGAATACGAACGAGCAAGGCTGGGCGAAGCAGGCTGAGCGGTGAAGCTATTACTGTCGTAGCTTGTGATCGTCTGGCGATCCTGGTGTTTGAAATGGAACTGCCACGCAGCGAAACCGACAGCAAGGATGAGGATGAGCTTCTTCATACAGGGCTTTGAACTTCCGTGTGGTATGTGAACTGACTGGCCTATCCGACCGCTCGCAGCGGCTCTATCTCATGCTCGATCTCTTCGCCAGCCTCTGCGTACGTAGTCGCCAGCGCGTACTCAGTCTGCAGGTTCATCCAGAACTGGGCGGAGGTATCGAAGTAGCGGCCCAGTCGCAGAGCCATGTCAGCAGTGATCCCGCGACGTTCACGGACAATGTCGTTCACGGTCGGCGCGGATACATGTAGCGCACGAGCAAGCGCTGCCGGAGCGATGCCAAGTGGCTCCAGGTACTCCTCTCGCAGAATTTCTCCAGGATGAATGGGCCGCATGCCATTGATTGCCATGGTGCCTCCTCCTCAGTGGTAATCGACTATCTCAACGTTGGCAGGGCCTGCCTCGGTCCATTCGAAGCAAATCCGCCATTGATCGTTGATCCTGATGCTGTATTGCCCAGCCCTGTTGCCAGCCAACTGCTCCAACCGATTGCCGGGCGGGGACTGCAAGTCTCGAAGCTCAGTGGCCGCGTTGAGCATCACCAGCTTTCGAGTAGCGACGTTCAGGATGTTTCGCCAGCGCCGCGAATCACCCGTTTCGAACAGAGCTCGAGTTTCCTGACATTGAAAGCTCAGAATCACGCCTTAATCCTTAACGTTAAGCGTTAAACCATGTTAACCCACGCTTCCGCATGGTGCCACCACCGAATGATCACTCTGCGCGAGAGGCGACAACCTCAAGGCCGACTCAAGATGATCGGGAGACAGGTGCGCGTAGCGCATAGTCATCGTGATCGACGAGTGCCCCAGGATCCGCTGCAGGCTGAGGATGTCCCCGCCGCCCATCATGTAGTGGCTGGCAAAGGTGTGCCGCAGGATATGGGTCATCTGCCCCGGTGTGTGGAAGCCACAGCGTTGGTACGCACTCCGAAACGCAGCCCTGCAGGACATGAACAGCCTGCCATTACCGGGCATCCCGATCTTGAGCGCTATCGCCTCCACTTCTGCCGGGATCGGCACTGACCTTGACTGTCGGTTCTTGGTCCGGTGGAAGTGTGCCTTGCCGCCGAAGATGGCCGTGCGCTGCAGCGACTCCGCTTCATCCCAACGAGCCCCGGTTGCCAAGCAGATCAGCGCCACCGGGTAGGTGTGGTTGTTCGTGGACTTGCGGCACTCCTCGAGGAGTTGTTCGATCTGCGCCAAGGTCAGGAATGTGAGCTCTACCTGATCGGTCTTGATCTGGCGGACCTTGGCGAGAGGGTTGTTTCCCACCCATGCCCCCAGGCGGGTCAGCTCTGAGAAAACAGCAGAGAGGTAACGCTGCTCATGGTTGACCGTGTGCGGCGACACATCCCTAAGACGTGATTGGCGGTAACGGGCCCAGGCGAGCGTATCGAAGTCAGACACGCATGGGTTATGCAGTCGCTCGACTACCGCCATGGTGCGAGCAAGTCGGTATTTGTGGTCTTTGAGTGAGCACCCATGCAGGTCGTACCAGAGCTCTACTGAATCGCCCCGGGTTCTGTGGAGGCCGTTTCGTTTAAGTCAGGCCGCCATGGCCTGACCTGCTTGTTGCTGGTGGAAGTTTGCCTCAGCCTCCGCGGGCGGGATATATCCGA